>CAYQBP010000013.1:0-6616 GCA_964415745.1 uncultured Eubacteriales bacterium
TCAGCTTCAGCGCCTCGCGCGCCGCCTGCTGTTCCGCCTCTTTTTTACTGCGTCCGCGACCGGAACCGATCACGTTGGAGTTGAGGCACACCTCCACCGCAAACTGCTTGTTGTGGTCAGGCCCGGATTCGGATACCAGCCGATACGCCAGCTGTTCTTCGGGATTTTGCTGAACGATCTCCTGCAGCAGGGTTTTGTAATCCTTAAACTGCGGCCGCCGCTGTTGGGACAGCTCCTCCTGAATATACGGCAGAATAAACGTTTCCGCCGGAGCCAGTCCGCCGTCCAGATAAATGGCGGCAATGACCGCTTCAAACGCGTCCGCCAAAATCGACGGACGATCGGCGCCGCCGTTACGCAGCTCGCCGTGACCCAGCAACAGACATTCGCCCAGCCCCAGCTTACGGGCATAGGAGCTTAATGCCTTTTCACACACCAGCGAGGCACGAAGCCGCGTCAGCTCGCCCTCCTGCCCCGAACCGTGACGGAACAGATAGCCGGCCGTAATGAAGCCCAGCACCGAATCTCCTAAAAACTCCAGGCGCTCGTTGCTTTTCAGTCCGCGATTCCCCTCGTTGGCGTAGGAGGAGTGGGTCAGCGCATTTTCCAACAGCATCGGCTCGTGAAAGGCGTAGCCGATGCGCTCCATCATGATTCGTGTGCTTTCCTTCATTCTCATCACCCCATTTGATCCTCAATCAATCCGACCAAATCCTCTACCGTTTCCAGCGCCGGAAGCTCCTCCGGCCACGGTGCCGGTACGTACATTTCCCAAAGCAACGACGCCAGCTCATACCGCTCGTCGTCGGTAATGTTCAAATCGTCCAGCAGCGCCGACATGGTGACATCCTCCGGGTCACAGCCGTACCGATCCGTCAGCAACCGTATCAGTTGTTGCAGTACCATCTGCAGGGGTCGCTCCTTTCTGTAATTGCGCCGTGATCTGTTCGATCACACCGGCCTCGGCAAATTCCTGTGCAACGCGGATTGCGTTCTGGATCGCCAATGCCTTGGAATTTCCGTGTGCTTTAATGATCGGCTTGGACACACCGAGCAACGGTGCGCCGCCGTATTCCGCGGTGGACATTTTCTTCTTCAGCCCGTTCAGGTGCGGCTTGATGAGCAAGGCACTGAGCTTGGTCAGCACATTGGTGTAAAAGACGGTTTTGATCATTCCCATGACCATGTTGACCGAGCCTTCAATGCTCTTAAGCAGTACATTGCCCGAAAATCCGTCTGCCACCACCACATCGGCAACACCGCCCGGCACGTCACGCGCCTCCACATTGCCGATGAAGTTCAATTCGCTGTTTTGAAGCAGGGCGTACGTCTCATGCTGTAATTCTCCGCCCTTATGCTCCTCGGTGCCGACGTTCAGCAGGCCGACCGTGGCCGGTTCGCCCTCGTTAAACAAATGCGTCATGTACAGACTGCCCATCTGAGCAAACTGCACCAGCATCTCCGGACGGCAATCGGCATTGGCGCCGGAATCCAACAGCATATACGGCTTTTTGCGACCTCCTGCCGGCATGATTGCCGCCAGCGCCGCTCGCGAAACACCCTTGATCCGTTTGACGATAAAGGTGCCACCCATCAGCAGGGCGCCGGTGCTTCCCGCGGAAACAAAGGCATCGCCACCACCGTTTGCCAGCAGACGCAAGCCCACCGCCATCGAGCAGTCCTTATGCTCGCGCAGAATGGAACGCGGCGCATCGTTCATGCCGATCACATCGGTGGTATGTACGATCTCCACGCCCTCCAGCGACTGTCCCTGCTCGGACGCCAGACGACGAAGCTCGTCCTCGTTGCCGACCAGCACCAGCTCGGTGCCGTAGGCATCTCTCGCCTGCAGTGCACCGCGAAGCACCTCCTGCGGCGCATGATCGCCGCCGTAAGCATCTACAATCACTCGCATAATACGACCTCCTTTAACTGGCTCAGCGCACGGGCGGACAACGCCGCGTAGCGCTCCCGCTTGTCGCGAATCGGCCGATCAAGCGGCGGCAATATGCCGAAATTGGCCCCCATGGGCTGGAAGCTCTGAACGGATTCATCACTGATATACCGCGATAGCGCCCCCATCATGGTCTCCGGGGGCAATCGATACGGCGAGCCGCCCTGTATGGCACGCACAGCATTCTTTCCGGCAAGAATACCGGACGCCGCCGATTCCATGTACCCCTCGACGCCGGTCATCTGTCCGGCAAAAAACAGGTGCGGAAGCCGCCGACAGCGAAGCTCCTGTGTCAGCAACCGCGGCGAATCCAAAAACGTGTTGCGGTGCATGACACCGTATCGCACAAACTCCGCGTTTTGCAGGCCGGGGATCATGGAAAACACGCGCTTTTGTTCGGAAAACTTCAGGTTGGTTTGAAACCCGACCAAATTATACAGCGTTCCGTCGGCGTTTTCGGTACGCAGCTGCAGCACTGCCCACGGACGGTGACCCGTGCGCGGATCGCGCAGACCGACCGGCTTCATCGGGCCGAAGCGGATCGCGTCCGTTCCACGCTTGGCCAGCACCTCGATCGGCATACAGCCCTCGTACACGCGCGACTTGTCAAATTCGTGAAGCTGTGCCAGCTCCGCCGACGTCAGCGCCGCATGAAACGCTTCGTATTCTTCTTTATTCATCGGACAGTTGATATAATCACCGGCGCCGCTTTCGTCGCGGTCATACCGTGACGCGCGAAACGCCACCGACATATCCACACTGTCGGCGGTCACGATGGGTGCCGCCGCATCGTAAAAGCTCAGGCTGTCGCCCAGACACCGTACGATATCCGCGGCAAGCGCATCGGAGGTCAACGGCCCGGTTGCTACCACGGTAATGCCGCTTTTCGGGAGCTCCGTCACCTCGCGATGCTCCACGGTGATATACGGATGCTCCGTGATTTTCCGTGTGATCTCGTCGGAAAACCGCTCCCGATCCACTGCCAGCGCGCCGCCCGCAGGCACCGCGCACGACCGCGCCACCGCCACACACAGCGAGCCCTGACGCGCCATTTCCTCCTTCAACAGACCGGCGGCACTTTCCAGACGGGCGGCCTTTAACGAATTGGAGCACACCAGCTCCGCCAACGCCGGGGAATGATGTGCCGGTGTGTATTTCAGCGGCTTCATTTCCACCAAGGTAACCGGAACGCCGGCATTGGCGACAGCCCATGCCGCTTCACAGCCGGCAAGACCGCCGCCGAGTACGGTAATACGCTCACTCATCGGATTTCCCCCGACCGGCCTGCTCATAACCGCAGTCCTCGGCAAGACACACCATACCGGCACTGCGTCCCTTCTTTCGGAACAGCGTTTTGCCGCATTTCGGGCACGTCTGCGCCGTCGGCTCGTTCCAGGTGACAAAATCGCACCGGGGATACTGATCGCAACCGTAAAACACACGACCGCGCTTCGACTTCTTAGCCACGACGGCTCCGCCGCATTTCGGACAAACGCCCGGCGTGCGGTTGATCAGCGGCTTGGTGTTTTTACAGTCGGGATACCCCGGACACGCCAAAAACTTACCGAACCGACCGCTTTTGATTACCATGTGCCGGCCGCATTTATCGCACAGCTCCTCACTGGTTTCCTCCGGCACCGGAATCCGTTCGCCGGACAGCGACTCCTCGGCTTTGGCCAGCGTTTTCTCGAAGCCCTGATAAAAAGTATGCAGCATCTTCACCCAATCGCAGTCACCGGACTCCACCTCGTCCAGCTGATGCTCCATATTGGCGGTAAACTCGGTATCGACGATTTCGGGGAACTGCTCCTTCATCAGTTGGGTCGTTACCTCGCCCAGCGCCGTCGGCTTGAGCGCCTTCCCCTCCCGTTCGATGTATTCCCGTGTCAAAATGGTGCTGATCGTCGGCGCATACGTCGAAGGGCGACCGATGCCGTTTTCCTCCATCGCCTTGATGAGCGTCGCTTCGTTATACCGTGCCGGCGGCTGTGTGAAATGCTGAGCACTCTGCAAATCCTGCAACAAAAGCACCTGTCCCACCGTCAGCAACGGCAGGGCACCGTCGGTCTTATCCTCTTCATCGCGGCTCTCCACATACAGCGTCGTGTAGCCGTCAAACCGCACCCGATACCCGGACGCCTTAAACACATACTTGCCTGCCGCGATCTCCACCTGGCAGGTATCCTGCACGCAGTTCGCCATCAGGCTGGCAATAAATCGCTCCCACACCAGCTTGTATAAACGATATTGGTCGCTCGTCAGGAACGGCTTGACCTGCTCCGGAGCCAGCGACGGCACCGAGGGACGAATCGCTTCGTGGGCATCCTGTGCCCCCTTGCGCGACTTATAGTACCGTGCCTTTTCAGGCAAATACCGCTCGCCATACCGTTGCCGAATGTATTCGTTTCCTTCACGACGGGCGTCCTCCGACACACGCAGAGAATCGGTACGCATATACGTAATCAAACCCATGGCGCCCATATCGCCCAGCTCGACGCCTTCATACAGCTCCTGCGCCGCTTTCATCGTGCGCTTCGAGGTGAAGCCCAGCTTGCGGCTGGCCTCCTGCTGCATGGTCGAGGTGATAAACGGCGGCGCCGGCGATACGTTTCGTACGCCGTTTTTCACAGCCGACACCGTAAAGGTCGCCGGGCGGATCTCCGCCAGCACTGCCTCCGCCTGCTCCTTGCTTTCGATCTTGATTTTCCCCTTGCCGGCACTATACAGATGCGCCGTAAACGGGGCTTCGGTCGAGGCGGCCTTCAGCAACGCATCGATCGTCCAGTATTCCTCGCTGACAAAGGCGCGGATCTCGTTTTCGCGATCCACCACCAAGCTGACCGCCGCCGACTGCACACGTCCGGCCGACAGCCCCTTGCGAATTTTTTTCCACAAAAACGGGCTGATCTGATATCCCACCAGGCGATCCAAAACGCGACGCGCCTGCTGTGCGTTCACCAGGTCCATGTCCACCTTGCGCGGCGATTTCATGCCCTGCTGAACTCCGCTTTTGGTAATCTCATTAAATGTGACGCGGTTATTCGCGTCCAAATCCACCTTCAACAGCTGCGCCAGGTGCCACGAAATCGCTTCGCCCTCGCGGTCCGGGTCGGTTGCCAGAATCACGCCGCTGCTCTGCGCCGCCAGCTCCTTCAGGTGGCGAATCAGCGCCGATTTTCCGGCAATGTCGACGTACCGCGGCTTAAAATCGTTTTTGACGTCCACGCCCAGCAGGCTTTTGGGCAGATCGCGAATATGCCCCATCGAAGCAACGACCTCGTAACCGGGGCCGAGATATTTCTGTATCGTTTTGGCTTTTGCAGGAGATTCTACAATAACCAACGTTGCCATGCTGTCACCTGTTACCCTTTCTTTTTTTGTCAGATCCGTCTGACACGATATCGCTTGCCGGGATAACACTCCATGCACCCGAACAATTCCAATTGAGTCAGCGAGGCAAACACCTCGCCGGGAGTCATCTGCAGAATCTCGCAAAGCTCCTCCGCCGAAAGCTCACTTACCTTGACCGCCTCGTACACACGCCGGGCAGAATCGCTGACGCCCGTCGGACAGTCCATCGGAGCTCCCTCCGGCTGCTCCGAAGCCGGAACAGCGGTCGAAGCAACGGACGATCGGCGTGCCGCGGTGTCTGCCACCTGCAGTAACGGCGGTTCGTCGTTTTCGCGGTCATAATACGCCGCCTGAGCGCCGTTGGCCGCCTCTATCATTTTGCTGTTAAAGCACTGCGGATATTCCGATAAAATATCCGACGGATCGGTGACCAGTATCGCGCCCTCGCGGATCAACGCGTGCGAACCGGCACTGGTTCGATCCGTGGCACGGCCGGGCACCACAAAAACGTCCTTGCCCTGCTCCCGTGCCGTGCGCGCTGTGATCAGCGCGCCGCTGGTACGCGGTGCCTCCACCACGCACACGCCGCGAGACAATCCGCTAATCAAGCGGTTTCGAATGTGAAAATTACCGCGATTCGTCTCAGCTCCCGGCGCAAACTCCGTGATAACGGCTCCGCCGTTGTCCAACACCCGTTGCCGTAAATCGCGATTGGCGGCGGGATAATTCACGTCCAGTCCGCACGCCTGTAAAATCACGGCCGTTCCCTTGGCAAACAATGCTCCCTCGTGCGACGCACGATCAATTCCACGGGCACCGCCGCTGATGATCGGACAGCCGGCCGTCGCAAGGCCGGCGGACAGTGCCGCCGCAACACGTGCACCGTATTCGGTGCAATCGCGCGTACCGACGACAGCGATCGCCGGCACCGCCGTTTCCCGAAAATCGGGAACGCGTCCCTTACCGTACAGCACCAACGGCGGTGAATACAGGTGACGCAACGGTTCGGGATACAGCTCGTCCGAAAAAGTCAATATCCAGCCCAGCTCGGTGCTGCGCTCGTATTGCACCCGTGCCGCCTGCAAGTCCTTGCGACACAGTGCCTCCAAGGCGTTGCCGCGAACACCGAGCTTCTTCAGTGTCGCACGGTCGGCCGCATACACCGACTCGGCCGTGGACAGCTCCTTCAGCAACCGCGCCGTAACCGCACTGCCGGCGCCGACAGCGCGCTGAAGCCATATCCAGTACAGGGCTTCTTCACGCATGAGCTACGCCGCCCTTTCGCACCATTTCCCAAAAAACAATCCCGGC
>CAYQBP010000013.1:6716-9800 GCA_964415745.1 uncultured Eubacteriales bacterium
CGGAACGTACCGCCCATGCAGGCGCGCAACACCTTGGGGCTATACGGGTCACAGCAGCCGTCCGACAGCAACAGCCCCGACAGGCCGAACGCCTCCGCCGTGCGGATGATCGTTCCCAAATTACCCGGATCCTGTACCTGCTCCAACGCGGCAAAGCAGCCGCGCTTCGGCAGACATTCCGCGGATTCCGGCAACGCCGGTAACACGGCGATGCAAAAAACGCCCTGTGGCGTGCGTGTGTCGGCCAAATGCCGCGACAGCTCCTCCGGTATCTCGTACACCGTATCGGCCGCCTGAACGACTGCCGCCGTATATTCCGGATACTGCTCCCGTGCACGGGCGGTGAGGAAGGCCACCGGCAATCGAACACCGGTTTGTGCCGCGTCCGCGCACAGGCGCGCACCCTCGACGACAAACCGACCGCTTTCGCGGCGAAACCGTGCCTCCTCGGACAGGCGGCGATATTCCTTGACAAAGCGATTGTCACGACTGGTAATTTCCAACATCGACGCCTTCCTTCTGTCCGTTAGAATGATAACAGCGCCCGCAGGCGATGCCGGCGGGCGCAAATCGAGCTTAATTTAAGGCAGCCTTGGCCTTTTCTGCCAAACCTGCAAACGCGGCGGCATCCGAAACTGCCAGCTCAGCCAGCATCTTGCGATTGAGCGTGATGTTGGCTTTCTTCAAGCCGTTCATAAAGGTGGAATAGTTCATACCATTCGCCTTGGCCGCAGCTGAAATACGGGTGATCCACAAGCGGCGGAAATCGCGCTTGCGCTGTTTACGTCCGACATACGCATACTGGCCGGACTTCATGACGGCCTGCTTCGCAGTGCGGAACAGCTTCGACTTGGCGCCAAAGTAACCCTTGGCGAGCTTCAATACCTTTTTTCTTCTTTTGCGCGTCATCATTGCGCCTTTAATACGAGCCATGTTTCAGTTCCTCCGTTTCCGAACTTTCGAATTATTTGTAGGGGATCAGGCGCTTGACCTGAGCCACATTCGTCACATCAGCGGTCGTGGTCTTGCGAAGATTGCGCTTCCGCTTGGTGGTTTTCTTGTTCAGAATGTGGGACTTGTAGGCGTGGGCGCGGACGACCTTTCCGGTCTTCGTCAGCTTAAAACGCTTTTTAGCGCCGCTGTGAGTCTTGATTTTGGGCATGACAATATCCTCCTTAATTTGTTTACCTTGTTATTTGGCAGCTTTGGGTGCCAGGAACATCAGCATGTTACGGCCTTCCATCTTAGCCGGCTTTTCGACAACCGCCGTTTCCGCACATACCTCGGCAAAGCGCTTCATGGTGTCCAAACCGATCTCCGGATGCCCCATTTCGCGGCCGCGGAAACGAATGGAAACCTTGACCTTGTTGCCGTCCTGCAAAAACCGCAAAGCGTGCTTGGCCTTGGTGTTGAAATCCGCCACGTCGATGTTGAGCGACAAGCGAATTTCCTTCGTTTCGACCTGTCTTTGGTTTTTGCGTGCTTCCTTTTCCTTTTTCGCCTGCTCGAACCGATATTTGCCGTAATCCATGATGCGGCAAACCGGCGGCGTGGCGGCAGGAGCGATCTTGACCAGATCCAAGCCCTTTTCCTCTGCCAAAGTCAACGCTTCCTGCGCGGACATGATACCCAGCTGTGCGCCGTCCTCGCCGATAACGCGAAGCTGGCTGTCGCGGATCTGTTCATTGATCTGTATTTCCTTGGTTGCTATGGGGAAACACCTCCACCTCTTACTGCATAAAAAACGCGGGCAGAAAGCTGCCCGCGCGATTTACCACCGGTTTGGATGGAGCATATCGACCTGTCGAGAACAAAATCTGCAGGTGAGAGCGGGCGCTCTACTTCGTTTTCTACTGGTATATTATACCGCATTTTTGCAAAAAGTCAATATCCTTTTGCAAAAAATTAAATGGAAATTTCGTGTGCAATGCGGAACAGCTCTTTATCAAACGGCTTCTTCATCCGCAGAGCCTCTTCGATGTCATAATCCGTCAGGTGATCGCTCTGGATCGTAACGACGCGATTGCTCTGACCTGCCAGCAACAGCTCTACGGCGTAATTGCCCATCTGGCTGGCAAGCACGCGGTCGCGCACGGTGGGATTGCCGCCGCGCTGAACGTGACCGAGAATGGTAGCACGTGCTTCCACGCCGGTTTCCTTTTCGATGCGGTCGGCCAGCTCAACCACGTGTCCGATGCCTTCCGCCACGATGATGATGAAATGCTTTTTGCCGGTGGCCGACGTCTTTTTCATCCGAGCCAAAATATCCCGGTCAAAGTCGTACGGCATTTCGGGCACCAAAATGCTGGTGGCACCCACCGCAATACCGACGTTCAGTGCCAGATAGCCGGCGTGCCGCCCCATGACCTCTACCACACTGCAACGGTCGTGAGACTGCGACGTATCGCGCAGCTTGTCGATCATCTCCATGCAGGTGTTCAAAGCGGTATCGTAGCCGATCGTCTGCTCACAGCAGGCGATGTCGTTGTCAATGGTGCAGGGCAAACCGATGCACGGAACGCCGTGCCGGGTGAGGTCCTGTGCGCCGCGGAACGAGCCGTCACCGCCGGCAACGACCAGGCCCTCAATGCCATACTGCTTGCAGGTGTTCACCGCCTTCTGCATACCCTCCTCGGTGCAGAATTCGGGACTGCGCGCCGTATACAGCGCCGTGCCTCCGCGGTGGATAATGTCCGAAACGCTACGCAGGTTCATCGGCACCAGGTCGCCGTGAATCAAGCCGTTGTAGCCGCGATATACACCATATACCTCCACGCCCTTGCCCAACGCCGTACGCACAACAGCACGTACTGCGGCGTTCATGCCCGGAGCGTCGCCGCCACTGGTCAAGACGGCGATCTTTTTAATAGCCATAACCGAATATCTCCTTTTCCTCTTGGGTCAATATCCCATTATATACGTCGTTTTCCAAAATAGCAAGCAAAAACGGCAGATTTTCAAAATTTGTACACTTTTCAGCACATTTTGGCCACATTTTCTTTTCCGAGAACGTGTTCCAGCTCGCCGATCAGCACCGGATGCGGTGTCACCCACAGGCTTTGCGGTGTCCGCATCAGCTTGCCG
>CAYQBP010000013.1:9900-17969 GCA_964415745.1 uncultured Eubacteriales bacterium
CGGTCGATGAGCCTCCAGCACCTTGGCAAACACCACCAGCTCCAGCGAGCCGTACAAGTCCTCCAGCGTCACATACGCCATTTGCGCTCCGTTGCGTGTTGCTTTGGTCTGCACATGGCCCAGCATACCGAGCAAACGCACGGCTTGTCCGTCGGCGTAGTCACCCTCGCCGGTGGGAATTCCCTCGGTACAGCTATCAAGAATCCGATCACTGCGATCGGTGTGTAACCGTTGGTACAGCGGTTCATACGGCTTGAGCGGATGTCCGGTCAAATACAGACCCGACACCTCTTTTTCCATAGCCAGAATCTCCTCGTAGGGCAGCTCCGGCACGTTCGGCAACGGCGGCTCGCCGCCGTCCGACAGGTCGCCCTGATCGAAAAAGCCGAGCTGGCCATCCAGATTGCGCCGCTCCGTTTCCTCCAGCCGATCCAGCACCAGTGCCGCCGATTCCAGCATTTGTCGGCGGTTGGCGCCCAACCCGTCCAGTGCGCCGCAACGGATCAGGCTGTCCAGGGCGCGGCGATTAAACTCCCGATGGCGCACCATGCGGCGGCAGAACGAATAAAACCCGGTGAACGGGCCGTTCTCCTCGCGGTCACGCACCAGCTCGCGAATCAACGCGCCGCCCAAATTTCTGACCGCCAGCAGACCAAAGCGAATATGGCCGTTCACCACGGTGAACGCCGCCTCGCTTTCGTTGACCGACGGCGGCAGCACCCGTATCCGCAGCCGCTCACACTCTCCGATGTAGGCGGCCACCTTGCCGTTATCCAGTGCACCGGTGAGCAGTGCCGCCATGTACTGACGCGGATATTTTGCCTTCAAGAAGGCAGTTTGATAGGCCACCATCGCATACGCGGCGGCGTGCGATTTGTTAAAGGCGTACGAAGCAAAGGACGCCATCTCCTCGAAAATCGCTTCACCGACCGCCTGCGGCACGCCGCGGCGAACACATCCCTCCACCGAAGCCGCGCCGTTTTCGTCCGTTAAGCCGTGTAAAAAGATTTCCCGCTCGCGTTGCATGACGTCGTGCTTTTTCTTGGACATGGCGCGGCGCACCAGATCGGCACGTCCCAGCGAATAGCCGCCGAGATCGCGGAAAATCTGCATGACCTGCTCCTGATAAACGATACAGCCGTAGGTCACGTTCAAAATCGGCTGCAGCAACGGGTGCCGGTACGTCACCCGTTCCGGGTGATGCCGGTTTTCGATGTAGCGCGGAATCGAATCCATCGGGCCGGGGCGAAACAGCGAGATGACCGCGATGAGGTCCTCAAAGTGATCCGGCTTGAGCTGCGTCAGCACGCGCTTCATGCCGGCGGATTCAAACTGAAACACACCGTCGCTGTTGCCCTGCGACAGCATTCGGTAAACCGCCGGCTCATCCAGCGGAATCGCCTCGATATCAAACGCCGGGTCCGCCGACTCGCGGATCATACGACAGGCGTCGTCAATGATCGTCAGGTTTCGCAGACCCAGAAAATCCATTTTGAGAAGCCCCAGCTCCTCCAACGCCGTCATGGTATACTGCGTCGCCACCGAATCGCCGTTGAGGCACAACGGCACATACTCCGAAACCGGATCGGCGGTAATGACGACTCCGGCGGCATGAGTCGAAGCGTGGCGCGGCATACCCTCCACCTTTTTCGCCATATCGACCAGTCGCCTGACCTGATCGTCGGTATCGTACAGCTCCTTCAAGCCATGCGACTGCGCCAGTGCCTTATCCAGCGTCATATTCAGCTCCCACGGCACCTTCTTTGCCACCGTGTCGCCCACCGCATACGGCAGGCCGAGCGCCCGTGCCACGTCACGAATGGCGGCCCGCGCCGCCAACGTACCGAAGGTCACGATCTGCGCCACGTGATCGGCACCGTACCTGCGAATGACATACTCGATGACCTGCTGACGCTTTTCGTTGCAAAAATCAATATCAAAGTCCGGCATGCTGACGCGTTCGGGGTTGAGGAACCGCTCAAACAACAGCTGATACCGGATCGGATCGATCCCGGTAATACCGATGCAATACGCACACAGACTGCCGGCGCCGGAGCCTCGTCCCGGACCGACCGGTATGTCGTGCTCGCGCGCATACTGCACAAAATCGTTGACAATGAGATAATAATCCACGTACCCCATCCGCTGGATGGTTTCCATTTCGTATTCCAGCCGCCGAACCGTCGCCGGATCGGGCGTGTCCCCATACCGGCGTTGCAAGCCCTCGTAGCACAGCCGACGGAAATACGCCGTGCTGTCGCCGCCGGGCGCATCAAAGTGCGGCAGCTTGGTGTGTCCAAACTCCAGCTCCACACAGCATCGCTCGGCAATGCGCGCCGCGTTGTCAATCGCTTCGGGACACTCCGGAAACATCGCGCGCATTTCTTCTTCGGATTTTATATAAAATTCGTTGGTTTCAAACGCCATCGGGTTCGGCTCGTCCACCGTGGTATTTGTCTGAATACACAGCAGCACCTTCTGCACTTCCGCATCGGCGCGCGTCAAATAATGGGCATCGTTGGTGCACACCAACGGGATTCCCGTTTCACGCGACAGGCGAAGCAGACCGCGGTTGACCGTCTGCTGTTCGGCAAGTCCGTGATCCTGCAGCTCCAAAAAGAAGTTCTCTTTTCCGAACAGATCGCGGTATTCCAGCGCCAGCCGTCGCGCCCTTTCCAAATCGCCCTGCCGAAGCGCCGTCGGGATTTCACCCGCCAGGCACGCCGACAGCGCGATTAGGCCTTCGTGATATTGAGCGAGAAGCTCACGATCCACCCGCGGCTTCCCGTAAAAGCCGTCCGTCCACGCCGCCGAGATAAGCCGCACCAGATTGGCATAGCCCGTTTCGTTTTCGCACAACAGCACCAGATGGTGATTCTCGTTATCGATCCCATGCTGTCGGTCGTGCCGCGTGCGCGGCGCCACATACGCCTCACAGCCGAGAATCGGCTTGATCCCCGCTTTTTTGGCGGCTTTATAAAGCTCCACCAGCCCGTACATGACCCCGTGATCCGTTACGGCAACCGCCGTTTGCCCCAGCTCCTTGACACGTGCGATCAGCCCGTCCAGACGGCAGGCGCCGTCCAGCAGGCTGTATTCACTATGAACGTGCAGGTGTGCAAACGCCACGGCGATGCCCTCCTATACTAAAGCTCATCGGCGATCTTCAAAATGCGCTGAAACCGATGGTTGACACCCGATCGACTGATCGGCGGCTCCAACAGCTCGCCCAGCTCGCGCAGGGAAAGCTCCGGATTTTCCATTCGCAACCGACCCAGCTCGCGCAGCTCCTCCGGCAGTGACTCCAGCCCCCGGAGCATTTCGATTTTCCTCACCGCCTCCGCCTGTACCAACGCCGCCGCCACGGTTTTATCCAAATTGGCGGTCTCGCAGTTGGCGGCACGGTTGACCTTGTTGCGGATACTTTTTACGATTTTTACATTCATCAATTCCAGTGAGGCGTTGGTTGCCCCCATCAGGGTAAGGCAATCCTCGATTTGCTCGCTTTCCTTGAAATAGATAACATAATCTCCCTTGCGACGCACCGTACGTGCATGGAACCCCAGCTCGCCCAGCAGTGCCATCAGGTCACGGCTGAGGTTGAGGTAAGGAACACTGAACTCCAAATGATAATCGACCTGCGGATTGGTGATCGCACCGCACACCAAAAACGCTCCCCGTAAAAAAGCGGCGGCGCAGGACTCGCACTCCAAAACAGCGCGATTGAGACGTCGGGTAAGCTCCGAGCCGTCATGACCGAACCGCTCCAGCACGCGCTTTCTGGCATCGGCGGGCACCGACACGGTAAACATGCCGGGCTTGTCCTCGGCCGGCTCGGTACGCTCCGGCGCAACGCCGCACACCGTTTTCAGCAGGTCGGCATAGCGGCTTGCCGCCGCTTCGTGCTCGGTCTGCCAGGAAATCCCCGACAGCGAAAACGACCTGCCGAGCTCCGCCATGCCGTACATTTGCGAAGCATCACAGCAGGGGGCTTCATTCGGAAGCGCCGCCAATTCTTTTTTGATCTCCGATGAAAATGACATGTCGTCCTCCTTGCGACCGATCCCGGTCACCGTCCGACCAGCTGTACCTCACGCTCCAGCGACACGCCAAACGTCTCCCTGACCCGTCGCGTCACCTCGTCGCTCAGCCGCAGCACATCGGCGCAGGTAGCGCCGCCGCGGTTGATGAGAAATCCGGCGTGCTTTTCGCTGACCTGGGCACCGCCGACTGTCAGCCCCTTCAGGCCGCACTGTTCAATCAGCGCACCGGCAAAATGTCCCTCCGGCCGTTTGAAAAAGCTACCGGCACTGGGATATTCCAACGGCTGTTTTTCGCGCCGCCGGTTCAAATGCTCCGTCATCGCCGCGTGTACCGCTTGCGGCTCGGCGACGGTCAGGTTCAGTGTTGCCGACAACACGATCGCGCCGGTCTCCATAAACACGCTGTGGCGATAGCCGAAGTGTAGCTCATCACCGGACAGCTCCACCGGGCTCCCGTCCGGCAGGAGCGCCGTGACGGTGCGGATCACATCCGCCAGCTGACCGCCGTAAGCACCGGCGTTCATATAAACGCCGCCGCCGACCGTGCCGGGGATCCCATAAGCAAACTCCAGACCGCTCAGCCCGGCATCAGCCGTCGCCATGCACAGCTTTGCCAGCGAAGCACCGGCGCCGACCGTCACCTGGGTTCCGCGAATGACCCAGCCTGGCGACCCTGCCGCCAGGCGGAGCACGACGCCCTCCACACCTTCGTCACAAACCAGCAGATTGGAGCCGTTTCCGAGAACCAGCAGGGGCGTGTCCGTTTCGCGGCACAAGCGCACCGTCTGCGCTGTCTGTTCGTCGCTTTGCGCCGTTACCATCAGGTCGGCGGCACCGCCAATCCGAAAGGTTGTGTGTGCGGACAGTGGTTCTCGCTCCCGCACCTCGCAGCCCAGCTCTCGCAACTGTCTTGCCAGCTCCGATTGGTTCATGGTAATCCTCCTCTGCGTTATGCGCCGAGATACGCCGCGCCGATAATACCGGCGTCATTCCCCAGCACAGCCGCGACGATCTTAGTCTGCCGCTTACAGAATTTGCTGTAACGCTCCAGCGTCACCTTTTCGCGCAACGGCACCAGCAGGGTATCCCCTTCACGGCTGATACCGCCGCCGATGCAAATAATATCGGGTTGAAAAATATTAACCACATTGATGACACCGCACGCCAAATAATCAATGTACTGATCCACCACGGCGGCACCCACGGTATCACCGGCGCGCATGGCGTCAAAGGCGGTGACGCCGTTCACGTTTTCCAGCTTGCCACCCGTCAGCTTCCACATCAGACTGCGCGGATGCATCTCCATAGCGTGCCGCGTTTGCCGCACCAGCGCCGTCGCCGAGGCATACGTTTCCCAACAGCCGTTACGGCCGCAGGTGCACGGCTCACCGTTCATTTGAATTACGGTGTGTCCCAACTCGGCACCGGCGTAGTTACAGCCCTCGTAAATCTTGTGGTCGATGACCACACCGCCGCCGACACCGGTACCCAGGGTGATACATACACAGCTGTTGGCGCCCTTGGCGGCACCGGCCAACGCTTCTCCGAGCGCGGCGGCGTTGGCATCGTTACCAATATATACGGGACGCTGCAGCAATTCATTCATGCGCGCCGCCACCGGCACGTTTTCAAAGCGCAGGTTGTTCGCATATTCCACGATACCCGTTTGCGTATTGCAGGTGCCGGGGCACCCGATCCCCACGCCGGACACCTCGGACAGCGACACACCCGCCTTCTGCGCCGCTTCGCGGCACAGCTGTGCCATGCTTTGCATGATCTCCTCGGCAGAACGCTCCGCCGCATACGTTTTGCAGGACGCTTTTGCTAATATCCGATAGCTTTCGTCCACCACGCCGGCAACAATGTTGGTGCCGCCGAGGTCTACACCGATCTTCACCATCACGATTCCTCCCAAATCACAATGTCAAATGTTTACTTTGCAAAAAGGCTTCCAGCTGTTCCCGACTGCCGTTCACAATCAGCTCTTTCGGAAACCGCACTTTTTCCAGCAACGCCACGGCGTTGTCCAGCCGCCCTACCTCTGCCAGATAATGCGCGTCCGAGTTGACCGCCACGCGCACCCCGTACTTGGCACACAGCCGGGCAACGGCTTCGCAGTTCTCCAGCGATTTATGCCGCACGTGGAATGTTCCTTCGTTGATCTCCACCACCTTGCCGTGCTTGGCAAAGGCGGCGATCACGGCTTCGTGATCGAATGTGTACTGCGGCGATCCGCAATGGCCGATGATGTCCACCAGCGGATTTTCCGCCACCCGAAGCCACGCCTCGGTGATCTCCTCACAGCTGCCGTACGGCATGATTCCGTCGTGCATGGAAGCGATGACCACATCCAGCGCCTCCAGTGCTCCGTCCGGCAAATCCAGCGACCCGTCAAAGCCGCAAACATTGGCTTCGGCACCGCACAAATGCCGAATACCGGCAACCTGCCGGGGAAGCCGCGGCATACTGGTAAAATGCCACAGATGGTTGCCGTCGCCGATCCGCGGCCCATGGTCGGTGGTCGCCATCGCCAGCAAGCCCAGCTCTGCCGCCGCCGTGGCGTTTTCCGTCAGCGTGCTGTACGCGTGCGGCGAAACCAGCGTGTGCGTATGCAGGTCGGCAACCGGTTGAAAATAGTTACTCATGCCCCAGCTCCTTTAGTAATATACCTGCGGATCGTGATGCTCGTTTTCCGGAATGTCATCCACCATGCCGAGATTCTGCATCAGCTCGTGCGCCGCGTTGTAGCCCATCTTCTTTTGACGGTTGTTCATCGCGGCAACCTCGATAATCATAGCCAGGTTTCTTCCCGGCTTAACAGGAATGGTCAGCATCGGCACCGTGATGCCGAGAATATCCATGTATTCGCTTTCCAGCCCCATGCGGTCGTACACCTTATTATTATCCCACGGCTCCATTTGAACCACCATGTCGATCTTTTCGGTCATTTTCACAGCGCCCATACCGAAGATGCGCCGCACATTGACAATGCCGATACCGCGCAGCTCGATATAGTGACGAATGTTTTCCGGCGCCGAACCGACCAGTGACTTGGAGGACACCCGGCGGATTTCCACGGCATCGTCGGCAATCAGACGGTGTCCGCGCTTCACCAGCTCGATCGCCGTTTCACTTTTGCCGATGCCGCTGTCGCCCACCAGCAAAACGCCTTCGCCGGAAACCTCCACCAGCACGCCGTGACGTGTCACACGCGGCGCCAGCTGTACGTTCAAAAAGGCGATCAGTGCCGCCATAAACGCCGACGTCGTATCCGCCGAACGGAGCAACGGCACCTCGTATTTTTGGCAAGCCTCCACAAATTCCGGCAAAACCTCCAGGCCGCGCGTCACCACCAGCAGTGAGGACGTGTGCGCCAGCAATGCGTCCACGTTGGCGGCACGCACCTCCGGCGACAGGCCCTCCAGATAGCCGTATTCGCCCTTACCGATGATTTGAATACGCGAGCTGTCAAAATATTCAAAATAGCCGGTCAGTCCCAGACCGGGACGATTCACCTCGGCGCTGGTGATCTGTCGTGCTTCGCCGTCCTGCGGCAAATAGATGACCTCCAGCGACAGCTCCCGGATAATCTTTTCCAAAGAAACGGAATAGGTCTGTGCCATCGTGTTTCACCCTTTCCTGCAACATCTTGTATACTCTTTATAGTATATCGTATTTTTTACTCGAAAAAAAGTCTTTTTTGAAAATTTCTGACAGTTATCACCATGAAAATTCTTCAGACAACGATAACGCGCTCCCGCTTCAGAAAAGTTCTTGACTATTTTGCAAAAAAGGACTATGATAGATATGCCAAACTAACTGAATATGTGTGAAACGGGTGTGTGCTTATGGAATAACTCTATCCTTTTTGAGCAAAACTACACTGTCGAATTTGATAAAACGCAAATTCCGCTTGTGTGGTTGTGCTTTTTTGCATTCGTTTCACATGAGGTTAGTTTGGCGACTATCGGAGTTTGTGTTTTTGTGCGCTTACTTCGGTAGGCGCATTTTTTATTTTGTAGGAGG
>CAYQBP010000014.1:0-17919 GCA_964415745.1 uncultured Eubacteriales bacterium
TTTGTGTTATTTTTTCTGTTTTTTATTGGTTTTCTATTGACAACGGTGTGGTTTTGCGATACACTGGAGGCAGAGAAAAAGGAGGACTGTCCCATGTCGTCTTACTATACCGCCGATATTCCGCGCACCGAGCGGATCCCGGCGCTGATCGCGCACCTGTTTGAAAAAATGCCGGAGATCGAGGCCGACCGCGCCGTGCTGTTGACCGAATCCTACCGCGAAACGGAGGGCGAGCCGATCATTCTGCGCCGCGCCAAGGCGTTCGCGCACATTCTGGAGGGTCTGCCCATCACCATTCGCCCCGGCGAGCTGGTCGTCGGCAGTGCCACCAAGGCGCCGCGCGGCTGTCAGGTGTTCCCCGAATATTCCTACGAATGGCTGGAGGCGGAGTTCGACACCGTCGCCACCCGCTCCGCCGACCCCTTCTACATCGCGGAGGAGACCAAGGACGCCCTGCGCCGCGTGTATCCGTACTGGAAGGGCAAAACCACCAGCGAGCTGGCGACCGCCTACATGGCGCCGGAGACCCGGCTGGCGATGGAGCACAACATCTTCACCCCCGGTAACTACTTCTACAACGGCATCGGTCACGTCACGGTGGACTATGCCAAGATTTTGGCGCACGGCTACCGCGGCATCATTCGCGAGGCCGAGGAGGCGCTGGCGGCTCTGCACGTGTCGGACGCCGATCACGCCTCGCGTCACGCCTTCCTCACGGCGGTCATTCTGTCGTGCCGGGCCGTCATCGCCTACGCCGGTCGCTACGCGGCACTGGCACGGGAGCAGGCGGCGTCCTGCGCCGATGCCACCCGTCGCGCCGAGCTGCTCCGCATCGCCGAAAACTGCGACCGCGTCCCCGGCGAGGGCGCACGTACCTTCTGGGAGGCGTGCCAGTCCTTCTGGTTCATTCAAATGCTGCTGCAGATCGAATCCAGCGGCCACTCCATTTCACCCGGCCGCTTCGATCAGTATATGTATCCGTATTTTAAGGCCGACCTGGACGCCGGCCGCATCAGCCGCGAGCAGGCGCAGGAGCTGGTGGACTGCATCTGGGTCAAATTCAACGACCTCAACAAGGTGCGCGACGCCGCCTCCGCCGAGGGCTTTGCCGGCTACAGCCTGTTCCAGAACCTCATCGTCGGCGGTCAGGACACCGAGGGTCGCGACGCGACCAACGACATGGCGTTCATGTGCATGAATGCCACCATTCATGTGCACCTGCCGATGCCGTCGTTCTCGGTGCGTGTGTGGAACGGCACGCCGCACGAATTCATGATCCGCGCCGCCGAGGTCACGCGCACCGGCGTCGGTCTGCCGGCGTATTACAACGACGAGGTCATCATTCCCTCCCTGCAAAGCCGCGGCCTCACCCTGGAGGACGCGCGCAACTACAACATCATCGGTTGTGTCGAGCCGCAGACGCCGGGCAAAACCGACGGCTGGCACGACGCCGCCTTCTTCAATATGTGCCGTCCGCTGGAGCTGGTCTTTTCCGACGGCATGGATCGCGGTGTGCAGATCGGCCCGCGCACCGGCGACGTGGCGACGATGAAAACCTTCGACGAATTTTACGACGCCTACAAACGGCAGATGCTCTACTTCATCGAGCTGATGGTCAACGCCGACAACGCCATCGACCGTGCCCACGCCGAGCGGTGTCCGTTGCCGTTCCAGTCCTGCATGGTGGAGGATTGCATCGGCCGCGGCAAGAGCATGCAGGAGGGCGGCGCACATTACAACTTCACCGGGCCGCAGGGCTTCGGCATCGCGAACATGGCGGACTCGCTGAACGCGATCCGCACGCTGGTGTTCGAGCAGCACGCCGTCACGCTGGCGGAGTACCGCGACGCCCTGCGCGACAACTTCGGCAAGGACATGGACGCCCGTCACGCCGAGCTTTTGACCCGTCAGGTGGCGGAGGAGCTGGTGCGTTCGGGCAAAACGCCCACCGCCGAGGACATTCGCGCCATCTTTGAAACGGTGACGAGGAACCCCTGCACCGACGCACAAAAGCAGCGCTATCAACAGCTGCTGGATCGCATCGAGGCGTTGCCGAGGTTCGGCAACGACATTCCGGAGGTCGATGCCTTTGCACGCGACGTGGCGTACACCTACACCCGTCCGTTGCCGAATTATCGCAATCCGCGCGGCGGTATCTTCCAGGCCGGGCTGTATCCGGTGTCGGCCAACGTGCCGCTCGGTGCTCAGACCGGTGCCACCCCCGACGGACGGCTGGCGTACACCCCGGTGGCGGACGGCGTTTCCCCGGCGGCCGGACGCGATGTGAAGGGCCCCACGGCGGCGGCAAACTCCGTCTCGCGGCTGGATCACTACATCGCCTCCAACGGCACCCTGTTTAATATGAAATTCCACCCCAGCGCGCTGGCCGGCCGCGGCGGTCTGGAGAGCTTCGTGGCGCTGGTGCGCGGCTACTTCGACCAAAAGGGCAGCCACATGCAGTTCAACGTCGTCAGCCGCGAGACCCTGCGCGACGCCCAGCTCCACCCGGAAAACTACCGGTCGCTGGTGGTGCGCGTTGCCGGGTACAGCGCCCTGTTCACCACGCTGTCGCGCGCGTTGCAGGACGACATCATCAACCGCACGGAGCAGGGGGGCTTCTGATGAGTGACCGTCTGTTATCCGTCACGGGACGCATTTTCGATATTCAGCGGTTTTCCACCCACGACGGCCCCGGTATTCGTACCATCGTCTTTTTGAAGGGATGTCCGTTGCGGTGCCGCTGGTGCTGTAACCCCGAATCTCAGTCGTACGACATTCAGCCGATGACCCGCGCCGGCAAGGCCGGCCTCGTCGGTCGGGATGTGACGGTGGGGGAGGTGCTGGACGAGATCCTGCGCGACCGCCCGTATTACAGCCGCTCCGGCGGCGGTGTCACCCTGTCGGGCGGCGAATCGCTGGGTCAGCCGGACTTTGCCACCGCCCTGCTGGCGGAATGCCTGCAAAACGGCATCAGCACCGCGATCGAGACGACCGGCTTTGCCGAGACCGCCGTGATCGACCGGTTTCTGCCGCTGTTGGATCACGTGCTGATGGACATCAAGCATACGGACAGCCGCAAGCACGAGCAGTTCACCACGCGCCCCAACGAGCGGATTCTGGAAAACGCGCGCCACATTGCCGGGCGCGCCCGGCATCTGATTATCCGCGTGCCGGTCATTCCCACCTTTAACGACACCGAGGAGGAGATCGGCGCCATCGCCGCGTTTGCCGCCTCGTTGCCGAACGTTCACGAAATCCACCTGCTGCCGTACCATCGGCTGGGGCAGGACAAATATGCCGGTCTGGATCGCCCGTACACGCTGGCGGACATCACGCCGCCGTCGCCGGAGCAGATGCAACGCCTGCTGCGCGTTGCCGAAGCACAGGGCCTGACCGCGCAGCTGGGAGGTTAAACCAATGGATTACGAACCGAAAACACGCATTATTCAGGAGCTTGTCCCCGGCAAACAGATCACGCTGGCGCATATCATCGCCAACCCGGACGACATTCTGTACCGCAAGCTGGGGCTTGACCCGGCGGTGGAGCACGCCGGTGCGATCGGTATTCTCACGGTCAGCCCCAGCGAAACCGCCATCATCGCCGGTGACATCGCGCTCAAATCGTCGGGCGTGGAGCTGGGCTTTGTGGATCGCTTCAGCGGTACCGTCATTGTGACCGGCACCGTCTCGCAGGTGGAGGCGGCACTGAAGGCGATCACCGATTACGCCGTGGAAAAGCTGGGCTTTGCGGTCTGCCCGGTCACCCGCACCTGATGAAGCGGCTGTTGCTCATCGGCCGCAGTGGGTGCGGCAAAACCACCCTGACCCAGGCGATTCGCGGCGAACGGGTCACCTACCGCAAGACCCAGTACGTCGCCTACGGCGATGTGCTCATCGACACGCCGGGTGAGTACCTGGAAAACCACGACCTCGGCTGTGCGCTGGCGCTCTACGCCTACGAGGCCGACGTGGTGGGACTGCTGCTGGCGGCGGACGACGAATACTCGCTCTATCCGCCCAACATCACCTGCCTGGTCAACCGCGAGGTCGTCGGCATCGTCACCAAGATCGACAAGGCCGACCCGTCGCGCGCCGAGCGGTGGCTGCGCCTGTCGGGGTGCCGCACCGTGTTTCACGTCAATTCCCACACCGGCGAGGGCGTCGATGCCCTGCTGGCTCACCTGGAAGCCAAACAAAACCAACAAATAATTGAACAAAACAAAGAAAAACAACAAAATTTGTGTTGACTTATCCGTAAAACCGTGGTATGATAGATTCGGAAGCAAAGGGAAACACAGAATATCCCAATTCAAATAGACAAAGGAGTCGGTAGTTATGGTAAACGAGTACGCTATCAAAAAAGAAATCTGCGAGATCGGCCGCCGCATCTACAACAAGGGCATGGTCGCCGCCAACGACGGTAACATCTCCGTCAAGCTGAGCGACAACGAGTTCCTCTGCACCCCCACGGGCGTCAGCAAGGGCTTCATGACCCCGGAATTCATCTGCAAGGTCGATGCCAACGGTAAGGTGCTGGAGGCCAACCCCGGCTTCAAGCCCTCCTCCGAGATCAAGATGCACATGCGCGTGTACAAGGAGCGCCCCGACGTGCAGTCGGTCGTTCACGCACACCCGATGTACGCCACCGGCTTCGCCATCGCCGGTATCCCGCTCAGCCAGCCCATCATGCCGGAGGCGGTTCTGGGTCTGGGCTGTGTCCCGATCGCGGAGTACGGCACCCCCTCCACCGAGGAGATTCCGGACGCCGTGTCCAAGTACCTGCAGTATTTCGACGCCGTTCTGCTGGAAAACCACGGCGCGCTGACCTATTCGGACAGCCTGCTGGGCGCCTACCACAAGATGGAGTCGGTCGAATTCTACGCACAGCTGCTGTTCATCTCCAATCTGCTCGGCGGTCCGCAGGAGCTGTCGGACGAGCAGGTGAAGCGCCTGTATTCCATGCGCGCTCAGTACGGTCTGAAGGGTAAGCACCCGGCGGATATGTGCATCAATGCCAAGAACGGCAAGCCCAGCTGCCACGGCTGCCGCACCAACACCTGCGAAAACGTCTGCACCGGCGGCACCGGCAGCAACGATGACCTGGTGGCCGAGATCACCCGTCAGGTGCTCGCCAAGCTGGGGAAATAAGCATGAACGGTAAGGACGAGGCGGCGGTACGCGCTGTCGTGGAGGCCGTCGTCCGCCGGGTGACGGGCACGCTCACGCTGGAGGAGGCGCGCCGTCTGTCCGAGCAGGTTCGGGCGGAGGCGGCACGTCGCGGCGTCAAGGCGGTGGTGGCGGTTGCCGACCGCGCCGGACACCCGATTCTCGTCGAATGCATGGACGACGCCTACATCGCCAGCTACGACATCGCCGTGAGCAAGGCGTACACGGTGGCGGCGCTGAAGCTGTCCACCGCCGCGCTGAAGCCGCTGGCACAGCCGGGCGGCTCGCTCTACGGGATTCAGCACACCAATGGCGGTAGGATCGTCATCTTCGGCGGCGGCGAGCCGCTGATGAACGGCGACACCGTAATCGGCGGCTTGGGCGTCAGCGGCGGAACCGAGGAGCAGGACACGGCGCTGGCCGCCTACGGCAAACAAATTTTTGAAACAAGCGGAGGTATGCGATAATGGATATCAACTCCCAAAGCATCGAGGACATCGTTCGTCAGGTGCTGGAGGGCATGAAGGCCCCCACCGGCGGCGCGGCGAAGGCCACGGGCGGTATTCCGTCCACCGCCAAGGTCGCCATGCTGACGAGCCTTGAAAAATTTGAGATCAAGGAATTTCCCATGCCCACGGTGGGCGACGACGACATTCTCGTCAAGGTCGAGGGCTGCGGTGTCTGCGGCACCGACGCGCACGAATTTAAGCGCGATCCCTTCGGCCTGATCCCGGTGGCGCTCGGCCACGAGGGCACCGGCGAGATCGTCAAAATGGGCAAAAACGTCAAAAAGGACAGCGCCGGCAAGCCGCTGGCGGTCGGGGATAAGGTCGTCACCTGCATGATCTTCAAGGACAACCCCGACATCACCATGTTCGACCTGAACAAGCAGAACGTCGGCGGCGCCGATGTGTACGGCCTGCTTCCGGACGACGACATTCACCTCAACGGCTGGTTCAGCGACTACATTCTGGTGCGCGGCGGCTCCACGGTGTTCAACGTCAGCGATCTGGATCTGGATTCCCGTATCCTCATCGAGCCGTGTGCCGTGCTGATCCACGCCGTCGAGCGCGCCAAAACGACCGGTATTCTGCGGTTCAACAGCCGCGTGGTCGTGCAGGGCTGCGGCCCCATCGGTCTGATCTGCATCGCGGTGCTCCGCACCATGGGCATCGAAAACATCGTGGCGGTGGACGGCGAGGCCAAGCGTTTGGCGTTTGCCCGTGAGATGGGCGCCAACGCCACCGTCAACTTCAAGGACTTCCAGGGCATCGAAGCACTGGCAGGCGGCGTACAGGCGGCGTTCGGCGGCTATGCGGCGGACTTCGCGTTCCAGTGCACCGGCTCGCCCGTGGCGCACAGCAACATCTACAAGTTCATCCGCAACGGCGGCGGCTTGTGTGAGCTGGGCTTCTTCATCAACGGCGGCGACGCCACCATCAACCCCCACTTCGATATCTGCTCCAAGGAGATCACCACCGTCGGCTCGTGGGTCTACACGCTGCGTGACTACGCGACCACCTTCGATTTCCTCAAGCGTGCCAAGGGCATCGGCCTCCCGATCGAGAAGCTGATCACCCACAAATATCCGCTGGAGCAGATCAACGAGGCGCTGGCGACCAACCTCAAGATGGAGGGTCTGAAGATCGCCATCGTCAACCGGTGAGGTGACAGTCTATGCGTAACGCCACCGGTATCGTCGAGGTCTACGGACTGGTCACCGCGTTCGTCGCGTGTGACGCCGGCTGTAAGGCCGCCGATGTCACGGTAGAAAACTTCGACAAAAACAAACCGGCCAATGCCGATTCCATGCCCGTCCCGCTGATCGTCGCCATCAAATTCCGTGGCACGGTCACCAACGTCGAGGCGGCGGTGGAGGCGGCGGTCGAGGCGGCCAACCGCCTGACCGGTGTGGTCTCCACCCACATTCTGACCAGCACCGAGCCGGATACCGAGCCGATGCTCAAGCTCAACGCGTTTGATAAAAATTAACATAACAGCAGGAGGAAACAACAATGTCGAAAGAAGCTCTTGGTATGGTAGAAACCCGCGGCCTGACCGCCGCGATCGAAGCCGCCGATGCGATGGTCAAGGCGGCGGAGGTCACCCTGATCGGCACCGAAAAGATCGGCTCCGGTTTGGTGTCCGTCATGGTGCGCGGTGATGTCGGTGCCGTCAAGGCCGCCGTCGAGGCCGGCTCGTCGTCCGCGTCCAAGCTGGGCGAGCTGGTTGCCGTTCATGTCATTCCGCGTCCCCACGCCGATGTGGAAAAGATCCTGCCGAAGCTGTAAGGATCATCAACTCAAGGAGAATCCGCTATGAAAGCATTGGGTCTGATAGAGGTTACCGGCGTCACCGCCGGGATCGACTGTCTGGATATCATGTGTAAATCCGCCCAAGTGGAATTTGTCACCTGGGAGCGCAAGCTGGGCGGCCGTTTGGTCACGGTGATCGTGCAGGGCGATGTGTCCGCCGTCACCGCCGCCGTGGAAAATGCGGTGGCCGGCGCCATCAAGCGTCCGGTGTCCTACGCCGTCATCGCCAATCCGCACGCGGAAACGCAGCGGCTGGTGGAGCTGAGCGCGTCCCGCCTGACGAAAGGTAGGGAATAAGCCATGGCAGAACAACCGATCACCCCGGCGGCGGAGGCCGCCGTTACAGCAAAGCCCACAGCAGAACCCACACCGGTAAAGGAGGTAAAGAAAATGGCACTGGAAGCATTGGGCATGGTCGAAACCCGCGGTCTCGTCGCAGCAATTGAAGCGGCGGATGCGATGGTGAAGGCCGCCAACGTTACCCTAATCGGCACCGAAAAGATCGGCTCCGGACTCGTCTCCGTGATGGTTCGCGGCGATGTCGGCGCGGTCAAGGCGGCTGTGGACGCCGGCTCGTCGTCCGCATCCAAGCTGGGCGAGCTCGTCGCCACGCACGTTATTCCGCGTCCTCATTCCGACGTGGAGAAGATCCTGCCGGTCTTAAAGTAAGTTACCCATAGTCATTTACCATAAGGAGGTTATCACAATGGCACTGGAAGCATTAGGTATGGTCGAGACCAGAGGTCTGGTCGCCGCGATCGAAGCCGCCGACTCCATGGTCAAGGCTGCGAACGTGGAGCTCATCGGCACCGAGAAGATCGGTTCCGGTTTGGTGTCCGTCATGGTGCGCGGTGATGTCGGCGCGGTCAAGGCCGCTGTCGATGCCGGCGCTTCTTCGGCGTCCAAGCTGGGCGAGCTGATCGCCACGCACGTCATTCCGCGTCCTCATTCCGACGTGGAAAAGATTCTGCCCTCGCTGAATTGATCCGAAACCGGACTTGGCTGACGGGCACACGCCCGTCAGCCGGAGCCGGACGGGTACAGGCAGGAAAGAGAGGTACCGCACATGATCGTCGGTAAAGTGGTGGGCAGCATCGTGTCCACACGCAAAAACGAAAATCTTATCGGAAGCAAATTTATGGTAGTCGAGCCGCTGGCCGAGCTGGGCGATGCCACGCAGAAGATCGTGGCAATCGACAACGTCGGCGCCGGTATCGGTGAGATCGTGCTGGTAGCTACCGGCAGTGCCGCGCGCATCGGCTGCGGCATGGGCGATTCGCCGGTGGATGCCGCCATCGTCGGCATCGTGGACAGCGGCATCGGTCTGGCCGGAGTGATGGACCATGACCCTCGATGAGCTGAAGGCCGTCCTGCGTGACGGCGGAGTGGTCGGTGCCGGCGGCGCCGGATTCCCGTCCTATGCCAAGCTGGATACCAAGGCCGACACACTCATTCTCAACTGCGCGGAATGTGAGCCGTTGCTCAAGCTGCACCGTCAGGTGCTGGAGCGCTACGCGGCGGATATTCTCGGCACGTTGAACCTGGTTGCGAAAACCGTAGGTGCTACCTCGGTCATCATCGCCGTCAAGCGCTCGTATCGGCGCACCATCGACGCGGTTATGCCGATCATCGACACCTTTTCCAATATGACGCTCTGCCCCCTGCCGGAGGTGTATCCCGCCGGCGACGAGGTAGTGCTGATCTACGAAGCCACCGGGCGCGTCGTCGCACCGGGCGCGTTGCCCATCTCGGTGGGCGTCACCGTGTTCAACGTCGAAACGGTGCTCAATATGTCGCGCCTGCTGTCCGGCAACGCCCTGACCCACAAATTCGTTACCGTCGCCGGTGAGGTGGCGCACCCCGTCACCCTGCGTGTGCCGCTCGGCACCCCCATCAGCCTGTTGCTGGAGGCGGCCGGCGGCGTCACCACCGACACCCCGGCGTACGTGCTCGGCGGCCCCATGATGGGTCGTCTGGGCAGCCCGGCAGAGCCGGTCACCAAGACCACCAACGCGGTGCTGGTGCTGCCGGAGGGCCACGTGATCGTGCAGAAAAAGCGCGCCAAGCCGTTCATCGATATGAAGCGCGCCATGGCGGCGTGCTGTCAGTGCAGCTATTGCACCGACCTGTGTCCGCGTCATCTGCTCGGTCACCCCATTGAGCCGAACCGCTTCATGCTGGTCGCATCGAACGGCATCACCAACGACGTCACCCCGTATGTCAACGCCGCGTTCTGTACCGGCTGCGGCCTGTGCGAAATGTATTCGTGCGGTCAGGGATTGTCGCCGCGTATGCTGCTGGCGGCGTGCAAATCCGGCCTGCGTCAGCAGGGGGTGCGCCCCCCGAAGGACGTGAAGGCGGAGCCGGTCAGCGAAGCGCGTTCCTACCGCCGTGTCCCCATGAGCCGCCTGCTGGCGCGTTTGGGGCTGACGGCGTATAACAAGCCGGCACCGTTGGCGGAGCAGGAGGTGCGGCCGTCGCGCCTGTACCTGCTGTTGTCCCAGCATATCGGTGCCCCGTCGGTGCCTGCCGTCGCGGTGGGAGACACCGTGACCGCCGGTCAGTGCCTGGCCACGGCGGCGGATTCCGCCCTCAGCGTGGCGTTGCACGCACCGCTGGACGGCACGGTGGAAGGCATCACCGACCGCGTGATTACATTGAAGGTAAAGGAGGGGTAAGCCGTGAACAAAGCCATTGGTATGGTCGAATACAAGACCGTTTCGTCCGGTATGCGTGCCGCCGACCGTATGGTCAAGACCGCCGAGGTCGATATTCTGGAGGCCAGCACGGTCTGCCCCGGTAAATATCTGGTGCTCATCAGCGGCGAGTTGTCGGCCGTGCGTGCCGCGGTGGACGCGGCGTCGGTGCACGACCCCGAACCGCTGATCGACAGCTTCGTGCTGGGCGCTCCGCACGACTCCATCTTCACCGCCCTGTACGGCACCGCCGAGGTGGGGCACCCGGAGGCGCTGGGCGTGCTGGAAACGTTCTCGTCCTCCGCCGCCATCGTCGCGGCGGACATCGCGGCCAAAACCGCGCTGGTCGACCTCATCGAGCTGCGGCTGGCGCGCGGTATGTGCGGCAAATCATATCTGCTCCTCACCGGCGGTATCGCGGCGGTGCAGGCGGCGATCGAGCGTGCACAGGCCGGTGCCGGAGAGAACGGTATGTTCCTGGACAGCGCCGTCATTCCGCACCCCGACGAAAAAACCTGGAAGAGCATTTTATAATGCAGTAAAGGAGGCCGTCCCATGCTCGCCATTGAACGGCGCAACACCATTTTGGCGCGACTGTCGCTGGAAGGCAAGGTCATCGTGGCGGATCTCGCCCGCGAGTTCGACGTCACGGAGGAAACCATTCGCCGCGACCTGGAAAAGCTGGAGCGCGACGGTCTGGCCAAAAAGACCTACGGCGGCGCGGTCGCCAACCAAAACAGCAACACCGACCTGCCGTACAGTGTGCGAAAGCGCGCCAACGTGGAGCGCAAGCAGCACATTGCCGAGCGCATCGGAGAGCTGATCCACGACGGCGATTATGTGATGCTGGACGCCAGCTCCACCGCCATTTTCGTGGCCAAGATCATCAAAAGCCGCAAAAACATTACGCTCATCACCAACTCCGTGGAAATTCTGCTGGAGCTGGCGGATAAGGAAGGCTGGAACATTCTGTCCACCGGCGGCGCCCTGCGTGAGGGCGCGCTGTCCCTGGTCGGTGCGTCGGCGGAAAAAATGATCCGCGGCTTCCACGTGTCGCTGGCGGTGTGCTCCTGCAAGGGCATCGACATGGCGCAGGGCATCACCGATTCCAACGAGCGCGATTCCGAGATCAAGCAGGCGATCTTCGCCGCCGCCGACCGCAAAATACTGGCGGTGGACGGCACCAAATTCGACAAGGTTTCCTTCGTTCACGTGTGCGACCCCGGCGATGTGGACATCATCGTGACGGACGAGCAGCCGACGGAGCGTTGGGTGGAATATTTGAAAGAAAAGCAAGTCGAGCTGATTTATTAAATAAGGAGTGATCTGCGATGGCAGCAACGATTTCCGAATCCGAAATTCGACAGGTAGTCAGCCAGGTGCTGGATCGAATCCAGTCCGCCCCGGCGGTCACGTGGGATTCCACGCAGTACGGCGGCAGAAGGCTGATCGGTATTTACGAGGATATGAACGAGGCGATCCGTGCCGCCGAGGCCGGCTATCGCGCGGTTCGCGCCATGTCGGTGGAGGAGCGCGAGCGCATCATCACCGAAATTCGCCGTCTCACCCGTGAGGAGGCCGGTATTCTGGCCAAGCTCGGCGTCGAGGAAACCGGCATGGGTCGCGTGGAGCACAAGCGCGCCAAGCACCTGCTGGTGGCGGATAAGACCCCCGGCACCGAGGACATCGTTTCGGCGGCCAAGACCGGCGACCACGGTCTGACGCTGATCGAAATGGCGCCGTTCGGCGTGGTGGGCGCGATCACCCCCAGCACCAACCCCAGTGAAACGGTCATCTGCAACAGCATCGGCATGATCGCCGCCGGCAACGGCGTGGTGTTTAATCCGCACCCGAACGCCATTGCCACCTCCAACTACGCCGTCGATCTGGTCAACCGTGCCTGCCGCGCGGCGGGCGGCCCCGACGTGCTGGTCTGCTCCATGGTGAAGCCCACCATGGAATCGGCCGCCATCATGCAGTCCCACCCCTCCGTCCGTCTGCTGGTGTGCACCGGCGGTCCCGGCGTGGTGCGCGCGGTGCTGTCCTCCGGCAAAAAGGCCATCGGCGCCGGTGCCGGCAATCCGCCCGTCATCGTGGACGATACCGCCGACATTCAGAAGGCGGGCAAGGACATCATCGACGGCTGTACCTTCGATAACAACCTGCCCTGCATCGCCGAAAAAGAGGTGTTCGCCTTCCGCAATATCGCGGACGAGCTGATCTCCGTGATGCAGAAGAACGGCGCCTATCTCATCACTGCCGAGCAGGCGGCGGCGCTCAACCGCATCGTGCTGGTGGAAAAGACCGATAAAAACGGCAACGTGCGTAAGATCGTCAACCGCGAATGTGTCGGCCGCGATGCCGACGTTCTGCTCGCCAAGATCGGCGTGTCGGTCAGCAAGGATATCCGGTGCATCATCTGCGAGGCACCGTTTGAGCACGATTTTGTTCAGCATGAGCTGATGATGCCGATTTTGCCGATCGTCCGCGTGGACAACATCGACGAAGCGATCGAGCTGGCGGTCAAGGCGGAGCACGGCAACCGTCACACGGCGCACATGCACTCCAAAAACATCGATCACCTGTCCCGCTTCGCACGGGCGGTGGAGACCACCATCTTTGTGAAAAACGCCCCGTCCTATGCCGGTATCGGCTTCGGCGGCGAAGGTCACACCACCTTCACCATCGCCGGCCCGACCGGTGAGGGCATCACCTCGGCGCGCAGCTTTACCCGTCAGCGCCGCTGCGTCATGGCGGACAGCTTCCGCATCATTTAACGAAAGGAGCCGGCAACATGGCATACGATGCGACATTGGTTCAGGAGGTCGTCAGCCGCGTGATGGCGGCTGTCGGTACGGCAGGCGGCAGTGAGGCGGCAACCGATACCGTCCCCGTCGGCGTGTCCAACCGTCACATTCATCTGAGCACCGCCGATCTGGAAACTCTGTTCGGCGCCGGGTATCAGCTGACGCCGCTCAAGGACTTGTCCCAGCCGGGGCAGTTCGCCTGCAAGGAAACGCTCACCCTGATCGGCCCGTCCCTGCGCGCCATCGAAAACGTCCGTGTGCTCGGCCCGGTGCGTAAGGCGTCCCAGGTGGAGATCTCGCGTACCGACTCCTTCGTGCTGAAGGTCAAGCCGCCGGTGCGCGAATCGGGTGACATTGCCGGCTCGGCTCCCGTCACCATCGTCGGCCCGAAGGGTGTGGTCACCCTGAAGGAGGGCTGTATCATCGCCAACCGCCACATTCACATGAGTGAGGAGGAGGGCGCCGCCTTCGGTCTGAAGGACGGCGATACCGTCACCGTCGAGGCGAACGGCGAACGCCGCACCACCTTCTACGACGTGCAGGTGCGCGTCAGCAAGGCGTTCCGCCTGGAAATGCATATCGACACCGATGATGCCAACGCCGCCGGCATCGGCAACGGCGCGCGCGTCAAGGTTATCAAGGCGTAAGAACAGCGTACCGTATCGGAGAGGCTCTGCGATAGCGAAGCCTCTCCGTTTTTTGTTTCGCGGCACCGGGGTCTTGCCGACCGCGGCGTCCGCCGAAAAAACGAAGAAACTGGTAGGGGAGGGAAGCACCGTGTCCGCTGTCTGGGAGCAGGTGCTGATTTTACTGGCGTTTGCCGCCGTGGGATATGCGCTGTGTCGGCGTGGACTGTTGCAAGGTGACAGCGCCGCCGTGCTGTCCCGACTGGCGATCTACGTGTTTTTACCGGCGCTCTCGTTTCGCACCTACGCCGTCGGCTTCACGGTGTCGTACGTGCGCGAGCAGGCGGCGTCACTGCTGTTGTCGGTCGCGGTGGTGGCGGCGCTGGCACTGCTGGCGTTGCCGCTGTCGCGGTGGCTGACGGCGGAGCGGTATCGCCGCCGCGTGTACCATTATTCGCTCACTGTGGCGAATTACGGCTACATGGGCTTCGCGCTGGCGGAGAGCCTGTACGGCGCGGAAATGCTGGTGTCGGTGATGGCCTATTCGTTGCCGCTGACGTTTTACATTTACGCCGTCGGGTATCCCACCCTGACCAACAGCCGCCCCTCGCTCCGCCGCTTTTTCAACCCCTCGGTCGTCGCGTCGTTGCTCGGCATGGCGGTCGGTCTGTGCGGCGTACAGCCGCCGTCGGTGGTCGAAGCGTTGCTGGAGCAGGCCTCGGCGTGCGTCGGCCCGGTGTGTATGCTGCTCACCGGTATGTCGCTGTCGGAATACCGCTGGCGCACCCTGCTGTCGGATCGCGGCACCTACGCCGTCACCGCGCTGCGCCTGCTGGTGCTACCGTCGTTGCTGTCGGGCGCCCTGATACTGCTCGGCTTCCGCGAAGCCGTCGTCCCGATGCTGCTCCTCTACGCCATGCCCTGCGGCCTGAACACCGTGGTTTTTCCCAAGCTGGTCGGTGAATCCTGCGAGGCCGGTGCCTCGCTGGCGCTGGTGTCCGGCATCGCCTCCTGCGTCACCGTGCCCCTGATGCTTTGGCTGTGGGGCGGATGACCGCCAAAACAGCTACGCCCGTGCTTCACACGAAGCACGGGCGCTTTTCGGTTTTTGTGCCGGTGGTCGCCGGCCGTGTGATGAGCCGTTCCGCCGTGCGAAGCAATACCGTCACCGCGCGGCATCGCGGCGGCAGATACCTCTCCGCCGTGTCAGCAAAGCGGAGCACCGTCTCGTCCCATGCCGCGACGTCGGTGACCGCCGTGTGGCCGTGCAGCGTGCGATGCGTCACATACTCCACGCGTGCGGCACAGCCGACCCCCAGCAGGACGCCGAGCGTCAGCAAAAACGCCCACAGCGGCGCGCAAATTCGTTGAAGTCGTGTCATTTATGCCCCCAGATCGTGTAGCACCGCGGCGAGCACGCCGCCGAGCAGCTCGGCGCTGTAGCAGGCCTCGTCCAGCGTGCTGGCGTGGCTCCCGACCTCGATCAGCAGAGAGCCGTTGGATAGCTGTTGATTGTAGCGCGCGTCAGCGAGCAGCAGCGGCCGCGCCAGTCCGGGATAGGTGCGGTGGAGCCGTTGCTGGAGCCGCAGACCGAACGCCAGATTTTCCGCCGTGTGTGCGTTGGGCACGCGCGCGGTGTTTTTCATGCCCACAATAATCATCAGCTGGGCGGCCTTTTTGCCGTTCACCGTCGCCGTCGGCTTGATGTACGTGGTGCTGTCCTTGTAAACGGCGTCGCGGTGCAGGTCGAGCACCACCCGGATGCTCGGATACTGCTTCAAATACGCCTCCACCGCCGCCTTGGAGTGGCTGTACGCGCCGTTGTACGGCTGGTCGTGAATGGCGGTGTCGTGCACCACGCCGATCCCGGCCTGCTTCAGCTGGGCGGCCACCCGTTCTCCGACCGCCACCATGTTGCGCTCCGGGTCGTCGGTGCGCGTGGGGTCGTCGGGATTGTAAAACCCGGCGTCGTAGCTCATGTAGCACTCGGTGGTGTGGGTGTGCACGATGAGCACCTGCGGCTGATCGCTGTCGGCGGTCAGCCCCAGCGCCGGTGTGTGTGCGAGACTGCTTGCCACGTTGACGGCGACGCCGCTTTTGTTGCGAATGGCGACGTCCTGCACGAGGTCGCTTCCGGCGCTCATCTGCTGTGTCACGATGACGCCTCCGCCTGCCTTTTGTACCACCGTGGCGGTGGTGCTCACCGCGTGGCTTTGCACCGCACCGAGCACCACGGTGGGCGCGGTAACGGAATCGGCGGCGGTAGCGCGTGTGGCGGCACCGCGAAGCCGTGCCACACTGTCACCCGGTCGGCGCAGTCCGGCCGACAGACGGGCGGCGTAGGTGCCGATCTGCGTGAGCGTCTCCACCGGCACCGCCCTGACCGCCGCGGTCAGACAGCACAGCGCGGCGGCGACGGCCACGGCGCGCCGTCCGTGTTGCTTGATACGTTGTTTCATCCTGTTCACCCCTACACCCTATGTCGGGGCGATGCGGAATATGACTACCGGGCGATGGCCGCCAGCTCCAGCGGCGAATACGCCGGCTGCAGGGCGGCGTGGATCGTCATGGCGAGCAGACGTGATGCCCGGTCGATCATCAGGTCGATCTCACGCGGTGTCACCATCATGGCACAGCCGCGCGGCTCAACGGCGTCGGGGTCGGCGTCGGCACCGGTCAGGTCGAATGCCAGGGTTTTGGCGTCCACCACCGTGGGCACGCCCAGCCCGATGACCGGCACCCCCAGCGTGTCGCGGCACAGGGCGCGACGGTGGTTGCCCACGCCGGAGCCGGGCGCGATCCCGGTGTCGGAAAGCTGAACGGTACAGCCGAGCCGGGCAACGCTCCGCGCCGCCAGCGCGTCCACAGCGATGACGGCGGTGGGGCAGACGGTGCGGCACACCCCGGCGACCGTTTCGCCGCTCTCCACGCCGGTGTTGCCCAGCACGCCGGGCGTAATCACCGCGCAGGGACGCAGATTGGTCAGTCCCACACTGCGTGCCAGCTCGTCGGGAATGTGGCGCGTCGCCAGCACACGGGCGGCGGTACGCGGGCCGAGCGCGTCGGGCGTGATGGCGTCGTTGCCCAGCCCCACCACCAGCACCGTGCCGTCGGCAGGGAGCAGGGCACGCAGCTGTGTGCCGATGACCCGTGCATAGCGCTCCAGAGCGTGCTCGTCGTCGGTCAGCGGCGGCAGAGCGGCGGTGAGATACACCCCCGGCGGCTTGCCGAGCTGTGCCGCCAGCGCGTCGTCGGCGGTCAGTCGGTGCAGGGTGACCCCGTCCTCGTGCCGGGTGTGCCCACGGGCACCGTTTTTCGCCGCCTCCAGCGCCAAATCCGTCCGAAACTGCACGCTTCCTCACCTCATGGCATAGTATCCGAAGAAAAAAAGCGTTTATTCGCAAAAAAACTATTGATTTTTTGAAAGCTTCGTGGTATGATAATCCATGCGTGATTTATAAGAAGTCTTTTTTGAGGAGGTGTGACCATGCCCAATATTAAATCCGCCAAAAAGCGCGTCAATGTGATCGCTGTTAAGACTGCCCGTAACAAGGCTAGCCGTTCTCTGCTCAAAACCGAGATTAAGAAGGCGAACGCCGCGATCGAATCCGGCGCTGCCGACAAGGACATCGCCGTCAAGGCGGCTGTCAAGAAGATCGACCAAGCTGTTGCCAAGGGAATCCTGCACAAGAACACTGCTGCACGGAGAAAGTCCGCCCTCGCAAAAAAGGCGAATGCGTAAGCAATAGCCAATCAACGTCCTGCTGAATACAGCAGGGCGTTTTTCTTTTCCGCAGAAGCAACGGCGCGATGTGCCCCGTGCTGACGCGTGCCAGCTTCTCGCTGCGGCTTGGTCACTGCGCGGTTCTGACAGTCCCCCGGACTGTCATTCATTGCCGCGCACACCTCACAGAGGGGGCTCATATAACCTCCCTCTCCGAGGGAGGTGTCTTGCTCTTACGAGCAAGACGGAGGGAGTGGTACAGACAAATTGCGTCTTGCAAACCAATTGTCACGCACAAACCATTCATGCCTCCCCTGTGTAAGGGGAGGTGGTTCCGCTTTGCGGAACCGGAGGGGTTGTTACGGAGTGATTGTTTTGTGCGAGCCTATTCGCTTGTACCGACAACCCTCCCGACGCGGACATTGAGTGCTGATATCCACCGCAGGTGCAAAGGAAAACCAACGCGGCGCGGCTCACAAAACAAGCGCCCCCGTCAATCGGGGGCGCCGGGTGTAGATATTCGGTTGGGCCGTCGGTCAGGCGTTCGCCGGTGCGCGTCGCGCGGCGATCAGGCGCGGCAGCCAG
>CAYQBP010000015.1:0-12636 GCA_964415745.1 uncultured Eubacteriales bacterium
TGAAAAATGCTGTCCGCACACCGGGCAGACCTGACCTTCGTAAAAAAACATACAGTCACACTTTCTGCGAAGTATTTAGTCGCAATTCGACGATACTATTGTAGCGCGATTTGGTTTTTAATGCAATGAATTTGAACAACATTCAAAAAAAGTTAACGATTTGCTGTCCGTGATACTGCTATCATACCGAAACTTGTCGATTTTTTCAAGAGGGTGCGGCGTAAATCGCAAAAAATTTCGCGGAAAACTTGACGAAAAGTCTATATATAGTATAAAATAGAAGCGTTGAACTCAATATTTGGTAAAGGTGGATACAGCATGGCATCAAAAAAGCCGGGCTACGGTAATGAAAGTATTACGGCCCTGAAGGGCGCAGACCGTGTTCGAAAGCGGCCGGGCGTTATTTTCGGCTCCGACGGATTGGAAGGGTGCGAGCACGCCGTTTTTGAAATTCTTTCCAACTCGATCGACGAAGCGCGCGAAGGACACGGCAATAAGATCATTACCACTCGCTACGAGGACGGCTCCTTCGAGGTGCAGGACTTCGGCCGCGGTATGCCGGTGGATTTCAACTCCAAGGAGCAGCGCTTCAACTGGGAGCTCATCTTCTGCGAGCTGTACGCCGGTGGTAAATACAATACCAACGAAAGCGAAAACTATGAATTTTCGTTGGGCTTAAACGGTCTGGGCGCTTGCGCTACCCAGTATTCCTCGGAATACATGGACGTCGAGGTGCACCGGGACGGCTTCCGCTATACCCTGCACTTTGAACGTGGCGAAAACGTGGGCGGTCTCCAAAAGGAGCCGTATGCCAAACGCGATACCGGCACCACAATTCGTTGGAAGCCGGATCTGCAGGTGTTCACCGACATCGCCGTTCCCATGGATTATTTCCGCGACATTTTGCGGCGGCAGGCCATCGTCAATCCCAACCTGCTGTTCATTCTGCGCGAACAGCACGGCCGTAGCTTTGAAACGGAAGAATTCATTTATCAGAACGGCATCGAGGATTATGTGCGCGAGCTGGTCGGTGAAAACGCGATGACCGATGTGCAGGTCTGGAACGCCGAGCGTCGCGGCCGTGACCGCGAGGATAAAAAGGACTATAAGGTCAAATTCAACGTGGCGCTGTGCTTTTCCAACAAAATCAATCTGTTGGAATACTATCACAACTCCAGCTGGCTGGAGCACGGCGGCGCGCCGGAAAAGGCGGTACGCTCGGCCTTCGTGGCACAGATCGACGCCTACCTGCGCCAAAACGGAAGGTATCTGAAGAACGAAAGCAAGATCACCTTCCAGGACGTTCAGGATTGTCTGGTGCTGGTTTCCTCCTCGTTCTCCACGCAGACCTCGTATGAAAACCAGACCAAAAAAGCCATCACCAACAAGTTCATTCAGGACGCCATGACCGATTTTCTGCGGCACCATTTGGAGGTCTATTTCCTGGAAAACAAGGCGGAGGCCGACCGCTTGGTGGAGCAGGTGCTCATCAATAAGCGCAGTCGCGAAAAGGCCGAAACGACACGCTTGAACCTGAAAAAAACATTGCAGTCCGGCAACGACCTGGCCTCCCGTGTGCCCGGCTTTGTCGATTGCCGCACCCGCGACGTTACACAGCGCGAGCTGTTTATCGTGGAGGGTAAGTCGGCTATGGGCTCGTGTATTCAGGCGCGCAACTCGGAATTTCAGGCCGTCATTCCGATCCGCGGTAAAATCCTGAACTGCTTGAAAGCGGAGTTCGACAAGATTTTCAAAAGCGAAATCATCGTCAATCTGCTGAAGGTCATGGGCTGCGGCGTCGAGGTGAAATCAAAATCCAACAAGAACCTGGCGACCTTCGATCTGTCGTTGCTTCGGTTTTCCAAGATCATTATTTGTACCGATGCCGACGTGGACGGCTTCCAGATCCGTACACTGGTTTTGACCATGCTGTACCGCTTGACGCCGACACTGATCGAAAAGGGCTACGTATTCATTGCGGAAACGCCGTTGTATGAGATCAATACCAAAACTGATACGTATTTTGCGTACAACGACCGGGAAAAGGCCGAGATTTTAGCCGAAATCGGCAGCACCAAATACACCATTCAGCGCTCCAAGGGATTGGGCGAAAACGAGCCGGAAATGATGTCGCTGACCACCATGAACCCGGCAACGCGTCGTCTGGTCAAGGTCAACCCGTGCGACGTCGAAGAAACGGCACACCTGTTCGACGTGCTGTTGGGCGACGATCTGGACGGCCGCAAGCGCATGATTTCCGAACACGGCGCGGAATATCTCGATATGCTGGACTTGGAGTAAGGGGGAACAGAGATGGCATCGAAAAAGAAAAATACTGTCACTCCCGAAGTGGGGAAGCTGCCGCCGAACGCACACATTGCCGGTGCCGGCGTGGTGGAGCAGCAGGCGATCACCGATACCCTGCGCGAAAACTATATGCCCTACGCCATGAGCGTAATCATGTCGCGCGCCATTCCGGAGATCGACGGCTTTAAGCCCTCCCACCGCAAGCTGTTGTACACCATGTACCGCATGGGCCTGCTGAGCGGCGGCCTGATTAAATCCGCCAACATCGCCGGTCAAACCATGCGTCTCAATCCGCACGGTGACGCCGCCATTTACGATACCATGGTGCGTCTGTCACGCGGTAACGAGGCCTTATTGCACCCTTATGTAGAGTCCAAGGGCAACTTCGGTAAGGCGTATTCCTCGGACATCGAATGTGCGGCCTCGCGCTACACCGAAGCAAAGCTGGCACCGATTGCCGCCGAGCTGTTCCGCGACATCGACAAGGAAACCGTGGATTTTGTCGACAACTACGATTCCACCATGCTGGAGCCGTCGCTGTTACCGGTGACGTTCCCCTCCATTTTGGTCAATAACAACCTCGGCATCGCCGTCGGCATGGCCAGCAACATCTGCTCGTTCAACCTGCAGGAGGTTTGCGAAACAACGATCGCCCTGATGAAGGACCCGGAGCACGACCTGCTGTCCACGCTTCAGGCGCCCGATTTTCCGAGCGGCGGTCAGCTGATCTATCGTCGCGAGGATTTGGAAAAAATCTACGATACCGGCCGCGGAAGCCTGCGCGTGCGCGCCGTATACTCGTATGACAAGTCGAACAACTGCATCGACGTGACGCAAATCCCGTATTCCACCACGGTGGAAGCAATCGTTTCCAAGGTTACCGAGCTGGTCAAAGCCGGAAAGCTGCGCGAAATCAACGATATTCGTAACGAAACCGACCTGAGCGGCTTGAAAATCACCATTGACCTGAAGCGCGGCACCGACCCGGATAAGCTGATGAGCAAGCTGTATGCGGCGACCCCGCTGGAGGACTCCTTCGGCTGTAACTTCAACGTGCTGATTGCCGGTGTACCGCAGGTGCTCGGCGTGCGCGCCCTGCTGGAGGAGTGGATCGCGTTCCGCATCGAATCGGTTCGCCGCCGCGTGGTGTACGACCTAAACAAAGCCAAGGACAAGCTGCGGCTGTTAAAGGGTCTGCAAAAGATTTTGCTGGATATTGACAAGGCGATCCGCATTGTCCGTGAAACCGAGGAGGAATCCGAGGTCGTTCCCAATTTGATGATCGGCTTCGGCATCGATGAGGTGCAGGCGGAATATGTGGCCGAAATCAAATTGCGCCATTTGAACCGCGAATACATTTTGAAGCGCCTCGATGAGCTGGAAAAGCTGGAAGCCGAGATTGCCGACATGGAGGAAACGCTGAAAAGCACGCGGCGGATCAAAGCGATCATCATCGACGAGCTGCGTGCGGTGGAGAAAAAATACGGTCAGCCGCGCCGCACCTCGCTGATTTACGCCACCGATCTGGAGGTGGAAAAGGAAGCGGAGGAGGAGACCGTGCCGGATTATCCGTGCACCCTGTTCTTTACCGCGGAGGGCTATTTCAAGAAGATTACGCCGCAGTCGTTGCGTATGAGCAGCGAGCATAAGCTGAAGGAGGGTGACCGCATCCTGCAAACGATAGAGACCAACAATCGTCAGGAGCTGTTATTCTTTACCAATGCCGGAACGGTGTATAAATCGCGCGCCGCTGATTTTGCGGACAGCAAGGCCAGCGTTTTGGGCGACTTTGTGGGAAGCAAGCTGGGCTTTGAGCCGGGCGAATCGGCGGTCTATATGGCGGTAACCACGGATTATTCCGGCTATCTGGTGTTCTTCTTTGAAAACGGCAAGGTGGCCAAGGTGGAGCTTTCCTCCTACGCGACAAAGACCAACCGCCGCAAGCTGATCGGCGCTTTTTCGGACAAATCGCCGCTGGTTGCGATGTTCCAAATCCCGGAGGATCGGGAGTTCCTGCTGGCCTCCACCGCCGGTCGCCGTTTGGTGGTGCACACCGGTATGGTCGCCGTCAAAACCACGCGCAACACGCAGGGCGTACAGGCGATGACTTTAAAGGGTCAGCATCGTCTGGAATCGGTCGTGCCGTTTGAGGAGTCCATGGTGACCAAGCCGGCGCGCTATCGCACCCGAAATCTGCCGGCCGCCGGAGCGGTGCTGTCCACCGAGGACGTTGGGGAGCAGATGAGCCTGCTATAAACAAATCACTGCCGGACGGCACGTCCGACAGTGATGGGGCAGATACAGCAAACGCAAGAAAAACGGTGTATCTGCGCCGTTGTTAGCTTGCCCCGTCCGTTTCGAAAGATACATGGACGGTTCCGCAAAAATTGTTCTTGCGTTTTTGCAAATGGTGTGTTATTATTATAGGCGTAGTTTTTTATATATGGTCAAGGAGGATCTTTTATGTCACCGTTGGAGTATGTGATCGGTTCGGTTATCATTGTTCTTGCTTTAATTATCATTGCGATTATCCTGTTGCAGGAAGGACGCGAATCCAACATCGGCGCTATTTCCGGTTCTTCGGATTCTTTCATGGATAAGGGTCGTTCCCGCACGCTGGACGCTCTGCTGTCGCGCTGGACAAAGTGGCTGGCCATTGCGTTCTTTGTGGTCGTTTTGATCGGTATGCTCGTTACCAAGTTCATGGCAAGCTAATCCGTCTGTTCAAACCGCCTGTGCATTCGCACGGGCGGTTTTACTATTTCATCAGCCGTCCGCATATAGTAGAGGGGAAAGGATGATGCGGATATGGTATGGTGGCTCAAGGGATTACTGCTCACCGTCGGCGGCGGTGGCGGAATAGCGGTGCTGATTGCGGCGTTTCGCAACGGTAAGCCGCTGAAGCGGCTGCTTGGCGGCACACTGCAGGGAGGATGCGCCTTGGCGGCTGTCAACGTTGCCGGGGCCTTTACGGGCGTTTCTCTGGGGCTGAATTGGCTGTCCGCCGGGACGTGCCTCGCCTTGGGTGTTCCCGGCGTTATCACCCTGTTGCTGTTAAAGGTGATTTTTCAGATATGATTGCAAAAAGCCGGTAAGTGTGGTACACTGTTTTCGGGTGAAGGATTATGCAGCTACCGACCAGTCACACATTACAGTCTCATACCGTCAACGACGTCGTTTACTATTCGTTTCCGGCGTTTGATGCCGTTTCGTTCGTGCGGCACGGATTTTCCACACGTCTCGGCGGCGTTAGCCGGGGAATTTACGACAGCATGAATTTGAGCTTTACACGCGGCGATGAAGCGTCGTCGGTGCGTGAAAACTTCGATCGCTTTTGCCGCGCCGTCGGCGTGGACAGTCGTCACGCCGTGGTTTCGGCGCAGGAGCATCATACGACGGTGTACCACGCCACCGCCGCCGATCGCGGACGTGGCGTTTGGCGCGAACGGGGATACACGGACATCGACGGTCTGCTGACCGATGAACCCGACGTGGTGCTGTTTACGCAATTTGCGGATTGTGTGCCGCTGTTTTTTGCGGACCCGGTTCGCCGCGTGGTGGGAACCGCTCATGCCGGTTGGCGCGGCACCGCGGCAGGCATGGGTGCCGTCATGATTGACCACATGATCGCCGATTACGGATGCCGCCCCGAAAATGTTTTGGCGGCGATCGGGCCGTCCATCGGCCCCTGTTGCTTTGAAGTGGATGAGCCGGTACGCACAGCCTTTGCCGAAGTGTTCGATTTTGCCGGTGACTGTACCCGTGAGTTGGGCAACGGAAAAAGCCACATTGATTTGTGGGAGATCAACCGTCGCACGTTGCTTCGGGCAGGGCTTCGCGCCGATCAGATCACCGTGACCGATTTGTGCACACGGTGTCATCCCGACCTGTTCTGGTCTCACCGTGCCACCGGTGGCCGGCGTGGCAGCTTGGCAGGGTGTATCGCTCTGTGCCGGGAATAAAACGAATACAATAAAGCAAGCCGGGCATCGCAGACAGCGGTGCCCGGCTTTTTCAGCATAATGTGTTGGCGTCGGTGTACGGAGCCAGTGTCAAACGGATAAAGTAGCCTTTATCGTGATCGCATACGGGACAACGCTCCGGCACCTCGGTTCCGGAATAGATGTGTCCGCAGTTCAGGCACATCCACTGACATTCCATCTCGGAAACGAACAGCTTGTTCTGCTCCAGCAGGTCTGCCAATTTTCCGAACCGGTCTCCGTGCGTCTTTTCCACGGCGGCGATCATGTGAAAGGAAGCGGCGACCTTGGCAAAGCCCTCCTGCTCGGCGGTGTCACCGAAGTGCTTGTACGTATCGGCGTACTCCTCGTATTCGTTGTGATGTGCTCGCCGCAGGAGCTGTACGACCGACGGAGAAATATCCACCGGGAAGCCGCCGTCTATGGCGATCGTCTCACCGGCAAATTCCTGCAAGTGCTGATAAAAAATTTCGGCGTGCTCCTTTTCTTGCCCTGCGGTGAACAGAAACGCGGCCTCCACGACGTGCAGATTTTGCCGGCGCGCCTCGGCGGCGGCAAAGGTGTAGCGATTACGTGCCTGACTTTCACCGGCAAATGCACGCATCAAATTGATCTTGGTTTCGCTGTTCTTAAATTCAACAGACATACTAACGCCTCCTTGATAGGAGTATCGGCGTTAGCGGCGTGTTTTATTCAAAGGAATAGCGCGTGTAGCTGGTGAATGTTTCTCCGGCGCGCAGAACGGTGGTCGGGAAGTCGGGGTGATTCGGGCTGTCGGGAAAATGCTGTGTTTCCAGGCAAAAGCCCTGATGCCGGGACATGGCACCGCCCTTGCCGCATTCCGAGCTCAGGAAATTGGCGGTATACAGCTGTAAGCCGGGTTGATCGGTGTCGCAGTGCATACGGATACCGGAGCGCGGCGAATAGGCTGTTACGGCGTGCTGTGTTTTTGGATCGTGATTCAAAATGAAGTTGTGATCGTAACCGCCGCCAAGCGCCAGCTGGGGATGCTCGGCCTGTATGTCACGCCCGATCGGCTTGCCTTCGCGAAAATCAAAGGGAGTACCGTCCACCGACAGCCGTTCGCCGGTGGGGATCAGCCGTTCGTTGACGGCCAGAAGCTCATCGGCGCAGATTTGCAGCTCAGTGTCCAGCACAGTGCCGCCGTCGTATCCGTTCAGGTTGAAGTAGGCGTGATTGGTGAAGTTGACCACCGTGTCCCGGTCGGAAACCGCGGTATACGTCAACAGCAGGGAGGAGGGGGTATCCAGTGCCACGCGCAGTCGAAGTGTTAACGCACCCGGATAGCCCATATCGCCGTCCGGCGAATGAAGCGACAGCGTGAAGGCGCTGTCGTCGTGCTTCTCCAAATGCCAGTTTTTCCTCTGAAAGCCGACGGCGCCGCCGTGCAGATGTCCGTGACGGGCCACCTCGTTGCGCCCGACGTCGTACACCGTGCCGTTGAGCGAAAACCGTCCGTCGGCAATGCGATTGGCGTACCGTCCGACGGTAACACCGATGGACGCGGTATCCTGCCGGTATTCCTCCAGTGAATGATAGCCGAGCACCACGTCCTTGCCGCGTACCGTCAGAGCGGTCAGCGTGGCACCGTAGGTGATGAACGACGCCGTGATTCCGTGCTCCTGCGATAACGTAAGCAGGGATACCTCGTCGCCGCCGGGTAATGTACCGTAATGGGATTGCTGAAACATATCAAACGCCTCCTTATAGCTGTATTAAGTATACCGATACCGAACGGTATTTGTCAATTGTTTATTGACAAACGACGGCAAGTATGATAAAATAGGCAAGAAAGAACAAACGTTCGCGTTCACAAGCTGGAGGTGGAAGCATGGATCGGTGTATTTTGCATTGCGATTGCAACAGCTTTTTTGCCTCGGTCGAGTGCGTCTATCGTCCGGAGCTGTGGCACGTACCAATGGCGGTATGCGGTGATCCCGCCAATCGCCACGGCATCGTGCTGGCAAAGAACGAGCACGCCAAGCGGTACGGGATACAAACGGCGGAAACCGTGTGGCAGGCAAAGAAAAAATGTCCCGATCTGGTGCTGGTACCGCCGCATTTTGAACGATATGATGATTTCTGCCGTAAAATCAACGCCATCTACTGTGAATATACCGATCGCGTCGAACCGTTTAGTATCGACGAATCGTGGCTGGACGTCACCGGCAGTCGCCGCTTGTTCGGTGACGGCAAAGCGATTGCCGACACGTTGCGCCGCCGTATTCGGGAAGAACTGGGAATTACCGTTTCGGTCGGGGTATCGTTTAACAAAACCTTTGCCAAGCTGGGGAGCGATTATAAAAAGCCGGACGCTACCACCGTGTTGTCACGGGAAACGTATCCGACGTTGCTGTATCCGTTGCCCGTCGCTCGGTTTCTGTTTGTCGGCCGCTCCACGGAAGCGACACTGCAAAAAATGGGAATTTACACCATCGGTGATTTAGCCGCCGCGGATCGCGCCTGTCTGGTAGCCACCCTCGGCAAGTCCGGCGGTCAGCTATACGACGGTGCCAACGGCGTCGATCCGTCGCCGGTTCGCCTGTTCAATGATCGTCCCGACGCCAAATCGGTCGGTAACGGCATGACCTTTCGCGGCGATCTGGAAACCGAGGACGAGCTGCGCCGCGGACTGCTGTATTTGATCGAACCGGTCGCCGCGCGGTTGCGCCGTGCCGGTCAGCGTTGTCAAACGCTCCAGCTGACGGTGAAATTTCCGTCTCTGAAGTCGGTCACGCGCCAACGCACCGTGGAGCGACCCACCGATTTGGTGGCGGAGCTGTACCGTGAGGCGGTGCTCCTTCTTCACGAATGTTGGCACAGCGGAACGGCGGTGCGAAGCCTTACCGTGTCGGCATGCCGATTGGAAAGCGGCGACGGTGGGGAACAGCTTTGCCTGTTTGATACCGAAGCCCGGCAGGAGCGTGAGCGATTGGGAAAGCTGGAATCGGTGGTGGACACTCTCCGTGAACGGTATGGCACCGATTCCATTCGTCGGTGTGCGGTGCTGAACGGCGCGCCGGAAGCGGAAAATTCCGAAGAAAAGTAAACAAAACTTCATTTTTGTAAAAAAACTTGTTGACAAATACGCCGACAAACGATATAATGTAAAGCGTCGCTTACGTCACGTCGTTTGCGGTCATCATGGCCCGGTAGTTCAGCTGGTTAGAACGCTAGCCTGTCACGCTAGAGGTCGACGGTTCGAGCCCGTTCCGGGTCGCCATGTGCTGCTATAGCTCAGTAGGTAGAGCGCATCCTTGGTAAGGATGAGGTCACCAGTTCGACTCTGGTTAGCAGCTCCAAAAATCCCGTTCTCGTAAGAGGGCGGGATTTTTACTTTTTATCTCTTAGCTCTTTATTTTTACCTAAAATAAACCTAGAAACGGGTTTTTGGGGAAGTCATAAGCAAAGGGCAGGAGGTAAGAAGCTTTTTGCAAGGCATTGCCTTGCTTTTTTATTTTGTGTTGATATAATTGAATTCAAGAAAGGCGGCGGTTCTTGTGCTTTTAACCAAAAAGAGCGTGCGAAAAATACGGATCATGGGAATATGCTATTTTCTGTTGGGAAGCATCGCCGTGGCGTTATGGGTTGCTTTTAACCGCATGGGAATTCACGACAGCTTCTTGTTACTGTTAGGTGTCCTCGTATATTTGCTTGGCATACTGATCGTTTTCTGGGGGAGATATGCCGAAGGCAAGGGAAAGCTGATTAGCCTCGGCAACCGGCTCGTCCGCCGCGAATTGAAGCCGGCGGAATTTATAAAGCAGTATGAGCTTTTGAGTACCTCCGAGGACCTCGTGCTCAAAAAGCCGAGTCTTGAGGTACTGCAGCTGGTTGCCGCGGCGTACGATTCTCTGGATAACGGACAGAAAGCCCTTGAAGCCGCCGACGAAATGATGGCGGTTGCCGGTGAAAAGAAGAAAACCTTTGCTACACTTTTCAAGGTCTCTCTCCTGTTTTCAAACGGGAAAACGGAAGAAGCGGAAGGGCTGTTTCATGAAATTCAAAAACAAAAGCCGGATATGATGTCCGCCGCCCTGGCGGACGCGATTTTGAAAAGCGACCGCGCCATGGCGCTGGGAGACTATCAAACCGTCGTGACATACGGACTGTCTTTGCTGGAACGTCAATTCCCCAAGCCGGATAATTTGGGGAAGCTGGCGATTCATTACCGGTTGGGCGAAGCCTACGAGCGCTTGAACGAAAACGAAAACGCCCTCCGCCATTACCAATATTGTGCCGATTTCGGCGGCGAAACCGCCATGAAGGCCTCCGCCCTTGAAAAACTGCAACGCAAATAATACCTGTATATTCTCACCAAGGAAGTGATCGTATGGTTGACAAGAATTTTGCGCTTGGCCTGAGCCTGCTTTCCGACGAGCAAACAGAACAACTGGCCATGATTTATTTCAGCGCCAAAGAATTTTTCAACGTCGATCCACTGAACGGCTCTCCGAAAAAAGCGAAAAAAATACGGTGGTGGATGATGAAAATGCTCGAAGACGTCGAGGATTATCCTTCCGCCGTGATGCGGTGGATCGACCGTTCGCGCTCCGATTCGGAATTTTTCGAATTTTTCAATGCTTGCTATTTGCGGAATGAGGAGCGTCTGGCCGACCGGCAACGGCAATTTGAAAGCACCATTTCCGTCTTTTCCGACGATATACGGCAGTCATTTGACGAGTTGTTCACTGGTGGATTGGAGTATGCCACGCAAACCGAGGACACGGTTTCCTTTGTGCTGTACAACGGGTATGCATTCCGAAAAACGCTGGTGTTGCACACCGGTGACGGGACACCTGACATCTCCTTCGGCCAATGCATCGTAGACCGTTTTCAGCTATTTCACGACGAACACGGTCATCGTCTGGAATGTGTGACGACTTCCTTCGAGGACGATTCCGAAACGCCGGTGGCGATTCCTTTTACCGAGGCTACCAACCGGGTCGAGATATTCAGCGCCATGCGGCGGCCGATAATCAGCGACCCGTGGGATATGCTCTCCGTGATAGCGTTCGATATTTTGGAAAAAAGCCGTCTGGGAGAAGGGTATATCAATGACAAGGAAAAAGCCTTGCTCCCGTTGCTGACAGAGCTGGATTTGCTGAGCACCTTCGATCAGGAGAAGCCGTATGCTTTTCCGCTTTTGAAGCAATACGCCGAGAAGCACGGAAAAAAGCGGCTGGCTTCCGCGTTGGAACAGCTGAAAGCCCATCACGAACCGAAAAATCTGGTTAGCCTTCGTCGGCATCTGAACCGCCTGTCCTATGAACCGCTTTGGCGGGAAATCTACACCCTCATTGCCGAGTCGCAGGCGGACTATACCGAGTCCATCATCCCGAAAAACCGCCAAGCCGATTTTGAAGGCATGAAAAAAACGATCGAAAATTATCTTCATGTGTTGGGATACGAGGGTGCCTATCCGAGCTTTCGGAAGGTCGGCCCCATGCGCGGACTTCATTTGGAAAACAGCTACGACGTCTCCTACTGGGTAGGAATGACGCGCTCGGCAGAATACCGAATCGACTGTACCGAGAGCTTTTCCGGCAATTCGATTTCCATCGATTTTGCGTGCGGCACCGCTTTTCCGAAAGCGCACGAGACGGTGGAGGACATCTATTCCTGTTGCTTCAACGCCGGCGGCAGACGACTGTACAAGCAAACGTATTACCACGAGTCGTTGGACGAAAATACCGATTTGCAAACCGTCGTGGCAGCCGCCGCCAAACGCGCCGAGTGCAAAAAACTCACCGCCGCGGAAAAGGCGGCCGACGGAGTATCGGAGCACCCCTGGCGTCTGTTCTTCCTGCTGTTTTTTGTGTTCGGGCTGATGTTTGCCGTCGGGTTCACCGTGCTGATGTTCCTGTTCGCTTTTCTGCTGACATGGATTTTAGACGGAGCACAGGCGGCGTCCGTCATCTGCGATCCGATTGCCTGGTTGTTTGTTTTTGTTGTCTCGTTTATCGGATTTGGTGTACCGATGGCACTGGTGACCGTGAAGGCCGGCAAAAAATACTGACCCGGACAGTTCCTCGGCGCACACCGTTCACCTGCGGCAAGCGAACACGCAAAGCAAAATTATACCGATTTTTCGCAAAAAGCAAGCGTTGCTTGACAAAATTCAAAATGCTTTATATTGCTTGCAAGTGCAAATTGTGCTACAATTTCAGCAACATTCAAAAAACGAAGGACGTGACATGATGTTGCCCGATAACATTAAGAGGTACAGAAAAGAAAATAATATGTCCCAGGATGAGCTGGCGGAAAAGCTCGGTGTGTCCCGACAAAGCGTCAGTCTTTGGGAAACCGGGCAAACACAGCCTACGAT
>CAYQBP010000015.1:12736-17306 GCA_964415745.1 uncultured Eubacteriales bacterium
GACCTGTTCACGTATTGTAAGGATTTCGCCCTGAAAAAGGGTCAGCTCAACGGCGATTATTGCATCTATCAACAGCCTGCAACCAAGTACGGCGGATACGACAACGAGTATTTTTCGATTTCCTACTGGAACGACAGTGATATGGTGGAATTTTGCCTCCATTGCCCGTTGGACGAAACGCTGAGCATCAATTTTTACCTCCGTATGCGCGGCGGATACAACAAAAAGTACGAATACACGTCCTCAAAATATTTCCGCGATACCGGCGATAGCCTGCGCTATGCCACCGGTTATATCGATCCGGCGGTCTTTTCCGATCATTACACCATCAGCTGTGACTCCTATGTGGGAAGCACCGACGGGCAGGACGAATTCATGGAGGAGAGCCGTGTCGGCGTTTGCGATTTAATTCACTGCCTGAAGCAGTTCGTCGAAGTGGAAAATATGGAATGTGATTTTTCCGCGTTTGATTTTGTCAACTTCTGATACATAGTCAAGGATTTGCCGGGACATTCTACAACCGTAGGATGCCCCGGCGTTGATTTTTCCGAGCAAGGGAGGCACTTTTCTTACCGTTCCGTTCAAAATACCGCATGATCCGTCTGCACAGAACTACTCAACCGGTGCCATTCATCGGCATTATGCCATTTCGCGACACCTCCGCCATGCAGAAACAAGGAAATTTATGGAAATTCCCTTGTTTCGCTTTATTTAGCGGGCGTTTTTCATGATTTTGCACAAAGATAAAAAAAGATTTGCCAAACACTTGAAAAAATTTCCATTTTATGGTAATCTTTAGATGCCGGCAAAACAAACAGGGAGGTCATATCAAGTTGGACAAGCTGATAAAGGTGCTGTTAGCGGATAACAGCGAAACGTTCGGAATCCCTTGCGCCAATCGTATGCGGGTACACGGACTGGAAGTTGAAACCGTTGAAAAGGACGGAAAGCACGTGGTCGAAACGATCGTACAGAAAAAGCCCGATGTCGTGATCCTCGATTTCTTTCTACCACACCTGGACGCGATCGGCGTGATGAACAACGTCAAGGCATTAAAGCCGGCTCGTATGCCGCAGTTCATGGTCATGTCCGGGTTTGATAACGCCAATTTGGAGCGCGAAGCGATTCAGGCGGGGGCAACCTACTATTTCTTGAAGCCGTTCGACGCCGATGAAATGGCGAGCCGTATTCTGTCCTTCGCCGCCTCCAACGGCAAGGTAGCCCCACTGCCGCGTCATTCGGACGCCAACGCTTCGCCCTCGTCGTCACTGGAAATGCGCGTCACGGAGATCATTCACCAAATCGGCGTTCCGGCGCACATCAAGGGCTATCAGTATCTGCGCGATTCGATCCTCATGGCGATCGAGGACGGGGAAATTATCAACGCCGTCACCAAGCGCTTGTATCCGGCGGTTGCCAAGAAGCACGGCACCACCTCGTCGCGCGTGGAGCGCGCGATCCGTCACGCCATCGAGGTTGCGTGGGATCGCGGCGACGTGGATGTTCTCAATTCCTATTTCGGCTATACCATTCACAACGGCCGCGGTAAGCCGACCAACTCCGAATTCATCGCCATGATCTCAGACAAATTCCGTTTGCAGTTGAAAATTTCATGAAGTCAAGCCGTTACCGAGAAAATTCAAGCCGCCATGCACCGTTGCATAGCGGCTTTTTTCTATCGTTTACAGGTTGTGCGACTTTGTTTTTCCGTGCTTCTCCATCGTGACCTGGGACAGAGGATTGCTTTCGGCGGCCTCCTCCAGCTGTCGGTTGGATAAATGGGTGTATATTTCCGTGGTTCCCAAATTTTCGTGTCCCAAAATGTTCTGAAGCACGCGCAGATCCACGTGGCCGTGCTGGTACATCAGCGTGGCGGCCGTGTGGCGCAGTTTATGCACCGTCATATCTCCGGCACCATCCACCTGATGCAGGTAGCTCTTGATGACGTAGTGAACGCCCTGTAGGGTGATGCGACTTTTCAAATGGCTCAAAAACAGCGCCCGTTTATCCTTTACGCCGTCGGTCGGACGAACCTTGAGATATTGCAGAATCGCCTGTTGGCACGCTTCGTTCAGGTAGAGCATCCGTTCCTTGCTTCCTTTGCCGCGTACGCGCAGTGTGTGATCGCTCATGGAAATATCGTCCAGATTGATGCCGACCAGCTCGGCGCGCCGTAGCCCGCAGTTCAGGAACAATACGATCATGCAATAATCGCGTTCCGCAAAATCGCCGGAAACGGTACCGAGAAGCTGGGTTGCCTGCTCCAGCGTCAGGTACTGCGGCAACGCCTTTTTTTGCTTCGGCGTGTCCAAATTTCGCACCGGGTTGCTTTCCAGCACGTGGGTGTAGTCGGTCAAATACTTAAAGAACATACGCAGTGAGCTGGCCTTTCGCGCACGGGTTTTGTTGTTGTTTCCGCGTTCACTGCGAAGATAGTTCATGTATTCGTACACATCGTTCAGGCTGACCGAAGCCAAAAACGGAATATCGACATCGCCGATACCGATTTCGTCCTCCGGCACAGTGGAGGGGACAAGACCGCGCAGCTGCTTCATAAATCGCAAAAAGGTGCGAATGTCGATAAAATATTCATTGACGGTGTTCGCCGAGCGACCGCGAATGGTCTCGGTGTAGCCGAGATATTCCTTCAAAACCGGCGGGCATTCCGCCAGATACTCCTTTTTCACAGGTAGCGCTCCTTCGTGAACCTTGTTTCGCGGAAAACGACTGTCAATTCTTCCTTACGTATGATTTTACCATACCAGCCGCACAAAATCAAGCGGCGCGAAAGGACGTTGCTTCAGCCACAATTTCAACACTCGTCACCTCTGATAAAAACACAGCCGCTCACACACCAAGGAGAGCGGCCGCATTGTATGTACCTTATTCGGTTTCCGATTCTTCCTCCAGCATGGCTACCGCGTTCAGCGTGACGATACGCGCACCGCTGTCATTCATGCTGTTAAAGGTGATCTGGCCGCCGCAAATGGGGCAGGCAGGACGCACCGTGTCCTCCGCCGCACGGATCGGAACGGACAGTCCACGCTGACTGGCAATGCAGGCACGCTGATGCCCGGACAGCACCTCACCGTGACCGCATTCACACAGCGCCACGGAGATCGGGCGCATCTGCTCTTTTTTATTGCACATCGCCTTGTACAGCTTCGGACAATATAAAAGATCGTTGGTGGCAAGCTTGCCGGATGAACAGGAAAACTCATCCACCACATTGAGAGAGCATTTTCCGGTTTTCAGAAAATAGCAGGTGTTTTTGTTCAAATTGATGGTCAGATCGACCGTACCCTTCGGAGCGCTCACGAGATTCACCTCAAGCCTAAAATTATCTTTAGTATATCACATTCTTCGGCGATTGCCTATACATTTTTCAAAATTTTTCATATTTTACCGAAATTATTGTCCATCGGTCATTTTTGCTACTGATAAATCCACGCAACGGTGGAAAAGTAATGCTCGGAGGCATCGCTATGAGAAAAGTAATTCAGTGGTTCTGCGGCGTTTTAACGTTTTTTTCGGTGCTTTTGCTGATCGGCATCGGCTATTGGAACGAGCACCTGCCGGATCGCTATTATGTTGAGCAGGGAAACACTCTGCAAATCGACAAAACGATTACCGCACAGTCGGCCGAATCCGAGGTGCAGGCCGTCAGCGCTATTGCCGGCGACTCCTATACGGCGGTTTTGAAATGGTGGGGAATATTCCCTATAAAAACCGCCTCGGTCAAGGTGGTGGAGCAGCCGGTCGTGGTGCTGGGCGGCATTCCGTTTGGTGTCAAGCTATATACCGACGGCGTGCTGGTGGTATCGCTGTCCAACGTAGACGGGAGCACCGGTACCTTCAGTCCGGCACGTAACGCCGGGCTAAAGGTGGGCGATCTGATTTTGTCCGTTAACGGGCAGGCGGTATACACCAACGAAGAGGTGGCAGAGCTGGTCAAAAGCTCCGGCGGAAAAACCATGGTCGTCCGTATTCGTCGCGGCGGTGTGGAATCCGAGCTACGGTTTTGTGCCGTAAAATCAAAAAGTGAATCGTGCTACAAGGCCGGCATGTGGGTACGCGACAGCTCGGCGGGCATCGGCACGTTAACCCTTTACGATCCGCAAACCGGTATGATCGCCGGCTTGGGACACGCGATCTGTGATGTGGACACCGGCGATATTATTCCTATTGCTTCGGGCGAGATTGTACCGGCACGCATTTTCGGGGTAACCAAAGGTCAAGCCGGGATACCGGGTGAACTGCGCGGCGGCTTCGAGCAGGGCAGCTATGGGTCATTGCTGTTAAACGGAAGCTCCGGCGTGTATGCTGTATGTAACGGTGACGGGATAACCGGCGAAACGATCGAGGTGGCACTAAAGCAGGAGGTCAGGGAGGGGGCGGCAAAAATTTATACCACGGTCGGCGGAAACCGAGCCAAGTGGTACGATATCCGCATTACACAGGTGAGGTATCATGATGAGAACGCCACCCGCAATATGATTATCGAAATCACCGATGACGAGCTGTTGTCGGTCACCGGGGGCATTGTACAGGGAATGAGCGGCAGTCCCAT
>CAYQBP010000016.1:0-5547 GCA_964415745.1 uncultured Eubacteriales bacterium
AACCATCCTGGACGTCGTCGAGATCGACGCCGCCTCCAATAACGGCGTGGATAATATCCGCGATCTGCGTGATGAGGTCAACTTTGCACCGTCGGTAGCCAAGTATCGGGTCTATATTATCGACGAGGTGCACATGCTGTCCGCCGGTGCGTTCAATGCGTTGCTCAAAACGCTGGAGGAACCGCCGGAGCACGCGATCTTCATTTTGGCAACGACCGAGGTGCATAAGCTGCCGGCCACCATTCTTTCGCGGTGCCAGCGGTTCGATTTCGGCCGTATCCCCGCCGAGGAGATTGCCGCACGGCTGAGCTATGTGGCGGAGCAGGAGCGGTTCACCCTGACCGCCGACGCCGCACTGCTCATCGCACGGCTGGCAGACGGCGGCTTACGCGATGCGCTGTCGCTGTTGGATCAGTGCTTGTCACGCTCCCGCGAGGTAACGGCCGCGTTGGTGGCGGAGGCCACCGGTATGGCCGGCAGAGAGTATCTGTTCCGCATGGCAGCGGCCATTCGCGCGCAGGACGGTGCGGCCGCTCTGACTTTGTTAAGCACGCTGTACGACGGCTCCAAGGATATGGAGCGCCTGTGCGTGGAGCTGATCGATTTTTATCGCAATTTGATGATTATCAAAAGCGTGGGCAATCCCGGCGAACTGATCGTCATGTCTCCCGAAGAGCTGAACGATCTGCGTCGCGAAGCGGAAGCGTTGTCACTGGAAAGCATTTTGCACATCATGGATGTGCTGCAGCGTGCGCTGGATCGGCTGAAAAGCGGTGTTTCCCGTCGCGTGGAGATGGAAATGACACTGCTGCGGCTGTGCGATCCGCGTCTGGACACCACGCCGGAGGGTCTGCTTCGCCGTATCGAGGCGCTGGAGACGCGGCCGATACCGGCGGCTCCCGTTGCCCCTGTTCGTTCCGAACCGGAACCGGCACCCGTCACCGCTTCCACACCGGTAGCACCCACGCCGGCCGAACCCGTTGCCGTAACTGTTGCGGCGCCTGTGACGACACAGCCGGCGGAGTCTGTCACGGCCGGCTCAGAGCCGGTTCCATTTGCCGGTTGGGTCGATGTGCTGGCATATATTGCCAAGCAAAGTCCGCCGCTGTACGGTGTGCTGACGGATTCCACCGCCATGCTTGATGGGGAACAGCTGATTATTTTGACCGACAACGAGCTGTTTGGCGCACTGGTTCGCTCCGACGGTAACAAGGCCGTTTTGCTCGGTGCGGTACAGGCGGTGGTCGGACGCCCCATGCGTATCAAGCGCGGCCGACCGACACATAAAGCAGAGGCTGTATCGACCGATCCGCTGTCCGACTTTTTGCGGCGCAGTGCGGAATCGGGTATTACAATAGAAGAAAGAGGTTAACGGATATGAAAGCGAGATTACCGCAGGGCTACGGCGGAGGCAGTAATAATATGCAGGCGATGCTGCGCCAGGCGCAGAAAATGCAGGAGGATATGGCGACGGCACAGGCTGAGCTGGAGGCCAAGGAATACAGCGCGACGGCCGGCGGCGGTATGGTGACCGCCACGGTGGACGGCAAGCATTTGTTGCGTTCGCTACAGCTCAATCCCGAAGCGGTTGACCCGGAGGATACCGAAATGCTGTCCGATATGATTATGGCGGCTGTCAATGAGGCTGTGCGGAAAGCGCAGTCCGAATCGGAAGAAACCATGGGCAAGCTCGCCGGTGGTATGAATCTGCCGTTCTGATGCGCCGTCGTACGATGAAGCGGTGTCTGCTGTGGCTACTGACGCTGGCGGCGGCACTTGGCATTTTTATGCTTTCGGAGCAATCGGCGGCACAGTCGTCGGCGCTGAGCGGCGCCGTTACGCAGGGCTTGCTGGGACGTGTGTTTGCCCGGCTGCACTTCACGGCGGAGCAGCAGGAAACCGCGCACCAGCTTGTGCGGAGTCTGGCTCACGTGGCGTCGTTTGCGGTGCTCGGTGTGTGCTCGTCCCTGCTGGTGCGAAGCTACCGGCGAAAACGCTGGGGGCTGATCTCCGTCGGCGGTTGCGCGGTATATGCGCTGTTTGACGAGTATCATCAGCTGTGGAATGCCACCGGTCGCGCTTTTGAGTGGGCCGACGTGGCAAAGGACAGCCTCGGCGCGTTGTTGGGTGCGCTGTTTGTAGTGGTGGTGTGTCAGGCGATGGCGTGGCACCGCAGAAAAGTTCACAAGGAAGGAAGCTGACGCATGGCCTATCGTGTGCCTGCATTGGATAAATTGATCGAGCAGTGGGAGCGTCTCCCCGGCATCGGCCACAAAACGGCGGTGCGGCTGGCATTTTCCACGCTGTCCATGTCCGCCGAGGAGGCGGAACGCTTTGTCGGGGCGATCGTCGATGCCCGAAAAAGTATTCACGAATGCTCTGTCTGCTGTAATTTGACCGACGGGGAGATGTGCAATCTTTGCGCGTCGGGCAATCGCGACGAAAGCGTGATCTGCGTGGTCGAGGAGCCGCAGGACGTTCTGGCTTTTGAACGTACTCGCGAATATCAGGGCTTGTATCATGTGCTGCACGGTACTATCTCGCCCATGGACGGAATCGGCCCGGATCAGCTGCGGATCAAGCAGCTGTTGACCAGAGTGGCCAACACCGAGGTGACCGAGGTCATTATGGCGACCAATCCCACGGTGGAGGGGGAGGCGACGGCGATGTATCTGTCGCGCTTGCTGAAGCCGTTCGAGATCAAGGTCACACGGTTGGCGTATGGTATCCCGGTGGGCGGCGATCTGGAATATGCCGATGAGGTGACGTTGCGTCGTTCGCTGGAAGGACGCAGTGAGCTGTAAAGGGGGAATTGTCGTGGCAGGCGACCGCGTGGCAACCAAAACGATTGCGGAAAACCGAAAAGCCTTTCACGATTATTTTGTTGAAGAATCGATGGAAGCCGGTATCGAATTGTGCGGTACCGAGGTAAAATCCCTGCGCCGCGGGTCTGTGAATTTGAAGGACGCCTGGTGCACGGTCGATAACGGTGAATTGTTCGTAAAGGGTATGCATATCAGCCCGTACGAGCAGGGTAACATTTTTAACCGCGACCCGATGCGGGTGCGGCGACTGTTGATGCACCGCCGGGAAATTTTTCGGCTGTACGGCCTGCTCAAGCAACAACAGGGCTTGACACTGATCCCGTTGTCGCTGTATTTTAAGGGCTCGCGTGTTAAGGTACAGTTGGGTCTGTGTCGTGGTAAAAAGCTGTATGATAAGCGCGAGGACGCCGCTAAACGGGATATGAAGCGCGAGGCAGAGCGCGCCTTGCGTCGGGATTTGTAAACACATCGTGGGAGGATAGACAAATGAGCTTGCTGTCGGTGGTTATTCCTTCGTATAACGAAGAAAAAAATATTGCTTTGGCGGTACAGCGATTGTCTCAGGTGTTAAATGAGGCACATATCGCCCACGAGCTGATTTTTGTCGACGACGGCTCACGGGATCGTACCTACGAGCTGATTTGTCGGGAAGCACAGGGCAATCCGCAGGTGCGTGGTATCTCGTTCAGCCGTAACTTCGGTAAGGAGGCGGCCATTTTTGCCGGCCTGCGAGAGGCCAAGGGCGATACCTGCGTGGTGACCGACTGCGATATGCAGTTTCCACCGGAGGTTATTCCGCAAATGGTGGCGCTGTGGGAGCAGGGCTATGAAGTGGTGGAAGGCAAAAAAAGCTGTCGCGGCAAGGAAAGTGCTTCGCACGGGCTGTTTGCACGGCTGTTCTACCGTCTGGTCGGTCGTGCCGTGGGAATGGATATGCAATCCTCGTCCGATTTCAAGCTGTTGGATCGTCGCGTCGTCGATGTGCTGAACGGCTTGCAGGAGAAGGACACCTTCTTTCGTGCCCTGTCGTTCTGGGCCGGGTTCCGCACCGCCACCGTGGAATTTGAGGTGGCAGAGCGCATCAACGGGCAGTCGAAGTGGTCGTTCAGCGGTTTGCTGAAATATGCGGTCAACAACATCACCTCGTTTACCACCGCGCCGTTGCGGCTGGTGACGGTGCTCGGCGGCGTGCTGTTGGCGTGCACCCTGGTGTTGGGAATCCAAACACTGGTGCGGTTTTTCCTCGGTAATTCCGTGGAAGGGTTTACCACCGTCATTTTGCTGCTGCTGTTGATCGGCGGTTCGATCATGGTCAGTCTGGGAATTATCGGGCACTATATTGCACGGATTTATGATGAAGTCAAAAACCGGCCGCGATACATTGTGGCACATCGCACAGAGGAGGTAACGGCTCATGCTATTGACACTTGACCTCGGCAACACCAACCTGACGGTCGGCGTTTTTCGCGGGGAGGAGTTGGTTTGCGAATGTCGTATGGCTACAGATCGCTCCCGCACCGGCGATCAGTACGCGGTGGAGCTGTTATCGGTGCTTCGGTTGTACAGCATCGATCCCCACGCGATCCACGGCGCGATTTTAAGCTCGGTCGTGCCCGGTCTGGACGCGGTGCTTTGCACGGCGGTACAGAAAATCACCGGCGTTGAGCCGCTGACGGTGGGGCCGGGAATCAAAACCGGCATGAACATTCGCATTGATAATCCGGCACAGCTCGGCGCCGATTTGCTGGTCGGCGCGGTGGCGGCGGTTCATAAATACGGCGCGCCCTGCATTGTGTGGGATCTCGGCACGGCAACCACCGTGTCGGCCATCGACGGGAACGGTGTGTTTCGCGGCGGTGCGATCATGCCCGGTGTAGCCACCTCGCTGGATTCGCTGGTCAGCAACGCCTCGCTGCTGCAACGGGTTCATATCAAAGCCCCGGAGCACGCGATCGGTACCAACACCAACGATTCCATGCGCTCCGGAGCGGTGTTCGGTACTGCCTCGATGCTGGAGGGAATGTGTGACCGCATTGAGCAGGAGCTCGGCTCCGCGGCAACGGTGGTTGTGACCGGCGGACTGGGCCGGGAGATTGCCGCGGTATGTCGCCGGGAAACGGTGTACGACGACCGTCTGTTGCTGGACGGTCTGCGCCTGATTTACGATAAAAACCGAGCCTGACGGTTTTTAATAAAAATGCGCTGCATCCGTAGGGAGCAGCAGCAAGGAGTGTTTATTGATGGCATCTAAAAAAACGGTTCGTTTGACCCAGCTTTCGATTTTGGCGGCGCTGATCGTTGTGCTTCAGCTGATAAGCTACGGCGTAAAAATCGGCACGTTCAATTTGTCGTTGGTGCTGATTCCGCTGGTGATCGGCGGCGTGCTGTTCGGCGCGCGCGACGGAGCGATTCTGGGGTTTGTGTTCGGTGTGGTGGTTTCGGTCGCCTGCATTTTCGGCTGGGACGTCGGCGGTAACATTCTCTGGAATGTCAATCCGTTGCTCACGGTGCTGGTTTGCCTGGCAAAGGGAACCGCCGCCGGCTTTGTCGGCGGTGCGGTGGCACAGCTGTTTCGGAAAATCGGAAGGCCGTTTGTCGGCGTGGTTGCCGCGGCGGTGGTCGTTCCGATCGTGAATACGGGATTGTTTACGCTTGCCATGTGGTTCCTGTTCCGCGATACGTTGACCGCGTGGGCGGCCGGACAGGCATTGGTTTCGTATGT
>CAYQBP010000016.1:5647-8049 GCA_964415745.1 uncultured Eubacteriales bacterium
GGCGGCTTGACAACGGTCATCAGCATCGGTTCGTTTTGGCTGTGTCACAGCGTCTGCCGGCTGAATGAGCACATAGCCAATACCGTTTCCTGGCTGCTGGCGGTGCTGTTCGCTTTTGTGACCAACCGTTTGTGGGTTTTTCAGGCGCCTGCACGGGGTGTGGCCTTTTGGCAACAGCTGTTCCGCTTTTACGGCGGTCGGGTAGTCACCTTTTTGGTGGAGGAATTGCTGATTTTTGTGTTTATTACCCGGCTCGGCTTTCAGAGCCTGGTTGTGAAAATCGCGGCGCAGATCGTGGTTTTTGTTCTCAATTACATCGTCAGCAAGCTGTTTGTGTTTCAAAAAAAGAAAGCCGATGAGTAGCTCATCGGCTTTTTGCTGTTTATGTCTGTCGCAACGCCTGCCGCATGGCAGGCGTTTGCCATTTTCCGCTGAAATAGATGACAATCGCAAAGACCGCTTCCACGATCCACGACAGCGCCATGGCACTGTAAATACCGTACAATCCCCAACACGGCGTCAGCAGATAAGCGGAGCCGATATAGGTGAGGCACCCGATGAGGGACGCGAGAATGACCAGACGCATGGATTTCAGTCCCTTGAGCAGGGCGTGGAACAGGTTGTTGATGAGGTTAAACAGGATCAGCGGCAGGAAGAAGCGCAGGAACGGAGTGGTAAGGGCGTAGCTTTCCGCCGGTGTTTCCGCATTGAAAAACAGACCGGCCATCGCTTCGGGAATCCATGCACAGATCAGGAGCAGGGGCAGAACAAACAGCGCGGATTGCCGAAGCGTGATCATGACACCGCCGCGGATACGATCGTAGCGCCCGTTGCCGGTGCATTGCGAGGTGAAATTGGCCATGACCTTGGTGGAATTCTGGTAGATGGTAGCAATCAAATCGCGGTATTTTTGCGCGACGGTAAAGGCGGCGGTGGCGGCGTAGCCGTTGTCGTTGACCAGCGGCGTGATAAACGCATTGGACACATAAATCAGGCATTGCTGGAGCATGGAGGGGAGAGCGTAGGGGACGGCACCGCGAAGGTATCCGGCCATGGTGAAGGGGCCTTCGGCGCCAAGCTCGCGAAAGATTTTAAGGAATTTGACAACATAGCATACGGCGACGATCAGCGATGAAAAAACCGTGGAGGCGGCTACGCCGATGATACCGATTTTCAGTACGGTGACGGACAGCAGGTTGCCGGTGATGTTGATAACACAGGAAACGATCGACATATACAACGGGAAGGAGGAGATGCCGAGTGCATTGGTCAGGTAAATGCCGAGCCAGCCGAAATTCTGTACCACCAGACCGCCGACGACGATGCAGAAATATTGAGCGGCTTCGGTTCGGATAAGGGGGTCTACCTGCAGGAGCTCCAGCAACGGACGGTGAAATGCAATCAGCAGGACGCCGAGCACGACGGCGGCGAGGCTTTCCGTCAGCAGGGTGGCGATGATGGTGTTGCGTAGCTTTAATTTGTTGCCGGAGCTGAACAGACTGGCAACGTAAATGCCACAGCCGACACCGTAGCCCCAAAACATGGCGTCGATCAGGGAAAGGAAGCCCCCGGTGGCGCCCTGCGCCGCCAGTGCGGTGGTGCCAAGACATCGGCCGATAATGACGGAATCGATGATGGCGTAGGCCTGCCCCAGCAGACCGGCTAAAATCGCCGGAATGGCAAAACGAAAGAAGGTTTTGGACAGGTTCCCGGATGTTAAATCTCTCATGGTGCTCCCTCACTTGACATACCCGTTCTAAACGCGTATAATCATAGCAAAGTTTTCAACTTTTTGCAACTATGTTAAAAATATAGAGAAATTCTCAACATTTCTCATCGGGAGGGGCTTCGGTGTATCCACAGGAACGGCAGGATGAGATTTTGGCGATCTTGGAAAAATATCAATATGTACCGGTTTCCTATCTGATCGAGACGCTTTGCTACAGCTCGGCAACCATCAACCGGGATTTGAACGCCTTGGAACAGCGTCAGCTGGTACATCGCAGCTACGGCGGTGTAGAGCTGTCGGCCTCCAGCACGGTGCCACTGTTGTTTCGTCGGCACAAGCAGCACCACGCCAAGGAACGGATCGCCCGGCGCGCCGCCGAGCTGGTCGATGACGGCGACGTGATATTCATCGACGGGTCTACGACGACGCAGTACATGGGACCGCATTTGACGGATAAGGAGCGCCTGACCGTTATCAGCAACAACATCACGTTGCTGGAATACTTGAGCGAGCGCGGCGTCACGTGCATCGTGCTGGGCGGACAGATTTCGGAAACGCCCAGCATGACCGGCGGCATCGACACGGTGGACATGGCGCGGTCATACCGTGCGGACAAGGTGTTTTTCGCTACCGCCGCCGTGACGGCAGCCGGCGAGGTGGGGGACAGCGAGCT
>CAYQBP010000016.1:8149-10024 GCA_964415745.1 uncultured Eubacteriales bacterium
TTGAAATTATACCGTCCGAATTTGCGGCTCAATCACGCCTTCGGGCATCGGATATTCAAAATAAATGGTATGGCGATCCTCCTCGGTGAGCGGCTGGATTTTCAGCCGCAGCTGCCGTACGCCGCGCACGTTCACATACCAATCGTTACCGTTGCAGAAATGGTCGGAGAGCAGGCGCGGCACGGCATCGTCCATCGCGTACGCCGCCGCCGTGTTGCCGAGCGCATAGACGCGTATCGTGTTAACGCCGTCGGGGATTTCGGCAACGTATTCGACACTGTGATCGGTCAGATGCGTGCCGTCCAGCCGTTGCAAATGCTCAAACGCTTCAAAGGACAGCACGTTGTCCGCTTTGGTACAGGGAATGGCCGTGCATTCGTGGGACGCAGGCTGTTCCCGTTCGGACAGGCAGACGTTCACGCCGCCGATCGTCTGCGAGGCACACAGCGGTAGCACCGTTCCGTCGTCCAGGCAGATTTCCGGAGCGATCCCCTCCAGCGGCTCCAGCACGACGCTGTCCGCGGTGTAGACGACCGGTGTCGCCTTGATCCAACGGGGGGTAACGGAGCCGATCGGCAGGCGGAACGGAAATACGCCGCAGCCGTCCTCCGGCAATGTCAGCGGTATGGTGAGCGTCTCCTTGTCCAGCTCCAGCGAGAGCGTGGCTTCCTTAGGAGGGAGACGGTGCTCGCGAACGTGGTTGCTGTAAAACACAAAGCCACAGGTCCCGTCGGTGCGAACGGCGACACGCGGTGTGGTGATGTCGTCGGAGCCTGTGGGCATCCTGTCGGGAAATACGGCGACGGAGGTGGCCAGCTTGTCACCGACAGCGTCGATGAAGCGATGAAGTGCTTTCAGGGCATAGTAGCTTTCACGTATCTGTCCGCAGTCACCGAGCGGTGCCTGAAAGTCGTAAGAGACGATGGCACAGTCGTTCGGATAGCCGCTTTCCCGACTTTCCTGATACGTGACCAGGGTGCCGGCTTCGTCGCGCTCCACCGGGTTGACGCCGCCGTGGTACATATAATACCCCAGTCCGTTGGCGCCGGAGCCGAGCGAGCACAGCGTGAGAGCGGTAATATCCTGCGTGGTGATGCGCGGACGCCGATGATAGGTGTTTTGCATACCGCCGCCCTGCTCGCACGTGAGCGAGGGATAACGGCCGCTGTATTTTTTCACGGCTTGTCCCTGCGCTCCTCCCAGCAGATCGTTGCCAATCAGCCCGTCCTCGTGCTCGGACGAGAAAAAGAAATTGTTTCCGGGCGGCAGGGGGTCGATATGCTGCTCCCAGGGGGCCTCCGGGTAATATCCGAACATGGGTAGCAGACCGTCCGGCAGCTCCGCCTGCCCCCACGCCGTGGCGGACCAGAGCGGCACGTGAAAGCCGATTTGCTTCAGCATATCCGACAGCGTGGCGAGGTAGTGCTTGTCATGTGTCAATTCGTTTTCCACCTGAATGCCGAGGAGGTTATCGCTGCCCTGCAGCTGCTCGTAGATCGCGGTGTAAAAGCGACGGACATACTGCAGGTATTCCGGGTCGGTGCTGCGTAGGGTGCAGTCTTTTTTCATCAGCCAATCCGGGAAGCCGCCGTAGCGGGCTTCCCCGTGTGCCCAAGGGCCGATTCGCAGGAAAAAGGTGAGTCCGACCCTTTGGCACAGGTCTACAAAGCGGCGAATATCTCTCCGTCCGGAAAAGTTGAAGTGTCCCTCGACCTTTTCGTGATGGCTCCAAAAGACGTAGGAGGCAACGGTATCAATGCCGCCCTCCTTCATTTTAATCAGCTCGCGCTCCCAGTCGCAGGAGGGATACCGGGAGTATTGCATTTCACCCGTGCGGAGAATGTAGGGCTTGCCGTCGCGCAGAATACAGTGACG
>CAYQBP010000016.1:10124-16833 GCA_964415745.1 uncultured Eubacteriales bacterium
GGATTACTGCCGGGCGAACCGGCGCTGAACCGCCTTCACCAGCTCCACGACCGGGATCACGCAGGCGCCGATGGCGATGGCCAGCGCGTATTCGGTAAAGCCGACCGGCGCAAAGCCGAAGGCGGTTGCCAAAAACGGGATTTCGCACACCGCCGTGGTAGCCACGAGAGAGCCGAGCGCGGCAGCATACAGCACGGTGTTTCCTGTTTTCATGGTGAACAGACTGCCGCGTTGCGAGCGCATATTCAGGCTGTGGAAGATCTCCGCCATCGACATGGTTAAAAACGCCATCGTTGTGCCGTGGGCGCTGTCGGTCATGGCCCAGGTTCCGGATTGAATGAAATGCCCGACAAAGTAGGAAAACAGAACCAGCGCGGAAACCAGAAGTCCCTGATAGATGACGTCGAAGCCCATGCCGTCGGAAAAGATGCCGGCTTTGGCATCGCGCGGCTTGCGGCGCATGAGATTGGCCTCCGCCTTTTCCATACCCAGTGCCAGTGCGGGGAAGCAGTCCGTGACCAGGTTGATCCACAGCAGATGAACGGGCTGTAGGATCGAAAAGCCCATGAGGGTCGCCGCAAAAATGCTGATGACCTCGCTCATATTGGAGCCGAGCAGGAATTGGATCGCTTTGCGAATGTTGTCGTAGATACGGCGTCCTTCCTCCACGGCGCCGACGATCGTGGCAAAGTTATCGTCGGTGAGCACCATATCGGCTACGTTTTTGGTGACATCTGTGCCGGTAATGCCCATGCCGATGCCGATGTCCGCCGATTTGATCGACGGCGCGTCGTTGACGCCGTCACCGGTCATGGCGGTGACGTAGCCCGCCTCCCGCCAGGCGTTGACAATGCGCGTTTTGTGCTCCGGCTGAACACGGGCATAGACGCTGATGTGACGAAACGTCTGCTCGAATTCCTCGTCGCTCATTTCATTGAGCTGGGCGCCGGTAACGGCACTGCTGTCGTCGTCGAGGATTCCCAGCTCGCGCGCGATCGCCACCGCGGTATCAATGTGGTCACCGGTAATCATGATGGGACGGATACCGGCGTGGCGACATTCCACGATTGCCTCCTTGACTTCGGGACGCACCGGGTCGATCATGCCGGTCAGACCGACAAAGCACAGATCGGTTTCCAGCGTGGCAGGATCACAGTCGGACGGTGCCGCGCTCCAAACACGCTCGGCGCAGGCGAGCACGCGCAGTGCACGGTCGGCCATCGCCTTGTTGGCGCGCAGAATTTCCTGACGGTAAGCCTCGGTCATCGGGACGGGCTTGCCGTTTTCCAGATAGTGCGTGCACCGGTCGATGATGACATCGGGGGCACCCTTGGTGTACTGAATGATGCCGTCGGGAGCGGTATGCACGGTGGACATCAGCTTGCGAGCGGAATCGAACGGAGCCTCGCCGCAACGGGGGTGCTGCTCCTTGAGCCGATGCTTGGGCAGGGAAAGGGTATTGGCCCAGGCGACGAGCGCCGCTTCGGTCGGTTCGCCGGTCACGGTGCCGTCGGCTTCCAGCTCGGCATCACAGCACAGCGCCATGGCGCGTGCCAAATGCGTATCACTTTCACCGAAATAATCCACCACGGTCATTTTGTTTTGCGTGAGTGTTCCGGTTTTGTCGGAGCAGATGATCTGAGCACAGCCCAGCGTTTCCACGGCGGTCAGCTTGCGAATGATGGCGTTGCGCTTGGACATATTGGTGACGCCGATGGACAGCACCACGGTCACCACGGCAACCAACCCTTCGGGAATGGCGGCAACGGCCAGAGATACGGCGATCATGAAAGAGCTGAGAACGGTATCAAAATTCCAGCCGCCGACACGTAACAGCTGAACGCCGAACACGACGATACACACGCCCAGCACCAGCCACGTTAAGATTTTGGACAGCTGGGACAGCTTGATTTGCAGGGGCGTTTTGCCCTCCTCGGCCTGGGCCAGCGCACCGGCGATTTTGCCCATTTCGGTTTGCATACCGGTGGCGGTTATCACGGCGGTGCCGCGCCCGTACACGACGGTGCCGCCCATATATACCATGTTTTTGCGATCGCCCAGCGGAACGTCCTTTTGCTCGCTTTTCAGGCAGATCATGTCAATGAATTTGGTAACCGGCACCGACTCACCGGTCAGCGCCGCTTCCTCCACCTGCAGGCTGGCACTGTCCAGCAGACGCGCGTCGGCCGGAACGGCGTCACCGGCTTCGAGCAGGATCACATCACCGACGACCAGCTCCTCACTGCGAACGGTGATAATGTGGCCGTCGCGAAGCACCCTGGAGGTGGCGGCGGAAAGCTGCTGCAGGGCCTCAATGGCCTTTTCCGCCTTGCTTTCCTGGTAAACGCCGAGTACGGCGTTTACCAGCACGACAATCAGAATGATGACCACATCGGCAAAGCCCTCGTGCTCCACGACGGCAAGCACGCCGCTGATGGCGGCGGCCGCCAAGAGGATGAGGATCATCGGGTCTGCCAGTTGCTCAAAAAAGCGGCGCAGAAGCGATTTGCCCGGTGCGGCATCCAGCTTGTTTTTTCCGTTTTCCGTCAGGCGACGCGCGGCTTCCTCCTGTGTGAGGCCGTCGGCGGTCGTGCCCAGCTCATGCAAAACGGAATCGGTGCTTTCACAATAGAATTTCATGGGAGTGCTCCTTTCCTTGGCTGAACCCAGATATGCTGTTCCCCCGGTAAAAATAAAACCCGGATATACCGTGGGTCATATCCGGGTCTCCTTGGTAAAACGGGGGAGACACACACGCGACCGGACGGTGCATGAGTCTCGCAAATAAAAGCAAGCCAGGCAAATTGCCAGGATGTTGAACTTGCTACGTGCAGGGCACGTTCGCTACTCCCTCACGGAAACTATTGGTATCATACCACACGGTGCTCCTTCTGTCAAGGTGCTTGTCTGTAAACAGCCTTTGAATTTTTTGCAAAATGGTGCTTTTCACGAAGAGATTTTGTGTTTCGTTACAGGACCGCCATCGGCATTTTCTGTGAATGTGGTATAAATGTCAGCAAAAAATCCGAACGAATTTGAAGAAAAATCGCAAAAACAGTTGCACAAAACCATATCTTATGGTAAGATACAGGTAAGTAATGACAGGCTATATTTTGAAGGAAACGGTGGGACAGCAGTGGCTTTTTTCGATGATCTCGGCAAAAGGATTTCTCAGGCCGGTCAGTCCGTGGTACAAAAAACACAGGATATGTCCGAGGTGTCACGTCTGAATTCGGTGATCGGCGAATCGGAAAAGCAGATCGAAAGCGAATATTTGAAAATCGGCAAGCTGTATGTCGCCATGCACGCCGCCGACCATGAACCGGATTTTGACGGTATGGTGAACGCGATTCGCGATGCCGAGGCACGTATTCGCGAAAGTCGGGAGCAAATCCAGCGAATCAAGGGCCTGGTGAAGTGTGAAAAATGCGGCGCATTTGTAGAAAGCAGTGTGGCATTTTGCAGTACCTGCGGTGCCGCCATGCCGCGTCGTTTGCTGGACGAAAACACCGTGCGCTGTACCGCCTGCGGTCAGCTCGTTTCCAAGGAAATGCGTTTTTGCACGGCGTGCGGTAAGCCCACCGTAGATATTTTGCAGGCGGTTCCGGCGTCCCCGTCGGCACCGGTGGTCGAGCCGACACCGAAGCCGGTTGCCGATTCGGCAACGGAGCCTGCCGCGGAAGCGGCACCTGCCGGGCGCTTTTGTACGGAATGTGGTGCGGCGTTGGGATCGGGAGCGGCTTTTTGCGTCCGGTGCGGCACAAAAGTATAAAGTAATATAATGTGCAGATATAAAATAGTCAGAGGGGGATAAAGGCATGGCGAGATTTTGTTCGCGTTGCGGTTCGTTGAATGATGAGGCTACCGGTCTGTGTCCACAGTGCGATCGGGAAAAGCTGGCGGCTCTTCGTGCACCGCAACGCCGCGCTCGTTTTTGCACTGCTTGCGGAGCACCGCTGGATGCGGAGACCGGAGTGTGCCCGAGCTGCACCCGACCGGTAGCGCCGGTCGAACCGGTGGCAGAGCCTTCGGCTGCGGAGGCAGCACCGGTGGCGGAGCCGCTTGGAGCAACGGAGGTGTTATCCGACGAAGCCGATACCGCGGGGGAAACCGTGGTGCTTTCGCCGGAGGCGGCACCGCAGGCGGAGCCGGCCGACGTATTGCCGCCGGAGACGGACTTTGCGGCACCGGCCGCGGAGCCGGTCACGTATGTGAAGATGCCCGACGGTCAAAAGCAAAGCAGGGTGGGGAAAACCATCCTATCGGTGGCTCTGTCCGTGCTGTTGTTTGTGGTATCACTGCTGTCGGTGGCCGTGGTCTGTGTGCGCTACACCGTCTCAGAATCGAAGATCGGATCGTTGCTGAACGACATCGACTACGTGGAGCTGTTTGAAAACGCTTATGAACAGACTGGCTTCTCCGAGGATACCGCGCGGACGTTTGTGGAAGCGCTGTCCAATCATTATCACAACGACGAGATCACCGAAGAAAACATGGCGGCCTTCCTGGAGGATTCCACGGTCAACGAGTTTTTGGCGGAAAAGATTTCGGATTACGTGGAAGACGTGATGAAGGGTACCGATAATTTCAAGGTCACCAAGCGTGAAATCAAGCAGCTGTTGCGCGATAACCTTTCGGCAATCAACGACCACTTCGATGCGCGAGTCACAACGTCGGATCTGGACGAGCTGACCGATTATCTGGTCGATGACGATTTTCTGGAATCCATACAGCCGTCCGAGGTCTTTTCCGACATGAGCACCGGTGCGTATTACGCCGTGAACATTGGCATTTCCTGGGTCACGCTGGTGGTTCTGCTGTTGCTGGTGGTGCTCTGCCTGGTGGGCATGGGCCTGAACGATTGGTCTCAGGGTGCCATGGGCGCCGGGATCGTGTTCACCGCCATCGGCGGTATACTGACCCTGCCGACGCTGGTTGTTCTCGGCTTGCCGGCCGTGCTTCGGGCGGCGATCGGTGAAACCGTCGTGGTTTCGCTATTGCAAAACATTCTGCTCGGCAATCTTCTCATTTTCGCTTCGGTTCTCGGCTTCGGTGTCCTGATTCTGGTGGTACGGTATCTCGTACGCCGGTTTTCCAAAAAGGCACAGCCGGTTTCCATGGCCTGAGCAAGTCAACGTATTACGGTAATGACCACCGAACGGTGGTGTATAATTACAAAAAATGAAAGGCGGTTTTTCTATGGCAAGGTTTTGTGGAAATTGTGGGTATCAGTCGGATGATACCGCTGTCGTGTGCGGCAACTGCGGCACTCCGCTGGAGGGCGCGGCTCCGGTAGCGACCAAGAAGCTCTCGCTGGACCCGAAAATGCTGAAGCTCGGCGGCATCGCGCTGGCCGCGATCGCTGTGGTCGTGGTGCTGTGCATCGTCCTGTTCGGCGGCGGATACAAGAGTGTGATCGGCGACTATTTCGATGCTCTCACTGATGAAGACGGCGAAGCAGCGTTGGAGCTGGTAACGCCTTGGGAACTGGAGCAGAACAAAAGCTCCGATTTGAAGAAGTCCTTTAAGTCGACTGCCGAATCCATGAATGAGTACTACGAGGATAAGTACGGCAGCGATATTAAGTACAGCTTTACCGTGACGGATACCGACGTGTACGACGAAGAGGATTTTGAGGATTTCGTGGACGATATCGAAGAAGAGATCGAGGACTGGGAAGAGGACAACGACAAGACCAGCGAGATCGATGTCGATAAGATCAGCAAGGTCATGCGTGTCGAGTGCGACGTCACCATCAAGGGCTCCAAGAGATCCAAGGAAAGAAACTGGGACTTCATCATGGTGAAGTACGCCGGTCACTGGTATATCGTTGAATAACGGATCGGTTCGGATATTTTAATGCAAAAGAGCAGGCTTCGGCTTGCTCTTTTGTCGTTTCACTTGCAAATTGTCGGGGAATGGGGTATACTACCCGATAAGAACATGGTCGAGGATGAGAAACCGTGATGCTGATCGATTTTCATACCCATTGTTTTCCGGATGCAATCGCATCACGGGCGGTGGCAAAGCTGGCGAACGCCTCCGGTGGATTACAGCCGTATACCGACGGCACGGTGTCGGGCCTGCGGGAACGCATGAAAAATGACGGCGTTTCCCACGCTGTGGTGCTGAACATCGCCACCAACGCGCACCAGCAGACCAAGGTGAACGATTTTGCCGCAACGGTCAATCAAAAAGACGGGCTCATCGCGTTCGGATCGGTGTTTCCGGACAGCCCGAACGCCATCGAGGAGCTGGAACGCATTCAGGCTCTGGGACTGAAGGGCGTCAAGCTTCACCCCGATTATCAGGGCTTTTTCGTCGATGACCCGAAAATGAAGCCGCTCTACCGAAAAATCTCGTCGCTGGGTCTTATCACGGTGTTTCACGCCGGCTTCGACTACGGTTTTCCGCCACCCTACGGCGCCACGCCGGAGCGCATGGCAACGGCACTGACCTGGTTCGATTCGCCCGTGGTTGCCGCACATTGGGGTGGTGTCGGCTGTGGCGACGGCGTTTTGCAAAGGCTGTGTGGCACCGACGTCTACCTGGACACGTCCTTTGGCTATGGAACGATGCCCAAATACTATGCGGAAAAGATACTGGAAAAGCACGGCACCGACCGTATTCTGTTCGGAACCGATACACCGTGGCACACCGTGCCGATGGAGCGGCGTTTGCTGAACAGTCTGGAGCTATCCGCTTCGGA
>CAYQBP010000017.1:0-13503 GCA_964415745.1 uncultured Eubacteriales bacterium
TGTTTTCACCGGCCGCGTCGGTGAAAAAGCTGTTGAACGCCGGGTTCGATCCGCTGTCCTACGCCATCACGGCCGCCCATGCGAAGGGGATTCGCCTGCACGCCTGGGTCAACCCGTATCGCGTGGGGAAACAGACGGCGTATTTGGTCGAGGGGATTCCCACGCTGACCGATGCCTCCGGCAGGTATTATTATGTACCGACCGCCGAGGCTTCGCAAGCCCTGATTTTGAACGGGATTCGCGAAATATTAAATCACTATGCCGTGGACGGTATTCAGTACGACGACTATTTTTATCCGGAGGGCTTTCTGTCGGAGACCGCTGTTTACGGCTTTGAAGGTGCCGATTACGAAGCCTATCGGCAGTCGGGCGGCACGCTGGCGGTGGGGGATTGGCGTCGCGCCGGCGTGGATGTGCTGATTGCCGGTACACATACGCTGACCGCCGCCAAAGGCGTTCTGTTCGGAGTTTCTCCGGCAATCAACGCGGAAAATACCTATGATAAGCTGTTTGCCGACTGCCGCAAATGGCTGTCACAGCCGGGATATGTTGACTATCTCTGTCCGCAGATATATACCGGCTTTGAGCACAGCAGCAGTGCCTTCGATAAAATGGTGACGACCTGGTGCTCCTATTCGCGCCATGCGTCGGTCAAGCTGTATTTCGGCTTGGCGCTGTACAAAATCGGCCTGTATTCCGATACCTACGCCGGTGCCGGAAAAACCGAATGGGCGACGCACGGCGATGTGATGAAGCGCTCGGTACAGTATCTGCGCGACAAACAGATCGGCGGCTGGGCGCTGTACAGCTACAGCTATCTTGACCCTGCCTCCAAATCGGGTCTGTCAAAAACCGCCGACGTTGAGGTGGCCAAGCAGGAAGTTCAAAATTTACGTACGATTATATAAGTAAGGAGTGTCGCTATGGCGAGGCATTTCAAACCCTCCTCCGGAAAAACAAAGCTGTGGATCATCGTGGCGGTGTCGATCATCGCGGCGACGGCATTGCTTGTCGGTGGCTTCGCGGCGGTAAACCACGGTGCTTTACAGGCGATTGCCGATGTGTTTTCGGGAAAAACCGACACGACCGCCGGAAGGAGATCGACCACCACGACGGTGACAACGACGGCGCCGATTACAGACGTCACGCCGGAGCCGGAGCCGGAACCGCCCGATTATGCCGTTCCGGATACGATGAAGGGCGTATGGCTGACGCCCGGTACCGATTATCTGATTACGGGTAAAGAAACCGTTTCTGCTGTGAAAAAGCAGATCGAAACGGCGTTTTCCGCTATCGATGAGTGGGAGTTCAATACCGTGCTGTTGCCGTTGCATCGCGGCGAAGCGGCACTGTATCCGTCGGAATACATGGACAGTCTTTTGTTGACCGACACGGGCGGTGCACGGTTTGATCCGATTGCCTATATCATCGAGCAGGCACGTGCGCGTGAGCTGTATGTGTACGGCGTGCTGGATTTGCACATTCGCGACGGTGCGGCATGGGACCCGCGCACGGATGGCGTGGCAGACCGCACGGTGCATATCGCCGGTGAAAGCGCAAGGCAGTACGATCTGGATGGAATGTTTATTGACGGCTTTGCCTATTCGCTGGGCGATGTTAAGGCGGCGGAGCATGAAGCAACGGTTGCCGTGCTGAATGCCCTGATGCCGCGTGTGACGCAGGCGTTGACCGACGCCGACCGCGAGCTGTACGTTGGATTGCTGTCGTACGGTATTTGGGCACATAAATCGGTGGACGAACGCGGCTCCGATACACGTGAGTATTACGAGGAATATACCGACGGCTGTGCCGATACGCGCGGCTGGCTGGAAAAAGGCTTGTTCCAATGCGTGATGGTCAAGAATTCCGCTTCGACCAGTCACCCGACCGGCTCCTTCCAAAAGGTGCTGTCGTGGTGGAATGAAACGGCGCTGTCGCTGGACATTCCGCTGTACATATCCCATTCCGCCAAGACGGCCGGTTCCTATCTGGCAGGGTGGAGCTCGCCCGATCAGCTGGCACAGCAATATCTCTATTGCAAGGACAGCGAGGCGTGGTGCGGCAGTGTGTACGACTCGCTGGCGGCCCTGCGCGCGGACAAGCAGAAGTTGGCATCGACGCTGAAGCAGGCGTATGCCGGTACGCTGAACGAGGATTTTATCTATAAACAGCTCACGCTGTCGTCACCGACCAAGCTGACCTTTACCACCACCGAATCGTCTGTGACCTTTAACGGCGGTGGTGATACCAATTTTGCGCTGACCATGAACGGGCAGGCAATCGAGCTGTCTGAGCACGGCTTTTTCACGAAAAAGGTCGATCTGAAGGTCGGCCTAAACACGATCGAATTTTCCCACAAGGGGATCACACGTACCTACAGGATCACCTATAAACAGACGCTGATTAGCGCCGTGTCGCCGTCCGAGGATATGACGGTGGACGGCGGAAGCGTGTTTTTGATCCGCGCGACGGCACGTAAGGGCTCGACGGTCACGGCGACGATCAACGGCACGAGGCTGACGCTGACCGCTACCGAGGACAAGGTGGACGAAAGCGGCAATGTGCCGACGGATTTTCAAAGCTACGTCGGTAGTTATACGTTGCCGAAGGGCGTCATCGGACAGGCTCAGGCGCTGGGAGCGGTGCAGGTCACGGCGTCGTACAACGGCCTGACCGAGGCCATGACCGGCGGCAGGGTGACGGTGGAAGCACTGCCGGTTCCGGTAACGACGACCACGCCGTCGGCAACGACCGGCAACGGATCCGCCGGTGACAGCGACACCGACACCGACACCGAACCGACTCTGCCGCAACCGGGCGACAAGGAAATCGTCATCATCACCGCCGAATATGCCGAGACCTTTAACGGCGGCACGGCGATCGAGGATTGGTCGCGCCCGTACAATTCCTATTTGCCGAAGGGCACACAGGATGTGTTGGTTAACAAGGTGTACAACGGCAGTCTGTCGTATTACCTGCTCGGCTCCGGAAAACGGGTGTATCAGAAGGACGCCAAGGTGGTTCAGGGGGCGGCTCCGACCAACACCGCCCTGACCGACGGCACCGCCGCGATCAGCGGCTTGTATACCGCGATCACGTTCGATGCCGAGTGGGATGTTCCGGTGTATGTTGCCGCCTATCCGCAGAAATACTATTCCGATTCCGCAACGGGCACGCCCAATTACGGGCTGGAGCGTTACGGCCAAACGGCGGAATATGTTGATGTGACGTTCCACTACGTTGATACCGTACCGGCAACGCCAGTGCTGACCGGCAATCCGCTGTTTTCGTCGGCGGAATGGATGGACAACGGCTCCGGCGTGTGGACCTTGCGATTGACTCTGCGAGGCAAGGGCGATTATTACGGTCATCAGCTCGTGTGGTCGGGAAACCGCCTGACGATTTCTTTCCTGAATCCGGCCGCTGTTTCCGCCAATACGGCGGCGGAGCGGCTGAAGGGCGTTCGCATTTTGATCGACCCCGGTCACGGCTCCAGCGATGATAAGCCGTGGGAGGGTCCCTTTAACCTGCTGTACGCCAACGAGCTGAAAACCAAGCTGGAGGCACTGGGCGCAACGGTGGTTATGACACGCGACAAGGATCTCGGTGATACGGCACTGTCCTTGCCTGACCGCGTGTCGATTGCTCATGCCGGTGACTATCATTTGGTCATCAGCGTACACATGAACGGCTACGACGGTACGGCGACCGGTGCGACCGTGCACTACTACAACGAAGCCGGATACACGCTTGCCTCGTATATTTATCCCGAAATGCACAAGGTCGAGACGCCGTACGGCGTGGGAACGACGACCAACGGACGTCCGCGTTCCTCCGGCACGGTGTGGGGGACCTTGTACATGACACGTAGCATTTTCGATTGTCCGTCGGTTTTGCTGGAATGTGCCTTCCTGGACAATCCGAAGGATAAGGAAGCGTTGATTGACCCGGTGTATCGCGATAAGCTGATGCAGGCGGTCACGGACGGCGTTGTTGCCTATTTTGAGGACATGAAATGAGCGAATTATCGGTTGAACAGATCATACGGCATCTGTCGGAGCCGTCGCGCTTTGCGCTGACGGCGTATCGGCAGGTCACCTCGACCAGCACCCTGCTTCGGGAGGCGGCCGAACACGGCGCACCGGAGGGAACGGTGATTTTGGCGGACGGACAGACGGCCGGCCGCGGTCGTCAGGGGCATACGTTCTGGTCGCCGGAGGGGAGCGGCTTGTATTTCAGCGTACTGCTGCGTCCGACCGAACCGGCGACGGCGGTATTGCCGCTGACTGCCGCCGCGGCTGTGGCGGCGGCACGTGCCATCGAAGCCGTCAGCGGCCGTCAGACGGACGTGCAGTGGGTCAATGACATTTACTGCGGCGGCAAAAAGGTGTGTGGTATTCTGACCGAAGGACGGCTGTCGCCGCATACCGGTGCGCCGGAATATGCCATCGTCGGTGTCGGCATCAACGTGGCGGCGCCGGTCTCCGGATTTCCGGCGGAGCTCGGTAACCGCGCCGGAGCGGTTTTTGACCGGGCACAGGACGGCGTGCGCGAGCGGATCGCCGCCGGGTTTTTGGAGGCATTGTGGGAAAGCTATGCCCACCTGTCGGAGGCGCGGTTTGTCGAGGAATACCGCCGTCGGTGCCTGCGGCTCGGTCGCGAGGTCGATGTGCTGTGCGGCGATCGGCGGATACCGGCGCTGGTGCTGGACGTGACCGACACGCTGGCATTACGCGTACAATTTGAGGACGGCACCGTGAAAGAACTGACCTCGGGCGAGGTCAGCATTCGTCCGAGGTCACTCTGTCTGTGAATGAGTCTGCGCCGGGGAGGACAGGTACTTGCCGGGGGAAATCCCCTTGTGGCGCCGAAACAGCTTAATAAAATAGCTGATATCGTTAAATCCGCAATCAAGCGCCACTTCGGTGACGCTTTTTTCTGTGGTGCTGAGCTGTTGACACGCACATTCGATGCGGTAGTAGTTGAGATAATCGATGGGGGTGCGCCGGGTCATCTGACGAAAGAACCGGCAGAAATACTTGGGGGTCATGTGGGCGGCTGCCGCCATTTGCGCCAGTGTTACCGGCTCGGTGTAGTGCTGTTCCACGAAGGCCAATGCCTGCTTCAAATGATGAATACGCTTCCGGTTTTGGGGAAGCTCCCATTCGGATTCGGTGTAGGCGCCGGTTTCAAAGACCCAACCGAAAAACTCCAGCAGGGCGCCGAACACCAGCAGTGCATTCGGCGGACGGTCGGGGGAGAAGGCGGTGCCGAACAGACGCTCCATGGCTTCGCGTACCGGGGCGCATTCGGCGGAAAAGCAGGGGCTGAGAATGACGTTGCCGTGCTGGATACGGTGCAAATAGGTCTTGCAGGCATCGCCGCTGCGAAACAGCATGGCCGGGTCAAAGACGGCGCACTCATACACACAGCCGTCCGGCGTGGCGGCGTGCGGCTGTCCACCGACAATGAAAACGGTGTCACCCGGCTTCAGACGATGCTCTGTGCCGCCAAGCGCCACGCACAGCGTTCCCTGCAACACACGGATCAGTTCAAACTCGTCGTGCCAGTGACAGTCCATATAGTAGCGCGGATGATGCTTGTCCACATGGTAAAATTCCAGCGGAAAATCCGGTATGCCGCGCGGAAGGTCTTCGTGATAATTTGCCGCTTGCATAATTCGCCTCCAAGGTGAATATTGTCCTATTTTGTGATAGTATAGCATGAGACAGGCGGGGGAGTCAATGATAAAATTATAATAGTAAATTACTACTGAAGGAGTGTGTCAGCTATGTTGTATCCCAAGATCGGTATCCGCCCGACCATCGACGGTCGTTGGGGCGGTGTGCGCGAAAGCTTGGAAAAGCAGACGATGGGTATGGCGGAGAATGCCGCTAAGCTCATCAGTGAAACTCTGAAATATCCCGACGGTACGCCGGTTCAGTGCGTTGTCGCCTGTACCACGATCGGCGGTGGCGCCGAGGCGGCTCGTGTGGCGGAGCAGTTCTCCACCGAAAACGTCGTGGCGACCCTCACGGTAACGCCCTGCTGGTGCTACGGTACCGAAACCTTTGACATGGACCCCAATACCATCAAGGCGGTATGGGGCTTTAACGGTACCGAGCGTCCCGGCGCCGTGTATCTGGCGGCGGTGCTGGCGGCTCACGCACAGCGCGGTCTGCCTGCATTCTCCATCTACGGTCACGATGTGCAGGATGCGACCGACACCACCATTCCCGACGACGTGGCGGAAAAGATTCTGCGCTTTGCCCGTTGCGCCGTAGCGGTCGGCTGGATGAAGAATAAGGCGTATGTGAATATCGGCGCGGTGTGCATGGGCATTGCCGGCAGCTATTGCGATGCCGGTATCATGCAGAAGTACTTCGGCCTGCGCTCCGAATGGGTGGACGAGGTGGAAATCCTCCGCCGCATAAAGCTGGGCATCTACGATCCGGAGGAGTACGAAAAGGCGTTGGCATGGATCAAAGCCAACTGCAAGGAGGGTCTGGACAAAAACGCCGGTAAGAATCTGCCGATGGTCATCACCAAGTCCAAGGTGGTTCCGGCAGATCAGGATTGGGAATTTATCGCCAAAATGTCGCTGGTTATTCGCGATATCATGTTCGGCAATCCGAAGCTGAGCGAGCTCGGCTGGCACGAGGAAGCGCTCGGCCGCAACGGCGTTGTGGGCGGCTTCCAGGGTCAGCGTCAGTGGACCGACTGGTTGCCCAATGCCGACTTCACCGAGGCGATCATGTCCTCCACCTTTGACTGGAACGGCGCCCGTCAGCCGTTCCCGTTGGCTACCGAAAACGACGTCTGCAACGGTATGGCGATGCTGTTGGGCACGCTGGTGTCCCATTCTGCGCCCTGCTTCCACGATGTGCGTACCTACTGGAGCCCCGAAGCTACGGAGCGCGTGACCGGCAAGAAGCCGGAGGGCGTGGCGAAAAACGGCTTTATTCATCTTATCAACTCCGGCGCTACGGCACTGGACGGCAGCGGTGCCTCCAAGAACGCCGCCGGCGAGGGCTGCATGAAGCCGTTCTATGAGATGACGGCGGCGGATATTGCCGCCTGCACCGAAGCCACCGACTGGCGTCGTGCCGACTACGAATATTTCCGTGGCGGCGGCTTCTCCAGTCACTTCCGTTGCCGCGCCGAAATGCCTGTTACCATGCTGCGCCTGAACATCATCGACGGCATCGGCCCGGTTCTTCAGATCGCGGAGGGCTTTACCGCCGACCTGCCGGATGAAATTCACAATACCATTGACAAGCGCACCGACTTTACCTGGCCGACGACGTGGTTTGCTCCGCGTCTGACCGGCGAGGGTGCCTTTAAGGACGTTTACACCGTCATGGCTCGCTGGGGCGCCAACCACGGCGTTACCGTGTACGGTCACGTGGGTGCCGACCTCATCACGATGGCTTCCATGCTGCGTATCCCGGTCGCCATGCACAATGTCCCGGCCGACAAGGTCTATCGTCCGCATTCCTGGGCCGCCTTCGGTACCGAGGACGACGAGAGCGCCGATTACAAGGCCTGCGCCGCTTACGGCCCGCTGTATAAGTAATTTTCTGTCTCTGCACCGCCCGATGCTCTCCGGAGCGTCGGGCGGTTTTCTGTGTAAAAAAAGAGGCTGATCCTTTCGATCAGCCGCCCTTAAGCTGTTGATATTGCGCGACCGCCAAAGCGTCGCACCGTTCGTTTTCCGGGTGCCCCTGATGTCCGTGTACCCAGTGAAAGGTGACCTCGTGCAGAGCAATCAGCGAAAGCAGGGTATCCCACAGGTCGGCATTGAGCGCCGGCTTTTTGTCCGCCTTGCGCCAACCGTTCCGCTTCCAGCCAGCCGCCCAGCCCTTTTCGATGCCGTTGACCACGTATTGTGAATCGGTGGTGATGTGCACCTCGCACCGTTCGTTCAGTGCGGCCAAGCCGCGAATGACCGCCGTCAGCTCCATGCGGTTGTTGGTGGTGTTGGCTTCGCCGCCGCACAGCTCCTTTTCGCGGTTGCCGTAGCGTAAAATCGCCGCCCAGCCGCCGGCACCGGGGTTGCCGCTGCAGGCGCCGTCGGTAAACAGCTCCACTCGTTTCACGGTATCTCTCCTTCATGCAATGGGTATCGTGTTACACCCATTATACGTGAAAAGACGCCGACTTGCAAGAACCATTTTGGTCATGCGGAACGAACTTTTTGCTTTATGCCGGACTAAACCTCGTCGGTCGGTGCATACTTCTTGACAAGTGAGGAAAATCGGGGTAAAATAGATATAACTAATGTGTTCGGTTTGGCAAAGGTCTTTTGTATGTGTTCGGAACGGTAGAAACTCACCGCCTCACATCCTGTGGGGCTATTTGCTTTTACAGATTCACAAGAAACGGAGGAATAACATGGCAACTGAAGCTGAAAAGAAGCTGACAGGCACCGCACCCAGCAAACAGGGACAGCGGAGATCATACACGCGCACCTCGCGCCCGGCAAAGCCGGCGGCGGAAAAGGAAAACCGCCAGCCGACGCCCCGTTCGGGTAAGCCGAGCGAAGCGACACCGCGTGAAAACGGAAAGGAGCCGCGTGCTACCAAGCAGGCGGCCAAAAATCAGACGCCGAAAAACCAAACGGCGAAGAACGCGGCGCGTGCACCGCAACGGCGGCGCAGTACGACGTCCAAGCGTCGGGAACCGGCTTTGCCGGTGCGCCTGACGATGCTCGGCGGCTTGAACGAGATCGGTAAAAACATAACCATGTTTGAATACGGAGAGGATGCCTTCCTCATCGATTGCGGCATGGCGTTCCCGGACGAGGATTTACTCGGCGTGGATATTGTGTTGCCGGACTTTACCCATGTGGAGAAAAACGCCGACCGTATTCGCGGCATCGTGATTACCCACGGACACGAGGATCACATCGGTGGCTTGCCGTACCTGCTGAAGCAGCATATTTTCCCGATTTACGCCACCAAGCTGACGATTGCGCTGATCGAGTCCAAATTAAAGGAGCACGGTCTGGCCGGTAAGGTGCCGTTGCACGTGGTCTCACCGGGTGAAACGGTGCAGTTCGGCAAGGTGTCGGTGGAATTTATTCACGTCAACCACTCCATTCCGGACGCTGTCGGTCTCGGCATCAAAACGCCGCTCGGTTATGTGGTTCATACCGGCGACTTCAAAATCGACTGTACCCCGATCCAGGGTAGCATGATCGATCTGCCGCGACTGGGCGAAATGGGGAATGAGGGCGTGCTGGCGTTGCTGGCCGATTCCACCAATGCCGAACGTCCCGGCTACACGCCGAGCGAACGGGTGGTGGGCGAGAGCTTTGCCAAGCTGTTCAAAAACGCGGAGGGAAAGCGATTGATTATTGCGACCTTCTCCTCCAATTTGCACCGTATCCAGCAGATCATCGATGCGGCGGCAAAGGACGGACGCAAGGTCGCGATTTCCGGACGCAGCATGATTAACTACGTCACCATTGCCAACGAGCAGGGGTATTTGCACATTCCCGACGGGATCATGGTGGATATGGAGCTGATAAACCGGTATCCCAAGGATAAAATGGCGATCATCACCACGGGAAGCCAGGGTGAACCGATGTCGGCGCTCGCACGCATGGCGTTTTCCGATCACCGCCAGGTGGAGGTCGGGCCGGACGATTACATCATCATCTCCGCGACCCCGATTCCCGGCAACGAAAAAACGGTTGGACGCGTGGTGAACGAGCTGATGAAGTGCGGCTGTGACGTGGTGTACGAAAAAATGTACGATGTTCACGTTTCGGGACACGCTTGTCAGGAAGAGCTGAAAATCATTCAGGGCGTTACCCGTCCGAAATTTTTTATCCCGGTTCACGGTGAGCAGAAGCATCTGCACAAGCACGCCCAGCTGGCACGTGCCATGGGAATGCCGGCCGATCGGGTGATGATTACCGATATCGGCAAGGTGATCGAGATCACCGCCGATAAAATGGCGGTCGTCGGCAGCGTCCCGGCTGGTCGTGTCATGGTGGACGGTCTCGGCATCGGTGATGTCGGCAGCATCGTTCTGCGTGACCGCCGTCATTTGGGACAGGACGGTCTGATCGTGGTGGTCGCGACGATGGACGCTTCCAGCGGACAGCTTCTGTCCGGCCCGGACGTGGTTTCGCGCGGATTTGTGTATGTGCGCGAGGCCGAGGATATGATGGAGGAAATCCGCTCGGTGGCACGTGAGGTGCTGGAGGATTGCTGTGATATGCACGCCTACGAGTGGAATACCATTAAAACACGTGTGCGTGATGAGCTGTCGCGCAGAATTTTCCAAAAGACCAAGCGCAGTCCGATGATTCTCCCCATTTTAATGGAGGTTTAACGGAACGTGCGCGGAACAAAGGAGGAAAACGGGATGAGGTCGAAACGGATTTGGTCGGTTGTGCCGCTGTGTGCGGTGCTGTGTGCGGCATTGCTTCTGTTTTTGACTCCGTTATTTTTCCTGAAGCGCACGCTGTTCTATTTTGGGGCGGTGATCGCGCTGGCGCTGATCGCGGTCACGGTGTGGCATCTTACCCGCGTACAGCGCGGTATCCATCGGTATCTGAAAAGCGTTGCCGGCTCGCTGAATCCGGAGGATCGGTCGGCGCTGGAGGCTATGCCGATCCCGGTTGTAACGGTGACGGACAGCGGCGAGTTGGTGTGGTACAACACGCTGTTTCGCCGCGAGGTGCTCAGTGGAGAGGATCGGTACGGTTCATCACTGGACACGGTGTTTGACGGTCTTTCCGCCGATCGGCTCAACCGTCGCCTGCTTCCGCAGGTGCGTCTTGCCGATCACACCTATGCGGTGTACGCCTCCAAGCTGCGTAAGGGGGCGCAGGGTGCGTATGTACTGTATTGCATTGACAATACCGAGCTGACGCGCATCGCCAAGGAGTATGAGGACAGCCGCCCGGTGGTGCTGTCACTGTACATAGACAACGGCGAGGAGATTACGCAAAATCTTCGCGACAGCGCCCGTGCCCAGCTCATCTCGCGCGCCGAGACCATGATGGAGGATTGGATCGCCGCTTATGCCGGTATTTTTCGCAAGTGTGGGAGCGATCGGTTCCTGGCACTGGTGGAGCATCGGCATTTGGCGGATATGATGAACAGCCGCTTTGATATTCTGGACAAGGTGCGCTCGGTGCGTACCGCCGAAGGTATCAGCGTGACGCTGTCTATCGGTGTCGGTGTCGGAAAAACCTTTAACGAGGCGGAAACGCAGTCGCGCCAGATGCTGGATATGGCGCTGGGACGCGGCGGCGATCAGGTCGTTATTAAAACGCCGAACGGCTTTGACTTTTACGGCGGTCTGTCGCGCAGTGTGGAAAAGCACACCAAGGTGCGGACGCGCGTGGTTGCCTCGGCACTGCAGGATATGATTTTGACCAGCGGCAACGTGTTGCTGATGGGGCACAAATATTCCGATCTGGATTGTCTCGGCTCGTGTGCCGCCATGGCGTCGGTGTGCCGCAGTCTGGGAAAGCCGGCCTACGTCGTTTACGATCCGCAGTCCACGCTGGCAGGCGTGCTGGTGGAGCATTATGCAAAAACCAAACGCGACGATATTTTTATTGACGAGTGGAACGCTTTGCCGTTGATTAACGAGCATACGCTGCTCATCATTACCGATATTCATCAGCCGGAGCGCCTGGAGGCGCCGGAGCTGTATCGCCGTGCCAAGGCTGTCGTGGTGATCGATCATCACCGCAAGACGGTGAACCATATTGACGACGCCGCGCTGTTTTATCATGAGCCGAACGCCAGCTCGGCATCGGAAATGGTGGCAGAGCTGGTGCAGTATATGTCGGAGGCCAAGCTGGGGCGTACCGAGGCCGAAGGACTGTTTGCCGGTATGATGCTGGACACGCGCAATTTTGTGATGAAATCCGGCGTTCGCACCTTCGAGGCGGCGGCGTATCTGCGCCGGCTCGGTGCCGATACGGTGGAGGTCAAGCAGTTGTTCTCGGAAACCATGGAAACCTACCGTCAGAAGGCGGCGATCATCGCCTCCGCCCGTCACTACGATGTAACGGCGATTGCCTTTACGGACGAGGGAGCAGGTGCCCAGCTGCGGATCGCGGCGGCACAGGCGGCGGATGAGCTGCTGTGCGTGAAGGGGATCGAAGCGTCGTTTGTTTTGTTCCCCGACGGGGACGGATACAGCATTTCCGCCCGCTCCTACGGCGCGGTGAATGTCCAGCTCGTGATGGAGGCGTTGGGCGGCGGCGGTCATCAAACCATGGCGGGCGCGTGCTTGCGCGCAACTGACCGTAAAACGGCGGAGGCTTTGCTGCAAAAGGCAATCGACGCGACCCTGACCGAACGGCGTCGTGCCAAAAACGTACAGCAACAGGCGGAACAATAATAACCATTTTATATAACCGAAAAAAGAAAGCAGGCGAAATACAATGAAGGTAATTCTGAAGCAGGATGTCAAGGGACAGGGAAAAAAAGGCGAGCTCGTGCAGGTTTCGGACGGCTACGCCCGTAACTTTTTGTTGCCGCGCGGCTTGGCGGTAGAGGCCGATGCCCAGGCGATGAACGATCTGAAAAACAAAGAGGACGCCCGACTGCACCATCTGGCGGTTGAAAAGCAGGAGGCGGAGAAGGCGGCAGCCACGCTGAACGGGAAAACGGTAAGGATCGTGGCACGCGCCGGTCAGGGCGGACGGTTGTTCGGCTCTGTCACGACGAAGGAGGTTGCCGAGGAGCTGCAAAAGCAATACGGCATCGTGATTGACAAGCGGAAGATCGCCATGGCAGACGCCAAGGCCTTCGGCGCCTACGAGGCGGAGCTGAAGCTTCCGCAGGGCGTGACTGCGAAAATCACCGTGATGGTGGTCGAGTAAAGCTTAAAGGATGTGTGACCCATGGCGGCCAATGTAGCTGAATTTAACGAGATGAATATGCCACACAGTCTGGAAGCGGAGCAGGCGGTGTTGGGTGCCATTTTGATGGATGCGGATTGTATCAATCAGGTGGCGGATATTCTGCGTCCGGAGCATTTCTTTTTGGCAGAGCATCAGGCGATTTACGCGATCATGCAGATGAAAATGATGGAGTCGAAAACCATCGATTTTGTCACGGTGCTGGAGGCGTTGAAGTCCGAGTCGTATTTTTCCGGCGAGGAGGGGAAGGCCTATTTGCTGAAGCTGGCGCAAATCGTCCCGTCCATCTCGAATATTACCAATTATGCACGGATCGTGCGTGAAAAGTACGATGTGCGCGCACTGATCGGTGTCTCGCGTGAGATTATCGGGGACGCCATGGACCCCAGCACCGATGCCTCGTTGCTGATCGATTCGGCCGAGCAGAAGATTTATGACATTCGGCAGGATCGCCACCAGGGCGGACTGATGCCGATTCAGGACGTGATCGCTTCCAACTACGAGATGTACAGCAAGCTCAATTCCGCAGAGCGCGATCAGTATGTGGGTATTCCGACCGGCATCAGTGCTTTGGATGAGATCACCACCGGCTTGAATCGCTCCGA
>CAYQBP010000017.1:13603-16735 GCA_964415745.1 uncultured Eubacteriales bacterium
GAAACCGCCAGCATCACCGTGCCGGAAATGAAGGCGCGTCTGCGCCGACTCAAGGATGTCGGCTTTGTCATCATCGACTATTTACAGCTGATGCACTCCGCCAAGCGCACCGATAACCGTGTGCAGGAGGTTTCGGATATCACCCGTAGCCTGAAGATTATGGCCAAGGAGCTGAACGTTCCCGTGATGGTGTGCGCGCAGTTGGCGCGTACCACGGAAAAACAGGCCAACCACCGTCCGGCACTGGCCGATCTGCGTGAATCCGGCTCTATCGAGCAGGACGCCGATCAGGTGTTGTTCCTGTACCGTGACGAATATTATAAGAACGAAAAAGAGGATCCCTCGTCGGTCGAGGTCGGCACCTCCGAGGTGATTGTTGCCAAGAACCGCCACGGCGAGTTAGGTACCGTGAAGCTGGCGTTCCAGGGCGAGTTTACCCAGTTCACTTCGTTGGAGCTGCATCAGAACGAGGGATGATGGGAATGAAGCTGTCTATGAAGGCTCTTGCCGCAATTCGGCGTGAGCAGATGCTGCCTCCCGGCACCGCTGTGGTCGTGGGGCTGTCCGGCGGCGCGGATTCCGTGGCGCTGTTGCATCTGTTGCTCTCCTTGCGGAAGGAGCTTTCGCTGTCTGCGGTCACGGCGGTTCATGTGAATCACGGCTTGCGCGGTGAGGAGGCCATGCGCGATCAGCAGTTTGCGGAACGGCTGTGTGAGCAGTGGCAGGTGCCATTGACGGTGCATCGCTGTGATGTCGCGGCGTTGGCGGAGCAGCAGCATTGCGGCACCGAGGAGGCCGGCCGTATGGTGCGTTATCGGTTGCTGGAGCAGGCGGCCGATGCCTTTTCTTCCTGCCGAATTGCTACGGCACATACCGCCAGCGATAATGTGGAAACCGTTTTGCTACACCTGTGCCGCGGAAGCGGTCTGCACGGTATGGCCGGAATTCCGCCGGTGCGCGGTCGTGTGATTCGCCCGTTGATCGATTGCACGCGTGCCGAGATTGAAGCGTATTGTCGGGAGCACGGCTTGAGCTATGTTGCCGACAGCACCAACGCCGACCTCTCGTATGCGCGAAACCGCGTCCGTCACCGGATCGTTCCGGAGCTGCAGGCCATCAATCCGCAGGCGGAAGCGGCGATTGCACGCATGATCCGACGTGCCGGGGAGTGGGATCGCACGGTGACACAGCAGGCGCAGGCGTTGCTGGATAAGGCACGCCGCGGTGCGGATACGTATGACCGTGCCGTACTGCGCTGTGCAGAAGCGGTTGTGCTGGAAACGGCGTTGCGACTGTTGCTTGGCAGCTGTGGCGAGCAGCGCGGCAGTGAGGTACAGATTTGCCGTGCCGTCTCCCTGCTGGAGCACGGCGGCACCATGACTGTGTCCGGTGCTCGACAGCTGACGGTGGATACCGATACCGTGCGTCTTGCGGCGCCGTCGGCGGAAATACCGCCGTTTCGGTTTGAGCTTCCGACCGATGAGGCAACGTGGTCGATAGGCGAGGACTGCTGGCGTTTGCATCGGCTGACCCGCCGGGAATATGAACAAAAACTGAATATTTCAAAATTTATGTTTGCAAATGCGCTGGATTATGATAAGATATGTGGTAGCTTGTATGTTCGTCAGCGCTTGCCGGGTGATGCCTTTCACCCCGGTGGACGCGGCTGTGGCAAGAGCTTGAAGAAGCTGCTGAACGAAGCCGCCGTTCCCACGGCGGAACGCAATGCGATTCCGATTCTGTGCGATGCCGAGGGAATCGTTTTGGTGGCCGGCTTCGGGTGCGATGAGCGCGTCCGCATTACCGAGACAACGACAAGCGTGTTATGGATGGAAAAAACGGAGGTTGAAAACAATGGCTTCGATGTACGATGATGTCGAAAGGGTACTGTTTACCGAGGAGCAAATCGCAGAGATTGTGCAGAATATGGGACGACAGATCAGCAAAGATTATGAAGGGAAAAACCTGGTTTTGGTCAGCGTGCTGAAGGGCTCGCTCATTTTCATGGCGGATCTGATGCGCGCCATCACCGTGCCATGCTCCATTGACTTTTTGTCGGTGTCCAGCTACGGCAACAGCACCGTCACGTCCGGTGAGGTTCGTATCCTGAAGGATTTGGACGGCTCGCTGGAGGGCAAGGACCTGCTGGTGGTCGAGGATATTCTCGATTCCGGTGTCACCCTGTCCTTCCTGCTGAAAACGCTGTCGGCTCGCAATCCGGCCAGCGTGCGGCTGTGCACGTTTTTGGATAAGCCGGAGCGCCGTCGGGTGGATATTCACGCCGATTATGTCGGTGCCTCCGTTCCGGACGCCTTTATCGTCGGCTATGGTCTGGATTATGCGGAAAAGTATCGCAACATTCCGTATATCGGCGTACTGAAGCCGGAAATCTATACACACGGGGAGGCATGAGAAGGCTGTGGAGTCTCGCAACAATAATTTCGGGAAAACCCTGCGAAAGCTGGGCTTAATCATCGGAATACCGCTGGTCATCGTCGTGATTTTCTGGATGTTTATGTCGGGATCGCGGACGGACAAGGACAAGGTATATTCCGATTATTTGGATTATTTCAGAAAGGGACAGGTGGAGTATTTCGACCTGAACCTCGGTAGCGGTGAGGTCAACATTCTGCTGAAGCAGGCGTATCGCGAGGACGTCAACGGTGATGGCAAGATCACCGATGCCGACGTGATCACCTACTCGGTGCCGAATGTCAGCCTGTTCTTGGATGATATTGACGAATACAAGGACGCGGTGCGGTACGATACCATTCCCGCCTCGCAGATGTCCTCGTGGATCGTCAGCATGATCCCGTCGTTGCTGATGATCGCGCTGTTCGTCGTCATGTGGATCATGATGCGCCGCTCGCTCGGTGGCATGGACGGCGGCAAAATGATGGGCTTCGGCAAGGCGCACATCAAACAGCCAAACGACGAAAGCCGTCGTACCACGTTTGAGGACGTTGCCGGTGCCGACGAGGAAAAGGAAGAGCTACAGGAAATCGTTGAGTTCTTGCGATCTCCCAAGCGGTTTAAGGAGCTGGGAGCGCGTGTCCCGAAGGGTGTACTGCTTGTCGGCCCTCCCGGCACCGGTAAAACCCTGCTGGCACGCGCTGTCGCCGGAGAAGCCGG
>CAYQBP010000018.1:0-8334 GCA_964415745.1 uncultured Eubacteriales bacterium
GAGCTCCGCCTTGTCCGGCGTGTGCAGGCCGCCGACCAAAACGCTGTCGCGATCCACAAAGGGCTGGAGAAAAAGCCGTGGGCGCGCCTCCGGCGCCAGCCGGTTCAGCCACGCACCGATGGCGCGCATGGATTCCCGGTCGTGCAGCTCGGCCGCCACGGTCGTGCGGAGCTCATACGTCACGGCGCCGGACAGCAGGAAGGTCATGCTCTCCTCGATCGGGCGAAGCGAAAGGCCGGGGACACCCGCCGTTTCCGCGTAGCGTTCGGGGCTGTTCTTAATGTCCATGGCCACGTAATCGATCAGCCCGTCCCCCACCAGCTGCTTCAGCAGGTCGGGACGCATACCGTTGGTGTCCAGCTTGACCGCGTACCCCAGCGCCTTGATGCTTTTCAACAGCTCCGGCAAATCCGGCTGCAGTGTCGGCTCGCCACCGGTAATGCACACCGCGTCCAGAAGGCCGCGCCGCTTTTCCAAAAAAGCCAACAGCTCCGCCGGCTCGATCACAGCCGGGCCGACGCCGTCCAGCAAATCGCGATTGTGGCAAAACGGGCAGCGAAAGTTACACCCCTGCAAAAACACGGTGCACGCCACCTTGCCGGGGTAATCCAGCAGGGTCATTTTTTGTAATCCGGCGATTTTCATGAAGGTCTCCTTTGGACAGCAATCGGTTTTCAGCGTGTCGCCGCGGCCGACCTGACCGCCTGAGCCACACGCCAGTAATCGTTGGCAAGAATGGTATCGGCACCGAGACGGATATACTCCTGCGCCTCGGCGGGATCGTCGGCGTAGAACACATTACAGCGCAAGCCGTGCTCGTGGGCACGCTCAATGGTGCGCCGCACATAGTCCCAGCCGCCGTTCGCCTCAAAATAAGGCTGGAACAGTTGAATCTTGGCGGCATCGGTATCCAGCGCTTTTTGAACCAAATCGGTATACGGGTTGTCGTCGGCACCGGCGCAACGCGGAATATCCGGCGCCATGGCACGAAGCTGCTTCAGAACAGCCGGGTTGCCGCTCATAAAGTAGCAGTGGCGACGGCAATCGTACCGGTCAATCAGGCGCACGATCTCGCGCAGTGTCGCCTCCGGCAGAGGATCGGTGTCGTTCGGTGCCTTCACGTGAATGTTCATCACGGTGTGGCACGCCAGCTTCTTCAAAATGTCCTCGAAGGTCGGGATCGTCATGCCGGTGTAGGCCGCGCCGCCCACACTGCCGAAATCCAGCTGACGCAGCTCGGCAAGCGTGTGCTCATCGATCAGACCCGTGCCGTTGGAGACACGCTCCAGATTGCGGTCGTGCGCCGAAACAATGACGCCGTCCGAGGTGGACCACAGGTCAAATTCGATCTCCTCGGCGCCCAGCGCCACGGCGGCGCCGAAGGCCGGAAGGCTGTTTTCCGGGGCGACCGCATTGAAGCCGCGATGCGCGCAAACGCGCGGATAGGTCATCCAGTCATCGTACCGCACGATGGCACTGCCGCCGGGACGGTATTTCCACGGACGGCGACCGGCTTCCACATAATGATGGTGCGGCGCGTCCGGATTGCCGAAGCCGGCAGGCTTTAAGTACCGCTGATGCGGATCGATCTCGGTGCAAATGTGGCCGACCTCGTTCTTCATATTACACAGCACCGTACCGTCGGGCGTAACCACCATGCTGCTGCCGCCCACCCTGGAGTCGGCACCGAGGCTGATGGAGGAACGCACCACGTAGGCGTTGGTGTTGTACGCCAGGAACTTACACATGGTCTCCAGCGCGGAATGAAGGTCACTGCGCTGGTGAGAGCAACCGATGATGATGTCGGGGTCATACCGTGCGATGTTGGCATAGGCCTCGTAAAAATAAAAATCGTAGCAGATCAGGAAGCCGTAACGCACCCCGTCGATGTCCAGAATCGTCGGCTCGGAATAGTCCCATGTGTATTCCTTGTCCAGCTGATAGGTATACATTTCGGAGTTGACCAGATGCTGTTTATCGTAGCGTCCCACCTGCTCGCCCTGCTTATTATAGGCAACAATGGCGTTGCGTAAGCCGCTTTCCGTTTCCACGATGCCGCAGACAAACACCGTCGCCTCGCAACGGCGCGCCGTTTCCGCCGCCTTGGAAAACAGCTCGCGACTGTATTTCCGGCGGCTGTCCTCCATCTGCTCACGCGTTTTTGCCAGTGCCGGTACGTTGGCATATTCCGGAAGAACGATCAAATCCATGCTCGGATCGCACCGCTCCAGCTCCTCCAGCTCCCAACGGGCATTGGCGTCGGAGCTTGCATAGTCGAAGGAATAGGGTGGCTGAATGATACAAACCTTCATGCTTCATTCTCCTTTTTGTTCCGCTTAATGATACGGAAGCTCAATGTCACGATCGCCTGCGCCGGTATCCACAGCAACGCCAAAAACCACGGATGATGCACGTGGATATAGGTGTGTAAGATATAATACAACAGCGCAAACACCCCGAACAGCAGCAGTGAAACCACGAACGGGTGATACTTGTATTTGCCCCACACGCTGTTCAAAACCAACAGCACGATCAGCGAAACCGGAATCGCCGCCAGGAACACCTCCCACAGCAGCTTTTCCATGGTCCAGTACAGCAGAATGAACACCAGCAACGCCACCGTCCACACGCCGACGATCGACAGCGTGGTAATCACATCGGTGCGATACGGCAGACGAACCGGCTTGCCGTCCCACGCGTCGTGCGGTGTCAGCAGAAAATCGACGGTCACGCCGAATACCTGTGCCAATTCCTGCGCCACCTGCAAATCCGGCAGGGATTCGGCGCGCTCCCATTTGGAGACGGATTTATCGGAATAATGAATCTGCTCCGCCAGCTCGGCCTGGGTCATTCCCGCCTGTGTCCGCAAATGAATGAGGTTTCCGGCGAAAACGGCTTTCAAGTTCTCCATGCTTCACGGTTCCTTTCTCGTTTGTTCTGCCTGCAGCACGTAGGCGACGATGGCATCGGCCACGTCGACGCCGGTGCAGGCGGTAATACCTGCCAAATGTGCATTGGAATTGACCTCGCACACCAGCACACCGCCGTCCGCGGTATGCAACAAATCCACGCCGCCGAAGCACAGGCCCAGCGCCCGACAGCAGTGTCGCGCCAGCTCCGCCTCCTGTTCGGTCGGCTCATACGGCTCCGCCGTGCCGCCCTGACGCAGGTTGGCACGAAAATCGCCGTCGGAACGGCGGCGCATGGCCGCCACCGGTCGATCTCCCACCATGTACAGCCGCACATCCTCGCCGCTCGCCTCGCGGATAAACCGCTGGAGCAGGAACGGACGCGACTGCATGGCGTAGGCGAGCCGACGCAGCTCCTCCTCCGTGGTCGCCAGCGACACCTGATCGCCGAACGAGCCGTAGCACTCCTTCACGACCAGCGGCAGGCCGAGCCGCTCGACCGCCGCCTTCAAAAACGGTTCGACGGGCGCGCCGATTTCGGTATAGGTCATCGGTGCCAGCAGGGTTTCCGGCTGAGGGATCCCCTCTGCCGCCAGCACCCGATGCGTTTCGCTTTTATCGTCGCAAAGCTCGACCGAGCGCGCCGGGTTGTATACGCGCACGCCGACGCTTTCCAACAGCTTCGCCAGCCGCGTATCCTTATCCCAAAACAGTACAAAATCCGCCGCCGTCAGCGCTGTACCGTCGGCACGGCATACGCCGAGCGGTGACACCGACATGGCCAGAGCCGTATTGGGCAGCACCGTCAGCTCCACGCCGCGACGGTGCGCCGCGGCGGAAACTCGCTGTACCGGGTCGGGCGGAGCCGCGTTCCAGAACCCGTTGTAAATCACATATCCCGCCATGGTCAGCTCCAGTCCTGATCGACGGTGAGCACGACGCACAGCCGCGGATCGACGGTACGCAGCCGCCGTTCCAGCTCAGCCTGCAATGTATCCGCCTCGCGGTACGAGAACGGCACCACCACATCGAAAATCACGTTAATCCGCTCCTCACCGAACACCACGCGAAAATCGTGCAGTGACAGCGAGGCGTCGATATCCTGCAGCATGGCTTCGGTGAGCACGCGCAAGGACGCCACGCGCTCGTCACGGGTATCCACGGGGTCCATGTGAATACAGGCGATGATATTCATGCTTTCCGACAAGCGGCGCTCAATGGCGTCGATCCGCTCGTGGCTTTTCAAAATATCCACGTCGCACGGCACCTCGGCGTGCAACGACACGATGCACCGGCCGGGGCCGTAGTTGTGCACGATCAAATCGTGTACCCCGACGACGCCCTCCTCGGCCAGCACCAGCTTGCGGATGGACTCCACCAGCTCGGGGTCCGGCGCCTGTCCCAGCAGGGGCGAGATCGTCTCGCGCAGAATCGAAAAGCCGGACCAGACAACAAACAGAGCGACTGCCGCGCCGACCCAGCCGTCCACGGTGATGCCGCTGATTCGCGTAAACACCGAGGACAGCAAAACCACCGCCGTGCACACGACATCGTTGCGGCTGTCCGCCGCCGAGGCGGTGAGGGCATCGGAATGAATACGGCGTCCGATGGTACGGTTCAGCCGCGCCATCCACGCCTTGACCAGAATGGACACCGCCAGAATGACCACGGTGAGCCACGAAAACTCGGCGGCCTCCGGGTGGAGGATTTTATCCACCGCCGAGGTGGCCAGCTCGACACCGGCCATCATAATCAGTGCCGCGACCGTCAGGGCGGACAGGTATTCCATACGACCGTGGCCGAAGGGGTGCTCCTTATCCGGCGGTGCCGAGGACAGACGGAAGCCGACCAGGGTAACGATGGAGGAGCCGGCGTCCGACAGGTTGTTGAACGCATCGGCGATCACCGCCACACTGCCGGAAAAAACGCCGGCCAACGCCTTGCCGACAAACAACAGCACGTTGGCAACAATGCCGGCAAAGCCGGCGAGCTTGCCGTAGGAGCCGCGCACACGCGGATCGGTGACCCGATCGGCATCGGGCACAAAACGGCGAATTAACAAATCAGTCAGCATGCGGTGCTTCCTCCCCGAAAAGCTCGACGCCGGCCTCGCGGCGCAGACCCTCGGCCACAAAGGCAAAGTACGGATCGCCGTAATGGTGAAAACGGCGTTCCCGGATCATGCCGAGAAGCTGTGCGCCGCTCACCCATCGCACCTGTGACACTTCTTCCTTTTGCAGCTTCATATCGGGGACGGCAATATCCCGCTTGACCAAATAAATATCGCACAACGAATTGCGGCGCACCAGCCGCCCCAGCGGCAAAAACGCCTCCGGCGGCAGGTGAATCCCCAGCTCCTCTGCCAGCTCGCGACGAGCCGCCGTGGCGCTGTCCTCTCCGGCAACGGCCGAGCCGCTGGTGATAGCCCACACATTCGGCATCATGCGCCGCTTGGCGGAGCGACGCTGAATCAGCAAACGACCGGCAGAATTCACCACCCAGACGTGCGCCACCAGGTGGTGCTCGCCCGAACGAAACCGCGCGCCGCGATTGATCGTTTTCCCCAGTGGCCGGCCTTCGCGGTCATAGAGACTCCATTTTTCCATAGTGACTCCTCGATCCAAAATACATCTCAGCTTATATTTTACCTTTTTTCTTATGAAAAGTCCAGCCCTTTTTCTTGACACCGGCCGTTTCTTTGCGTACAATGATAAAAACGGAACGCGGAGGACAATCATGAGCAATATTCGGTTGGATACCCTGACAATGCAACAATTCGGTCTGTCGCCGGAGGAGGCGACGGGCTTAATCATGGCCGGCCGCATTTGGATCGGGCACGTACCGGCGGACAAGCCGGGGCTGTCGGTCCCCTCCGACACGGTGCTGACCCTGCTGGAAAAGGAAAAGCGGTACGCCAGCCGCTCCGGCTACAAGCTCGCCAAGGCACTGACGGTGTTCCGGCAATCCGTCCGCGATCTGACCGTATGCGACATCGGCGCCAGCAACGGCGGCTTTACCGACTGCCTGCTGCAAAACGGCGCCGCGCACGTCTTTTCCGTGGACGTTGCCTATGGTATTCTTGCCTGGGAGCTTCGCAACGACAGCCGCGTCACGGTGATGGAGCGCACCAACGCCCGGCGGCTGACCGCCGAGCAGCTCGGAGCCGTATGCGATATGGTCACGGCGGACGTGTCGTTCATTTCGCTTCGCAAGCTGTATCCGGCGATCCGCGATATATTAAAGCCGGACGGCGTGTGCATCTGTCTCATCAAGCCGCAATTTGAGGCACAGCAACGCCAGCTCGGTAAAAACGGTGTGCTCAAGGACCCTGCCGACCTGCCGCCGCTGCTCAATGAGCTGTTCGATGCCGCCGCCGAGCAGGGACTGTTTGTACACGAGCTAACCGTTTCCCCCATTCACGGAACCAACGGCAACGTGGAATATCTGGCACGCTTCACCGGCGAAGCGCCCCTGACGCCGGAGCAGCGGCAGGCCCTAATCGACCGGGCGATCCGCGAGCAGCCGGACGACCGTACATAAAGCCGCGCAGAAGCAACAATGCCGCCCGACGGTGTCGGGCGGCATTGTTTTATTTATTCATCCACACAGCAGATGACGGTCAGATCGGGGTGCAGCTGCAACAGCGATGCGGGAACCTCCGGCGTGATGGGGCCGTACAGCGACTTCATCAGGATGTCCTTTTTACCGGCGCCGTTCGCGATCAGCAGCACCTTGCGCGCGGACATGATGCCGCCCATACCCATGGTGATGGCCTGACGCGGCACATCGTCCGCCGAAGCAAAGAAGCGGGCGTTGGCCTCGATGGTGCTGGGGTCCAGATCCACCATGTGGGTCGGCTTGATGAACGCGTCGCCCGGCTCGTTGAAGCCGATGTGACCGTCGTAGCCGATGCCGAGCACCTGAATATCCACGCCGCCGAGCGACTGCATCAGCGTGTCATACCGCTCGCCCTCGGCCGCCGGGTCTGCCGCCTTGCCGTTGGGCACGTTGGTGTTGGCCTTGTCGATGTTGACGCGGTCAAACAGGTGATGATCCATAAAATAGCGGTAGCTCTGGTCGTTGGTGCCGTCCAGACCGCAATACTCGTCGAGGTTCACGGAACGAACACGGGAGAAATCCAGCTTGCCCTCCTCGTACCATTTCACCAGCTGATCGTATGTACCGATGGGCGTAGAGCCGGTGGCCAAGCCCAGCACGCAATCCGGGCGCATGACGATCTGTGCCGCCAACAGCTTTGCCGCTTCGTAGCTCATTTCCTCGTAATTTTTGGTTTTGATCACTGTCATGATCCTTCGCTTCCTTCCTAAGTATGGTCGTTACCTCTATTATATAGCGTGACAGGGGGGATTTATTTGTGCGTTCGGCTGATTTTTTTGCATTTTGCTGTCGAATACCGTCCTGTGACGCTCCGAAAAGCCGGCGGTCTCCCCTCGCGTGATTATTCCGCCAGCAACCGCTCGCACAGCGTCGGGTCGGGTGTGACATACACAGTGCGGTTGTTCTCGTAAATCACCATGCCCGGCTTGGCGCCGGACGGCTTTTTCACGTGGCGAATCTGCGTATAATCGACCGGAACCTGTGCCGACGAGGCGGCCTTGGAATGGGTCGCCGCCAGCACCGCCGCCTGACGCAGTGTGGACTCCGGAGGCTCTGTGCCTTCGGTCAGGATCACCGTGTGCGAGCCGGGAATGTTTTTTGTGTGGAACCACCAGTCGCTCCCTTTGGCAGCACGAGTAGTCAGCCAATCGTTCTGCACGTTGTTGCGTCCGACCAGCACGGTAAAGCCGTCATCGGTGCGGAACGTCAGCGGCTTGGTCGGCGGTGCCGGACGGCGCTTGCCGCTTCGGGCACGCAAATAGCCGCTTTGCTCCAGCTCGCGACGAAGCTCCTCCAAATCGCGGCTATCCTTCGCACGGGACAGCGCATCGGTGACCGATTCCACGTATTCCAGCTCCGCCTCGCCGCGAGCGATCTGCTGCTGCAATACCTCCTCGGCGGTTTTGGCCTTGCGGTATTCCTTATAATATTTCTGTGCATTGCGCGCCGCCGACAGCGAGGGGTCCAGCGGTACTGCCAGCAGGGCACAATTCTCGTCGTAATAATTCACCAGCTCCGCCGACGACGCCCCTTTGGGAATCGACGACAGGTTGGCATTGATCAGCTCGGCGTACAGGCGCTTCTGTTCCCGCTCGCCGGACTCCGCCAGCTCGCGGCGCTGATTGTCCAGCCTTCGGATCAGGCGCTCCGTCACCGTTGTCAGGGTGCGCGTAATATCGTGTGCACAGCGCCGCATCCGCTCAGCGGCGTCCTTTTCGGCATAAAAATCGTCCAGCAATGCCGAAAAGCTCGGTGCCTCGCGGCCGGTCGCCTCCAAGCCGTACTGGGTAATGGGAATAAAGCTGAA
>CAYQBP010000018.1:8434-16476 GCA_964415745.1 uncultured Eubacteriales bacterium
CTCCCGGCAAAATCGGACGCACCGGCGACATGGACAGGTCGATGCGCTTCACGGCATCCACCACGCGGTCGTGCTCGTCGATCAGGATCAGGTTGCTGTGGCGTCCCATCAGCTCGGCCGCCATCGTCAGCCGTATCGGGTCACCCAATTCGTTGACGGCATCAAAATCAAAATACAAAATACGCTCCAGTCCCGGCTGGCGGATATCCGTCAGCCGCGCCCCGGTCAGCCGCTTGCGAAGCAGCATACAGAACGACGGAGGTGTTGCCGGGTTTTCCAGCGAAACGCCGGTCAGCTGTACGCGCGGCGAATTGACACGCGCCGACAGGTACAGCTTCTCGTTGCCGTTCCGTCCGCGCATGGCAAAAACCAGCTCCTCCTTGGAGGGCTGGTGAATTTTATCCACGCGCGAGTCCCGCAACGTCTGCCACAGCTCATCGCGCAGACAATGTAAAAAGGCGCCGTCCAGTGCCATCGTGTCAGTCCTTTACCGTAAAATAGGGGGCATCGTCGCGACAAACCGTCACGGCGAGCGTGGGAAATGCCTGCCGAAGCCACTGTGCCAGCCGCTCAAGCACGACCGCCTCGGTGCTGAAATGACCGCCGTCCGCCAGCGTTTTTCCCGGCGGAACCGCCAGCCATTCGTGGTGCTTCACCTCGCCGGTCAGGGCGGCATCGGCACACGAGAGCAACGGCAAAACCAGATCGGCACCGGCGCCGCCGCACACCGCCACGGTGCGGATCGGCGCATTACCGGCCCGCACGCGAACCGCCGTTTGCAATCGCTCCGCGACCAGTGCGGAAAATTCCGCGGCAGTGAGCGCCTGCGGCAGCTCACCGATGCGGCTCATACCGTCGGGGGCGCGCCGCACCTGCCGCAAGCCGAGCCGCGCCGCCAGACAGTCGTTAACGCCGCCGTCGGCCTTGTCCAAATTGGTATGCAGGCACAGCGCCGCTATGCCACTCTGCGCCAGACGATACGGAACGCTGTCCGGCTCCAGCGCACGCAACGGCGTGAAAATCACCGGGTGGTGACTGACGATCAGCTCGGCACCGCAAGCGACGGCATGCTCAAAAGCCTGTGGCGTAATATCCAGCGCCACCACGACCGTGCGAATGTCCGTGTCGGCAGAGCCGACCAGCAGACCGCTGTTATCCCATTCTTCGGCGGTCTCCGCCGGGGCTTTTTCCTGAAACAGCTCTACAATTTCAGCCAGCTTCATCGGATTTCCTCCTTCGTATCGGTATCACCGCGGCGGTACCGCCGCACCGCCTCCAGGCATTCTGCCAGCTCCGGCGTCGGGCAGGCGCGATGCTGTCGCGCCAAGCGGTTTTCGACGACCTGCAAATAGCCGTCGCCCTCCGGAACGGGGATTTTCCCCACATAGCAGTGTGCCGCATCGGCTTGAACGGCAACGCCGGTAAAGGCCGCGTGGATCACCGTGTACCAGTGTCTGCCGACGCAGGTGACCCGTTCGGCAAGAATCTCAAATCCGTCGGCATACAGTGCCCCACGCAGCTTTTCCGCCCGCGTCATCGGCTGAAGGATCAGCCGGTAATGCGGATCGCGCACCCACGGTGCCGCTCTTAAAATTTCGACAATGGTTTCGCCGCCCATACCGGCGATGACAATGTCGTCCGCCTCCTCCGGCCGCACGGTTTGCAGGCCGTCGCCCAGACGAACCGAAACCGCCGCCGTCAGCGACGCCTGCTCGACGGTACGGCGTGCATTGTCCACCGGGCCGCGGCGCACATCGGAGGCAATGGCCGACGGGCAACGCCCCTCCGACACCAGCGCGACCGGCAAAAAGGCATGGTCGGTCCCGATGTCGGCTACGCGACTGCCCGGCCGAACCAGCTCCGCCGCCAATCTCAAACGTGAATCTAACATACTGCTCCTATAAGACAGGCGGCCCGCACAGCGAGCCGCCCTCCTCATTTCCGTTACTTGCTCAGATGAGCGTTGATCTTGGCGACCAGCTCATCGGCATCGACACCGTGGACGGCGCAAGCCTGCTCCAGCGTTTCGCCGCGCGCCGAGGGACAACCCAGGCAGTGCATGCCCATTTCCAAAAAATAGGGGGCCGTGCTGGAATCCGCGTCCAGAATATCCCCGATCAGGGTAGCTTTTGTGATCTGCATACCTTACACTCCTTTTCTGTTACGATAGTTCTATTGTACCATAGTTTTTCCGATTTGCAACGGTTAATTCATATTTCCCGTCAGCTGCATTACCACGGCCGTTGCCACCAGTGGTGCCGTTTCGCAACGCAAAATTCGTTTGCCCAGCGTAGCCGTGTGTGCGCCGATGCGACTGAGCGACTCCACCTCCGCCGTCTCCAGACCGCCCTCCGGGCCGATCACCAGCGAAACCGCGGTCGTATCCTCGTGCACCAGAGCGCCCAGCGGACTGCCGCCGCCCTCATACAGCGTGAGCGTATATTCCCGTTCGGCGGCAACCAGCAGCTGTGAAAACGGGATCGGCTCGGTCACGGTGGGAATGATTCCCCGTCCGCTCTGCTCGGCGGCCGAAGCCGCGATTTTCTGCCAGCGCGTCTGCTTCTTGACGCCCTCGGCGGCATTGAGCCGCACCACACTGCGCGCCATGCCGACCGGCACGATGCGGCTGACTCCGATCTCCACGCATTTCTGGACGATCAAATCCATTTTTTCGCTTTTGGGGAGCCCCTGATACAGGGTGACCTGCACCGTAGGCTCGCTTTCGGTCGGCATACGCTGCAGCACCTGTGCCTGCACCTCACCGTCCGACATCGACAGAATACGGCACCGATAGTCCGTGCCGTGTCCGTCGCACAGGGTCAGCTCCTCACCGACGCGCATACGTAGCACACGGGCAATGTGATGAGCGTCCTGCCCGACAACCGACGCCGTTTCGCCGTGCAGCGGTTCCACAAAAAATCGTGACATGGGTCAGTCCTTTCCGCACACAAGACAGCACCAGCCGCCGTGTGTCCGCCGTTCGCGCACCGTGAGGCCGCAAGCGATCAGCGCCGCCTCCACCTCGTCGCCGCGCTCCTCAATGATGCCGGAAACAATGTATACGCCGTTCGGCTTTAGAAAACGGGGGATCAGCGGCGACAGCTTCAAAATGGCATCCGCCACAATGTTGGCCAGAATGACATCGTAGACTCCGCTGATCTGCTCCACCAAATCGCCCTGACGAATACGGTAGCGCGGCTCACCGTAGCCGTTGACCGCACCGTTTTCCAGCGCCATCTTCACCGCCAGCTCATCAATATCCACGCCGACGGCGGACTGCGCGCCCAGCAACAGCGACGCGATGGACAAAATGCCACTGCCGCACCCGACATCCAGCACCGCGGTGTCCGGCGTAATGTAGGACTCCACAGCCTCCAGCACCATGCGCGTGGTATCGTGACCGCCGGTGCCGAACGCCATGCCGGGATCGATGGATAAAACCAGACGATGCTCGGGGTTGTCGGTGGTTTCCCACGTGGGGCAAATCAGCAACCGCTTGCCGACGGACAGCGGCTTGAAATACTGCTTCCAGTTGTTCGCCCAATCCTGCTCGCGGACAACGGCGGTATCCACCTCGCTGTCGATGCCGCAGGCGGCAAACCGTTCGCGCAGAAACGCCACCGTTTCGGTGGGATTTTCCTGCGGCTCCAAATAAAGGTGAATAATGCTCCGGGTACGGTCGCGCCGCAACAGCTCCTCATCGATCAGATCGATGTGAGCGATCTCGCGCGCTCCCTGCTCCAGATCGCTGTAATCCTCCACGTAAATGCCGTAGGGCACCGCCATGTGAGCAATATCCGAGGCGCGCTCCGTGTCTGCCGTGGCAACGCGAATCTGCACCTCTGTCCAATCCATTGACATATTCTTACCTCCGCAAGCCCGACTGACCTTCCATAAACGGCAACAGCTTCGCCAAAATGGTATCGCATCCACCGACCACGTTGCTTTCCACGTTCAGCGGCATGACCGGGTCGTGGACGCTCAAGCGAAGCAGGAACCAACCGTCCCCGTCCTCCGGGCCGAAGGAGACGCGCACGCCCTCGCGGCTGTCGTCCGCCACGCGCCAGCCATGCTCGGCGGCATAGCGCTCCAGCGTCGCCAGCACCTGCTCGCCGTAGGCACGAAATTCCGGCTCGGTGATCCGGAAGCGAAGCTCGCGCCCCTCCACCGGCTCCGGCAGGGCGGCGATCAGATCGTCCAGCGTTTTTCCCTCGGCACGAAGCTGTACCGCCTTGATGATAATGCGGGTGACCAGATACGCGCCGTCGTCCAGGAAATAGTTATCGCGCAGGGCGGCGTGACCCGACGTTTCGATGGCGAGCGGCGAATTGACGCCGGCGGCATTCAGACGCAACGATTCGTTAATGACGTTTTTATAGCCGCGCTTAAAGCGGCAGTGAACGCCACCCAGCGTTTGCTCGATAAACTGCTTCAGTCCGTCCGAGGTGATGGAGTCGGTCACGATGGTGCCGCCCGCGTTACCCTCCAGCGCAATGGCCGCGGCCAGCGCCACCAGACGGTTGCGGTTGATCTCGCGTCCGTCGGGGCCGACACAGCCGGCGCGATCCACGTCGGTATCGAAAATGACGCCCAGATCCGCCTGAGCGGCGGTGACGGCCGCACAGACCGAAGCCATCGCTTCGGCGTTTTCCGGGTTGGGAATGTGGTTGGGGAACCGCCCGTCCGGCTCCAAAAACTGACTGCCGGTGATGTCGGCGCCCAACGGCCGAAGAACCTCGGTGGCATAAAATCCGCCGGCACCGTTACCGGCATCCACCACGATGTGCAGGCCCTGCAACGGCTGTTCACCGGCACCGACGCCATCGACGATCAGTCGGCGCAGACGTGCCGCGTACTGAGCCATATACGGGACCTTCTCCACCGTTCCCTCGCTCGGCAGGGCGGCTTTCCCCTCACCTGCCAGCGCCAAAATCTCGCTGAGATCACTGCCCTCGATACCACCGGAGGGCAGAAAGAACTTCAATCCGTTGCGGTTCCACGGGTGATGACTGGCGGTGATCTGCACCGCACCGTCGCACGCCAAATCCACCGTGGTCATGAACATGGCCGGCGTGGAGGCCAAGCCGCAATCCAGCACGTGCACACCGGCCGTGCTCAGCGAGGCTACCACCGCATCGCGAATGCGCGGGCCGGACAGACGGCTGTCGCGGCCGACGGCCACGGTCAGCGCCGTCGGAGCCTTGCCCGCTTTGTCGGACAACCAGCAGACGAAGGCATCGACAATGCCGCGAACGACCTCGTCGGTCAGCTCGCACGGCTCACCCGGTACGCCGTCCAGTGCGACGGCGCGAACATCGGTACCGCTTTTCAGTTTTTTCCAATCGATCAGACTCATGTTGTTTGTTCCTTTCTCAAGCACACTTCTGGTAGCATTGTAACATACTTTCCGAAAAAAAGGAAGAGCCAACCCTTCGGAAAAGTACAAAAAATATGGAATTCCCCCTTGAAAAACGTAAGGTTTTTTGGTATGCTATACGGTAGATTGTAAAAAGCGGCGAGGATGGTGTGAAAATATGAGGAAGGGCTTTGACAACACCCTGTACATGGCAAAGCAGAAGGAACATATTTTGGAACGCATCTCGCAGTTCAACGGTAAGCTGTATTTGGAATTCGGCGGCAAGCTGTTTGACGACTATCATGCCGCCCGCGTTCTGCCCGGATTCGAGCCGGATGCCAAGATCCGCCTGCTGTACGAATTGCGCGATCAGGTCGAGGTCGTGTTCTGTATCAGCGCCGGCAATATCGAAAAAACGAAAATCCGCGCCGATCTGGGCATCAGCTACGAAATGGATCTGCTCCGTCAGATCGACGTCATCGCGCGCATGGGCATCGACGTCAGCAGTGTCGTTGTCACCCAGTACACCGGTCAACCGGCGGCGGACGCTTTTGTACGCAAGCTGGAGGCGCGCGGCGTCACCTATTACATTCACCGCCCGATCGAAGGCTATCCCTCCAATGTGGATCACATTGTCAGCGATGAGGGCTACGGTGCCAACCCGTATATTGAAACGACCAAGCCGTTGGTCGTTGTGACCGCCCCCGGTCCCGGCAGCGGCAAGCTCGCCACCTGCCTGTCGCAGGTGTATCACGATCACCGTCGCGGTCTGATGTCCGGCTACGGTAAATACGAAACCTTCCCCATCTGGAATTTGCCCCTGAAGCACCCGGTCAATCTGGCATACGAGGCGGCAACCGCCGATTTGCAGGATGTCAATATGATCGATCCGTTCCATTTGGAGGCCTACGGTGTCACCACCGTCAACTACAACCGCGATGTGGAGGCTTTTCCCATCGTGCGTACCATTCTGTCGCGCATCACCGGCAATGACCGCTGCTACTGCAGTCCCACCGATATGGGAGTAAACATGGCCGGGTATGCGATCGTGGACGACGAGGTTTGCCGTGAAGCCGGCAAGCAGGAGATCATCCGCCGCTATTACAAGGGCCTGTGTGACCTGAAGCAGGGTAAGGAACGCCACGAAACCGTGGATAAATTGAGCCTGCTGATGCAACAAATGAATTTGAAAAAAGAGGATCGCCCGGTCGTCATGCCGGCGCTTGCCAAGCGCGACGCCTGCGGCGGCGCACCGGCGGCGGCAATTCTGTTGCCCGACGGTCGCGTTATCACCGGTAAGGCGACACGTCTGCTGAGTGCGTGCAGCGGTGCCATGCTCAACGCGATCAAGGTGTTGGCCGGTATTCCGAAAAGCGTTTTGCTGATGAGCCCCCAGGTGCTGGAGCCTGTGCTGAAGCTGAAGCTGGAATTGCTGAACAGCCAAAGCAGTGTGCTGAAGCTGGACGACGTGCTGACGGCGCTGTACATTTGTGCCGCGTCCGACGCCACGGCCGCCGCCGCGGTGGAGCAGCTTCCGCAGCTGCGCGGGTGTGAGCTTCACTCCACACAGCTGTTACACTCCGGCGACGAATCCACCCTGCGAAAAATGGGGATCAATATCACCTGCGAACCGGAATTTCCGGATAAAAGCCTGTATTTCACGTAAAGCGAGGGTTATTCATGACTGCTCACACGGTTCGGAGCACCGCTTTTGATATGTTGGTGATCCTGCTGGCCGGTGCCCTGTCCGCCTTTGGCCTGTACGTGTTTGTGTACCCCACCGCGTTCGCGCCCTCCGGCGTGGACGGCTTGGTAACCATCCTGCACAGCCTGACCCAGTGGAACGTCGGTCTGCTGACTCTCGTGTTGAATGCACCGCTTTTGATTTTCGCGCTGTTCATTCTCAATCGGAAGTATGTGGTTTACACCGTTCTGTACACGCTGGTCAGCTCTGTCATCCAGTCCGTGCTGGAAACCGTCTCGTTTTATCAGTATCACACCGATACCGACCGGTGGATCCCCGTGGTGTTTTCGGGCATCATTTTGGGTATCCGTACCGGCCTGATGCTGCGGATCGGCAGCTCCACCGGCGGCGTCGATATTATCGGCAGTGCCATTCAGCGTCGGCGGCCGCACATCAATATTGAAACGCCGATCACGTTGCTGGGACTCATCTCCGTGGCACTTTCCTTTTTTGTGTACAATCGGGACGTCACCTGCTTGTTGTTGTCGGCGGTACAGCTCTGCATTGCCAACTGGGCAATCGGCATTGTGCTGAAGAACACGCGCAACGCCATTGAGGCAAAAATCATTACGCCGAATCCGCAGGAGTTTGCCGAGGAAATCACCAAACAGCTCCGGCACGGCGCCACCGTTGTTCCCTGCTCCGGCATGTTCACCGGACAGGATAAGTTTATGATTATAACGGTGGTCAACATCCAGCAGATCAGCGATCTGATTCGCATGGCGAAGGCGCATGACGACACCTTTGTTTACTTTACGCAGGCCAGCGGCGTTTGGGGAAATTTCCGCTGGCGAAAAGACGAAATCGTGAAATAACCGCCTACGATTTTATCAACGGGCTACGCCCGTTTTTATGCCGCTGTGGTGGAATAGGCAGACACAAGGGACTTAAAATCCCTCGGTAGCAATACCGTACCGGTTCGACCCCGGTCAGCGGCACCAT
>CAYQBP010000019.1:0-6684 GCA_964415745.1 uncultured Eubacteriales bacterium
GTTCTGGCCGCCAACGAGCGCGGCAAGGAAATTCTTTCCGCCGCGCACCCCACGGCTCCGTTGCTGTACCGCGCTTCGCAGGTCGGCAAGCTCAACGAGGCGTGTCAATCGCTGTGGGCGTTGGAAAACCGCGTAACCGACCTGTACAGCATGGCCTTTCCCGAACCGCTCCCCTGCGGCACCGATTGCACGAACGGCCTGATACGGGAATAAATCTTTTTAACACGAGGCACACCTCGCCGGTAATTGAAGTCAAGTGTAAATGGCTTGTTTTTGCTTATTGTATCTATCCTTTGCAAGACGTGATTTGATTATAATTTTAAGCTGAAATTTGAAAAAACAATTGACAACAAGAGCTATCGGTAGTATTCTAATACGATTTAGTTTTACTAAATGGTCGGACAGGGTAATTTGAAAGAAGGCGTGTATTGTGTATGTGTATGTAAGTAAAAAAGAATGCGCACCGCACAAAAGAGAGATTGAGGAGATTATTAGGCAAGCCCAACGTGTAATGAAAGAAAGACACAACACAACTTTTCAGTATAAACTGATTGGTAGTGGGAGCAAACATCTTGTAACCAAGATAGAAAACGACAACAAGGGTTATGACTTTGATTATAACCTTATTCTTCAAAAGCCCGATTTATGGAATGATCCAAAAAAGTTGAAGCAACAATTTATGAATGCTTTTCGCGAAGCGGTTAAAGGAACACCATATAGTCCGCCGGAAGATTCTACATCGTCAATTACAATTAAAGTGATTGACCAAAAGAATTCAAGGATTATCCGTAGCTGTGATTTGGCTATTATTTATTACGAGGATGATAAAAAGCCAAATAAGGGATATAAGTATCTGAGAAATTGGAAAAACGGAAGATATTCATTTGAACTGAGAAAGTTGTCCGTAAATATTGATGCTAAACTTGATGAAATTAAAGAAGACGATAATGGCTGGAATATGGTTCGGGAGGAATATCTAAATCTCAAGAATCAAAATAAGGACATTAACAAAAAATCTTTCATCTTGTATTTAGAGAGTATCAACAATGTTCATAATCAACTAAAGCAGTATGAGGAAAAAGAAAGTCAAAGCCGATATAGCATGGACAGCTTACGGAATTATGCAAATCTGTGACGGCTTCTCCAACAAAAAACGGGAGACACTCTGTAGTAAGAGTGTCTCCCGTTTGGTTTACAAGCCGTGATTATACGATCGCTTCACGCAACCATTCGAGCGTGCATTTCACCATGTGGGCACCGATCTCCGCCGACGCCTCCTTGGCGCTTTCGGCAAACCATTCGGTATTTTGCGAGCACCGGGACAAATCCACGTGATCCGGCCACGTGCCCATCATCAGCGACGTTTCCCATTTACCGGCGTGGTCAAAGCCGCCGCACTTCACCTGCGCGTCGGCGCCGATCAGCGGAATCACCTTGATATAGGAGAACGGATCATCGCCCGTGCCGCAGTTTTCATAGTAGCTGGCATACGCATCACTGCCCCACCAGCCCTTGCCGAGCGTATCCTCCATGTATTCCATCGTGACCTTTTTCGCCGCCTTATGGCAAGCGATCGTCATCGGCATCAGCCCGGCGTTTTCCGTTTGATGATGCGGAATCAGGTAAATGTTTTTAATACCGGCGTAGATCATGGATTTCAGCACGTCGTAAATATACGCCGCATAGGTATCCTCGTTCACATGAAAATGGCTCGGCTTCGGTTCACAGACCGCATACGAGGCAACGCCGTACCAAATCGGCGGGCACACCACAATCTCCTTTTCCTTTTCCAGCTCGCGCAGACAACCGGTCACCACCATGGTGTCCGTGCCGCAGGAAGCATGATGGGCATGATATTCCAGCGTGCCGATCGGAATGATAAACGGCACCTTGCGCTGAACCGCGTCCTCGATCTGATCGTAAAACATATCCACAAGCTGCATAACCGATTTCTCCTTTATATTCAATTGGTATCTGTCACCAGTGTACACTCTTTTTCGGTGAAAATCAACGGGTGAGGCGAAATTTTCCGTATTTTCGCCTCACAGGGTGTTCCAAAACAGCATGAAGCCCGTCAGGATAATCAAGAATCCGAAGTTGAACGCCGAAAACAGCTTAAGATAATACCCGGTTTTGCCGGGGTTGTGGTCGGTGTATTGCCGAAAGGTAATCAGGCTCGCCAACGACGCGATCAGCGTTCCGACGCCGCCGATATTGACACCGACCAACAGCTCGCGATAATTTTCGGTAAACTGCGACAGCAGGATCGCGGACGGCACATTGCTGATGCACTGACAGGACAAGGTGCTGAACACCAGCGTGTTTTGCTGAAGCAGGTGTGAAAACAGCTCACGAACCGGCTCGATGCGCGCCATGTTCCCACCGAAAACGAAGAAGAACACGAAGGTCAGCAGTAGCGAATAGTCCACCATTTTCAGGGCTTTGCGATCCAGAACCAACAGGCACGCCGGAATAACGATCAGACCGACCCCGTACGGGATTCCCCGAAATACGATGGCGATGGACAGAGCGAACAGCAGCAGGTAGATCACGGTGCGCCCTACGGGAAGGCTGATCCGTTCGTCCGTCACGTTGAGCGGCTCCGGCTTGACAAATACCAGACAGCACACGGTAATCAGCAAAACCGATACTAGGAACGGCGGCGCCATGATCGCCATAAATTCGCCGTTCGGAATTTGGAACCTCGTGTACAGGTACAGGTTTTGCGGATTGCCGAACGGTGTCAGCATACCACCGAGATTGGCGGCAATGTTCTGCATGATGAAGGTGAACGCCATGTATTTTTCTTTGCCGGTCGTGGTTAAGACAAAATACCCCAGCGGCAAAAATGTAAGCAACGCCATGTCGTTGGCAATCAGCATGGAGCCGATAAAGGTGATGTACACCAGCGCCAGCACGCTCATACGCACGTTGCCGAAGATCTGAACGATCTTCCTCGCCAGCGTATAGAAAAAGCGAATGTTTTTCAGTGCACAAACCACGGCCAGCACGCAGAACAGGCACGTCAGTGTTTTGAAATCGAAGTAATCGAGATAGGCTCGATCCGGCGGCACAAAAAAGCAGGTAATCAGCGCTGCCGCCAGTGCGATCAGCATCACCGCATTGCCGCGAACAAAGCTCCGCCACGCATAATGACGTCCCGTCCTTGCGCGCTGAAGCCATGCCGGCGGTTGTTTTTTCAGATGTGAGCTCACGGTATCACCCGCTTTCTTCGTCCGTTACCGGTCAACTATACCATATCGCACTCCAAAAAGCAAGCCGCGCATCCACTCCGCCGTGCAAAAGCGACTTGACATTTTTCGCGAATTTTCGTATAGTATAGCTTGGAAGAATTTGAAAACGACACAGCGTTTTGCGCTTTTATCATAGTAGGCCACTGTTTATCGGATATTCAATAAGGAGATTGGGTGAATATGGATATATTCGATTTTTTGACCATGCTCGGCGGCACGTGTCTGTTCCTGTTCGGCATGACGCTGATGGGACAGGCTCTGGAGCGTCGCGCCGGCAACAGCCTCCGCACCGTATTGGGTAAGCTGACCACCAACCGCGCCGTCGGTTTTCTGACCGGCTTGGGTGTTACCGCCATCATTCAAAGCTCTGCCGCCACCACCGTCATGGTGGTCGGCTTTGTCAACTCCGGTCTGTTACTGCTGAATCAGGCGATCAGCGTTATCATGGGCGCAAACGTCGGCACAACGGTCACGGCGTGGTTGCTCAGCCTGAGCGATATCAGCGGTGACAACCTGTTTGTTCAGCTGCTGAAGCCGACCTCCTTCACGCCGCTGTTGGCGCTGGCCGGCATCATCTGCTACATGTTCTGCAAGAAAAACAAAACCAAGGACACCGGCATGATCCTGCTCGGCTTCGCCACCCTGATGTTCGGCATGGACACCATGTCCACCGCCGCCTCCGGTCTGAAGGACGTCCCCGGCTTCCGCGATATGTTTTTGCTGTTCGAGAACCCCCTGCTCGGTATGCTGGCCGGTGCCGTTCTTACGGCGATTCTCCAATCCAGCTCCGCCTCGGTCGGTATTTTGCAGGCATTGGCCACCACCGGACAGATCTCGTTCGGCGCCGCCATTCCCATCATCATGGGACAAAACATCGGCTCCTGCATCATCGTGATCCTGTCCAGCATCGGCGCGAACAAAAACGCCCGCCGCACCGCTTTGGTGCATCTGCTCTTTAACGTGATCGGTGCCGCCGTGTGGCTGGCCGTGTTCTGGATCGTCGATGTGCTGGTTCAGCCGCCGCTGTTCAGTCAGCCTGCCTCCGTTGTCGGCATCGCCATCGTCCATTCCGCCTTTAACATTCTGTGCACCATCCTGCTGTTGCCGCTGGGCGGCCTGCTGGAAAAGCTGGTGACCTTCCTGATCCCCGACGCCAAAACGCCGGAAACGGCCACCGAGCTGGACAGCCGCTTGCTGAACACGCCCGCCGTCGCGCTGGAGCGTTGCCGTGCGGTAGCCACCGAAATGGCACAGCACGCCGTGCAAACCGTGTACGATGCACTGGACTGTGTCACGAAATACACGCCGGAATCCGCTGAAAGCGTCCGCGCCAACGAGGAATCAACCGACCATTACGAGGACATTCTCGGCTCGTATTTGGTCAAGCTCAGCTCCATGCCGATCGGTGATGCCAACAGCGCGGAGGCCGCCATGTTGCTGAAGGCCATCGGTGATCTGGAACGTATCTCCGACCACGGTGTTAATATCCTGGAGTCGGTGGAGGAGCTTCGCGAAAAAGAGATCGTGTTTTCCGATTCCGCCAACGCCGAAATGGGCGTACTGCTGGAGGCGGTACGCGAGATATTGGGGTTGACGCTCACCGCCTTCTCCACGGAAACGGCCGAATCCATCGTCGCCATTTCTCCCCTGGAGGAAGTGATCGACGATTTGAAGGAGGCACTGCGCTCCGCACACATTCTTCGCTTACAGCAGGGCGAATGCACCATCGACGCCGGATTTATTTGGTCTGACCTTCTCACCGACCTGGAACGGGTGTCCGACCACTGCTCCAACATCGCCATCGGCATCGTGGACCTTTCCTATCACGACATGAACATCCACGAAAACCTGCGCGCCATCAAGGCGGATGACGAGCAATTCCGTCAATCGTATGCCGCGTATCGGCAAAAATACGCATTGCTGTAACCACCAACACAAAAGTCCCGAAAGAGAAATCTTTCGGGACTTTTTTAAGTCATTTATCAATATTCTACGTACTTCATGGGGTCTACCAGCTGTCCGTTCAAAATGATCTCGAAATGAAGGTGTGCGCCGAAGGAATACCCGGTATTGCCGACGTTGGCAATGTATTCGCCCTGTGCCACCTTCTGACCGGCCTTGACATTCAGCGAGCTGCAATGGGCGTATCGCGTCTTGAAGCCGTTTCCGTGATCGATCAGCACATAGTTGCCGTAGCTGTTGTGCCATCCGGCCTCGATCACCGTACCGCCATCGGAGGCGATAATCGGTTTTCCGCTGACACGTCCGTTGGAAATGTCGATGGCGCCATGGAAGCTGCCCCACCGGGAAGCAAACGGTGAGGAGATCACCTTGGTGTACGGCAACGGCCACACAAACCGTCCGGTCGCCACGCCGTCACCGATCTCGACTTCCTCGGAGCCGCCCTTCACGATCACCTCGTTGACCGGCTCAACGATCATTTCCGTGGAGGATACCGCACGGTACTGCTCCTTGCCGTTCACCGTGATGACCTCGACCGTTACCCGTTGCTCGCCGTCTTTTCCCTGAACCGTGGTCACATTTTGACCCGGCAGCTTGCTTTCGTCCCAAACGACGACCGTTTCGTAGCTCACACGCTCCGTGTACGATTCAAAATGACTGACCTGAACCGGCAAAATATCCAGATAGGTGGACATTTCCGCTTCGGTGCTGACGGACGAAACCGGATACAAGCCCTCAACGATATCGATCGTCGCAAAAAAGCGTACCGTTTTCTCCGCATCGGCAGAGCGCTTCGCTAAGGACGCCGTCATCAGCCGCTCCAACGTTTGACGCGGCAAGGCACCGACGAAACGGCCGTCCACATACAGCCCTGCGGTTTCCGTCAGTGACTCGCTGACCTCCTGCAAGATCAGCTCGCTGACCGCCTGTGCGTCCAGCAATTCCGCTTCGCCGTCCACCTTCAGCACCATGCGCGATGAACGCTGGGCACTGAAGGAATCGTCGGCATCGATTACCATGCTCTCCACGGCGGCTACCGCCGCGGTGTAGGTGGCTTCATCGGCAATGTAGCCAAACGTTTTGCCGTCATATTCCAGGCTCAAAACAAAATTTGCCTGCTTCCAATACCATACCGTGATCACCAGCACCACCACCGCGGTGATCGGCGCGGCGACGTTCCACAGAGCCTTCCACAATCTCCGGTGACGGCGAACCGCCAGCACCGGCAAGACCGCCCACGTCCGCAGCCTCTGCCAGCCGTGCCCGGCGTCCGGCTCCTTCATACGTTGTCGCGCTTTGGTGACATCGGCGCGTACCGCGCGCCATTCGGTCGTCAAACGACGGCCGCGGTTACGCCATCGGCTTTCGATCATTCGTCGCCAGCCGTGTGTCAGCGGCCGCCACAAATTGCGGGTGAAGCGTCCGATCGCCTTCACGCAACGAATCGAGCGAACACCCACCACATAGC
>CAYQBP010000019.1:6784-14548 GCA_964415745.1 uncultured Eubacteriales bacterium
GTGAAGCGTCCGATCGCCTTCACGCAACGAATCGAGCGAACACCCACCACATAGCAAAGGCGCGAAAAGTCGTTCCACCGCTCCTGCCACGCCGTCGCCGTGGGCGACGACGAAGAACGCGGTGCCGTTTCCGACGAGGAACGTACCGCGCGCTTGTGACGCTTCATTCGACACCGCCTCCTTTTCTTCGATCACGCTCATTATAGCGTTATTCGGAGAAAAAAGCAAGTCGAGCCGCATCGCAGGGTCAAATCACGACAATTATCACGCGAATCGCAGAAAATATTTGCAGGATTTTTGTCAATCGGGATACGTCAACCGTTCCGTCGTCCAGTGCTCCAGCACGGTCACCTGTGTCGCCGCGTAAGCGCGTGCGCCCGGTAAATCGTGCTCCAAATAGTTTCCGCACTCGCGCCGCGTGGCACCGGGAATTTCACCGGTGTATGCCGCAATAAATGCCAGTGCCTCCTGCGTCAGTGCAATCACCTGTTCGTTCGTCATGCCGGTCGTCAAAAAGTAAAAGCCGGTACGGCACCCCATCGGCCCGAAGTAAACGATCTGCTTTTCAAATGCGCTGTTCCGCACGTAGGTGGCAAACAGATGCTCGATGGTGTGCATCGCCGGCACCTCTAAAAACGGCGGTGTGTTCGGGCGCACAAACCGCAGATCGTATGTGGTCACGTCGCCGTCAACGCGGGAAATGTACAGTCCCGGCATCAGAGTATCGTGATTGATGCGAAAGCTCTGAATGGTTTTCATAATAGCTCCTCCAATCCATGAACGCGCAAGCACGCCGCCATATCCTCGGGCAACGGGCTTGTTAAAACCAGCTCTTTTCCGGTCAGCGGATGTGTCAACGCCATTTCACAGCAATGCAGACCGTGCCGCGGCAGTACCGTCTCATCGGTACCGTACATGGTATCGCCCGCCAGCGGATACCCCAGCCACGCCATGTGCACGCGGATTTGGTGTGTACGTCCTGTTTCCAACCGCAACCGTACCAGCGTGATTTGGCCGTCGCTTCCCAGTGCTTCGTAATGCGTTACGCTGTCCTTGCCGCCCTCACCCACCTCGCGCGTGATACAGCACCCCTCTTTGACGCGGATCGGCTGATCCACCGTACCGGCTCCGGTCAGCTCGCCCAAAGCAATCGCCAAATAGGTCTTTTGCACCCTGTGTGTCAGTGCGTAGGTGACATGAGCGTTTTTTGCCGCCAACAGCAAACCGCTGGTATTGCGATCCAATCGGTTCACCGGGCGAAACGAATGAGGCTCTCCCCGACGGCGGTAATATCCGACCACCGCGTTGGCCAGCGTCGGCTCCGTCTTTCCCGCCGACGGATGCACTGCCAAATACGGCGGCTTGTCCACCACCAGCAATGCGTCGTCCTCGTAAACCACCGACAGCGGCATATCCGCTTCCTCGATCCGCACGGCGTCCTCCGGGAAGCAAAGGCAAAGCTGTTCGCCGGCATAGACGCGATCGATACTGCGCCGTAGCTCCCCGTTGACCGTAATGCCACCCTCCCGGTGCTTCAGGCGAACCACCATGCGCCAGGAAAATCCGCACCCCTGCCTCAAAAAAAGCTGTACCGAAGCGCCGTCATATTCTGTTGGTACTGTATACATCATCGTTTCCATACCGCTTATTATACGGACTTTCCCGACAAATTGCAAGTTCCTGTGCGGAAAGACTTGTTTTTTTTATCGGAAACTGTTAGAATACATAGGATACCATTCGAGGAGGTTTCCGGAATATGGAAAACAAAAAGTTCTATCTGACTACGGCAATCGCCTACACCTCGCGCAAGCCGCATATCGGCAACGCCTACGATGTTGTTTTGGCGGACATGATCGCGCGGTACAAGCGAATGCAGGGGTACGATGTCTATTTCCTGACCGGCTCCGATGAACACGGTCAGAAAATCCAGCAATACGCCGAGGAGCAGGGCATTTCTCCCAAGGAATATGTTGACGGCGTATCTCAGCAGATCAAAGAGGTGTGGAACAAGCTGAACACCTCGTACGACCGCTTTATCCGTACCACGGACGCCGATCACGAGGCCGCGGTACAGGCGATTTTCAAAAAGCTGTATGAGCAGGGCGATATCTATAAGGGAAAGTACGAGGGAAAGTACTGTGTCCCGTGCGAATCCTTCTTTACCCCCTCTCAGCTGAAGGACGGCAAATGCCCCGACTGCGGACGCGACGTGATCGACGCCAGCGAGGAGGCCTATTTCCTGCGCCTGTCCAAATATCAGGATCGTCTGTTGCAGTATTTTGAGGAGCACCCCGACTTTGTCCAGCCGGAATCCCGTCGCAACGAAATGATCAACAACTTCCTGAAGCCGGGTCTGTCCGACCTGTGCGTTTCCCGTTCGACCTTCACGTGGGGGATCCCGGTCTCCTTTGATCCGAAGCACGTGACCTACGTGTGGCTGGACGCGCTGTCCAACTACATCACCGGCATCGGCTATCACCCCGACGGTAGCGGCGAGCTTTTCGAAGCCAACTGGCCTGCCGATCTGCACGTAATCGGCAAGGACATTGTGCGCTTCCACACCATTTACTGGCCCATCATTCTGATGGCGCTGGGGCTGCCGTTGCCGAAGAAGGTGCTGGGGCATCCGTGGTTGCTGTCCGGTGAGGACAAAATGAGCAAATCACGCGGCAACGTGCTGTACGCCGACGATCTGGCCGACCGCTTCGGCACCGACGCGGTGCGGTATTACCTCCTGTCGCAAATTCCGTTTGCACAGGACGGCAGCATCACGCTGGAGAGCTTCCTCAACCTGTACAACGCCGATCTGGCCAACACGCTCGGCAACCTGGTCAACCGCAGCATTGCCATGACCAACAAGTATTTTGACGGTACCGTTCGCCACACCGACACCGTTGCCTCGGACGCGGACGCCGACCTGATCGCCACCGCCGAAAAATCCTTGGCGCTCTATGCCGAAAAGATGGAGCAGTACCGCAATGCCGAGGCACTGGCGGCGGTCATGACGCTTGCCAAGCGGTGCAACAAATACATCGACGAAACCACCCCCTGGGCACTTGCCAAGGACGAAGCCGCACGCGACCGGTTGGAAACGGTTCTGTTCAATCTGCTGGAATGTATCCGCCTGCTGGCAACCTGCCTGCGTCCCTTCCTGCCCGAAACCAGCGAACGCATGGCCACTCAGCTGTGCCTGAACGAGCAGGCCCTGTCGCTGGACAGCCTCCGCTTCGGTGCCTGCACCGACTACACCGTCGGCACGCCTGAGCCGCTGTTTGCGCGGATCGACGTTGCCAAGGCGCTGGAGGAGGATGCCGCCCAAGCGGCCGCCGCGGCCGAAGCGGAATCCGAGCCGGAAAACGTAGCGTTTCTCGATGAAATCACCATCGACGAATTCGCCAAAATTGACCTGCGCGTTGCCCATGTGGTGGATTGCGAGCCGATCAAAAAGGCGAAAAAGCTGTTGAAGCTGACGCTGGACGACGGAAGCGGCACGCCGCGTATCGTCGCCTCCGGCATTGCCAAATGGTACACCCCGGACGAGATGAAGGGCCGCGATGTGATCGTGGTAGCTAACCTGAAGCCGGCCACTCTGTGTGGCGTGGAAAGCTGTGGCATGATCCTGGCCGCCGATGACGGTGACGACGCCCGCGTGCTGTTTGTGGACGGCTTGAAGCCGGGAAGTCGTATTCACTAATCCTCTGTAAGGAGCCTGCCATGCCTATTTTCGACTCTCACGCCCACTATCTTGACGAACGGTTTGACACCGACCGTCACGCCCTGCTGACCGCGTTGCCGGAGCGGGGCGTGTGCGGTATTGTGGAAAACGGAACCACTGTCGAGTCCTCCCGTCGGGCGGTACAGCTAGCGCATCGCTACCCCTCGGTTTGGGCGGCGGTCGGAATTCACCCCGGTGATGCCGCGCAGGCTGTTGAGGACGACCTCACGGTCATCGAACAGCTGGCGGCCGACCCGAAAACCGTGGCGATCGGTGAAATCGGACTGGATTATCACTACGAGGACGCCTGTCCGCGTTCTGTTCAACAGCGCTGGCTTCGCGATCAGCTGGCACTGGCCAACCGCCTGTCACTCCCGGTGGTCGTTCACGATCGCGAGGCACACGAGGACACGTTGCAGCTGCTTCGGGAATACCGTCCTGCCGGTGTTGTTCACTGCTTCTCCGGCAGTGCGGAAATGGCAAGCGAGGTAATCCGGCTGGGACTGTACATCGGCATGGGCGGCGTCGTCACCTTCAAAAACGCGCGCAAGGCGGTTGAGGTCGTCTCCACGATCCCGTTGGAGCGCCTGCTGTTGGAAACCGATGCCCCCTATCTGGCCCCCACTCCGTTGCGCGGTCAGCGTTGCGATTCCTCCATGATCCGCTACACCGCCGAAACGATCGCGTCCCTGCGCGGCATCGCGGTGGAGGAGCTGTTGCAGATCACCGAGAAAAACGCACGCACACTTTACAAAAAAATCGACGCCCTTTAGGCGAAGCGATCGGCTTCGCCTTTTTTTATTTTTCCTATTGACAACTCCGAACGGGCGTGCTATACTCTAGGTGTACTAGCACAAATAGTACACCTAGAACATCAAAGGAGGTATGACATGTTTCAAATCGATCCTTTGTCTCGGCAACCGGTTTATGAACAGCTGATCGATCAGCTGGAACGCTTTGTTTTGATCGGTCTGTTGCCGCCGGAAACCCAGCTACCCTCGGTACGCAGCCTGTCTATGGAGCTGAAGATCAATCCCAACACCATTCAAAAGGCCTATTCCGAGCTGGATATGCGCGGCATCATTTATTCGGTGCCCGGCATCGGTTGTTTCATTTCACCGCAGGCCGTCAGCCTGCTTCAGGAGCATTCCCGAAGCAAACTCAAGGAGCTTCGTTCTCTGGCCGCCGAGCTGGCAATCGGCGGCTTGACCAAGGAGGAGCTGTTTGCCTGCATTACCGAAGTCTATGAAGAAAGAGGGCTTATTCATGATTAGTGTACAACATTTAACCAAGCGCTTCGGGGATTTTGCCGCACTGGACGACATTACCTGTACCATCCCCGAAGGGTGCATCTACGGCATGGTCGGCTCCAACGGAGCCGGAAAATCCACCTTTTTGCGTGTAATCAGCGGCGTTTACCGTCCCAACAGCGGCTCGGTGACGATCGACGGTGAACCGATTTACGAAAACACCGCGAAAAAATCCGAGATCGCCTATGTGCCGGATACCCTGTTTTTTATCAACGGCGCTTCGCTGGAGCGCATGGCGACGCTGTACGCCGCCTCACACCCCACCTTTGACCGTCAGCGATTTTACCAGTTGACCACCGCTTTTGAGCTTAATCCGAAGGTATCGATCAACAATTTTTCCAAAGGCATGAAGCGTCAGGCCGCCACCATTTTGGCATTGGCGTGCCGTCCGCGGTACATTTTCTTTGACGAAACCTTCGACGGACTCGACCCGATCATGCGGAGCCGCGTCAAAAACCTGATCTGTGAGGACGTGCTGGAGCGCCGCTCCACGGCCATTGTCACCTCGCACTCCCTGCGCGAGCTGGAGGATACCTGCGACCAGCTGGCTCTGCTCCACAAGGGCGGCCTGGTCATGGAAAGTGACGTGCAAAATCTGCGTACCTCGCTTTTCAAAATTCAGATCGCCTTTGCCCAGGGCATCGACGACATTGACCTTTCGGGCATTGAAACGTTGCATTTTGTCAAGCGCGGCTCGGTAGCCAACATGATCGTGCGCGGCGACCGTGACAGCACCGTGGCAAAGCTGCAAAGCCTCTGCCCGATCCTGCTGGACGTTCTTCCCTTATCGTTGGAGGAGGTTTTCACCTACGAAATGGAAGCACTCGGCTATGCCGCTGAAAATATATGGGAGGGTTAAGTTATGAAGCAAACCGGTTTCAGTCCCCGCTTGTACGTAGAGGGACTTCGCCAGCTCCGTCTTTTGGGGATTCTGTTAACAGTCGCCGTCAGCCTGGTTGCCGTTTTTCTCCCGGTTTCCGAATATATGGCTACACTGGACTACGACGGTGTTTCCACCGTGGCCGTCAACTGTCTGAACATGAATCCGCTGATTATCCTGTCTTTTTGCATCGTTGCCCCGTTTTTAACACTGAATCTTTTCTCGTTTCTCAATCGCCGCGAATCCAGTGACTTTTACCACGCTCTGCCGGTAACACGTACCTGCCTGTTTTTCAGCTTCTTTGCGGCGGTCGTCACCTGGATCGTCATATTCATCGGCACCACCACCCTGCTTTCCACGCTGTGTCACGCCATTTTCCCGCAGCTGTACATCATCAACTATCGCAGTATTCTGTACACCTGCTTCAACTGCTTTGCCGGTAGTCTGTTGGTTTCCGCCAGCGTCGCGATCGCCATGTCTGTCACCGGCACGGTCACATCAAACCTTCTGGTCGCCCTGATGATTATCTTTATGCCCCGTGCACTGCTGTCGCTGATCCTATCCGCCATTGAAAGCTCCTTTCCGCTTGTCAGCGACACCGGATTTTTGCCCATTCTCGGCGTACAGTACAACGTCCCCGTCAGCACCGTTTTCGTCGCCTTCACGTCCGGCGACCAATCTCCTCTCACCTCGTGGCAAAGCGGCGTATACACGCTGGTGCTCGCCGTGCTGTACACCGCGATCGCCTGTCTGCTATTCCGGCGCCGTCACAGCGAAGGTGCTACCCACTCCGCGCCGAACCGCTATCTGCAGGGGCTGTATCGCTTCCTGATCGGCTTTACCGTCAGCGCGTTTGTCACGCTCTCGATCTGGTCAAACGTTTTCTCCGGATACACCCTCGACGCCTACGACATTGCCAACTGGGTCTTCTTCTACGTCATCGCCTTGTTTGCCTCGCTGGCATTTGAGCTGTTCAGCACCCGCCGCGTGCAGGGCTTCCTCCGCAAAGCGGTCACGACCCTTCTTTGGCTGGCAGTCGCCAACGGCGTGCTGTTCGGTATTCTGGTTGGCGCGCGCGCTCTGCTGGTGTCCTACTCCCCCGCGGCCGCTGATATTACCTCGGTTCGTATTCTGAGCGCCAACGACGACAGCTATGTATACGGTGACGGCATCCGCGATTATTTCCTGCAAAAATCGTCCGACGTTCAGCTCGAGGATTCGCAAATCGCCGCCATGGTATCCAAGCGTCTGAAGGAATCGGTGACACTCGCCCAGCACTCGGAGCGGGAGTATTACAACGCTTGTCAGAAAAACAGCACCCTGCTCGTATCGATCAAAAGCCACGGCATCTCTCATGTGCGCCGCATTGTGATCTACGACGAGGATATGGCGCTGTTGTCCGACCGTCTGGCACAAAACAACAGCTATCAAGAGGTCTATATGAATTTGCCGGACACGATTTCGTCCATTTCCGACTCGCTGACCGTCAGCTTCAGCCTGGATAAGCAACAGCAGGAGCAGCTGTATACCGTCCTGCAGGACGAGGTAAAATCCATCGGCTTTGAAAAGTGGTACGCACTGCTCAACGCCAGAATGGACAGCGACAACGAGGAACAGCCGTTGACTGTGTTGCAGTTCTTTGTTCCCGGCTATTCGGAGTGGTCGGAGTTTTACGTGCCGCTGTATCCGTCGATGCTTCCGAAAACCACGAGCACCTATTTACAGCTGTACAATGAGCACTGCGCCGTCGATTACGAAAAGCGCTTGAGCGATGTCATCAGCGATCCCGCCTCTTACGACGCGATCGAGGTGCATCTGTACAACATCGACACCGACAGCGAAACCGTATGCTATTGGGA
>CAYQBP010000019.1:14648-16453 GCA_964415745.1 uncultured Eubacteriales bacterium
CACCGGATCACGCTGATCTCTCTGATCGCCGTGGCCGCCGCTGTCATCGTTCCGCTGTGCTTTGCTTTGAGAAGTCATCACAAAAGCCCATCGGATTCGTCCTCAAAAAAATGGTACGATGCCGCCATTCCCGATTGGATCGAGCAGGATCTGATCGACGTGGACGGTGTCTCGCGTGACGGAGAAGCATTGAAGGAATTTCACGACGTGGTGGTTCATTACGTCGGCAACCCCGGCACGACCGCCAAGCAAAACCGCAATTACTTTAACAATCCGGATTCCTCGGTCAGCTCGCATTTTATCGTGGGACTGGACGGCGAGATCATCCAGTGCATTCCTCTTTCCGAGGTATCCGCCGCCAGCAACAATCGCAACGGTGACACCGTTTCCATCGAGGTGTGTCATCCGGATGACACCGGGAAATTCAACGAGGCCACCTACCGTTCGCTGGTGCGGCTCACCGCATGGCTTTTGGAAATCGGTGATCTCTCCTCCGATCACGTCATCCGACACTACGACATCACCGGCAAGGACTGTCCGCGCTATTTTGTCCAAAGCCCGGAGGCGTGGGAGCAGTTTTTGCAGGACGTAAAGGATTATACCTGATACCTAACCCGAACGTGGGCAAGCCTTAGCGCTTGTCCGCGTTTTCTCTGACCGCCAGGTGCGTCGCGCACAACGGATTGCGGAAAAATTATCGGTGGCACTTGACAAAGCCACGGCAATGTGGTATAGTACATTCAAATTAAACAGTAAACCGTTGAAGCGGAGGTAACGGCGATCAAGCCTTCACAGAGAGCCCGTGGTGCTGGAAATCGGGCAAGAAACCATCGTCAAATGGGCCGCTGAGGGTGCAGTCAAATGTGTCTTCACAAAGTATACTGCAACGCGTGGGCATGCGTCAGTTGCCGGGGATATGCTGGTATCCCGCAAGCGCACGGGTTTCCGTGAATCAAGGTGGCACCGCGGATGAATATTCGCCCTTGACAGCCGTATGGCATTGTCGAGGGCGTTTTCTTTTACCGATGAGGAGGAATGGGCAGTGATCCTGTTAACCAAGCGATGGCGAGTCGACCGATCTCTGTAAAAGCAAGATAGATAATCATTAGGAGGCAATCATCATGGAATTTAACGGTATCAATTTTGACACATACTTCAACAATTACCCCGACAAGAACGGTTACTTCGGAAAATACGGCGGCGTTTACGTGGACGAAAAGCTGAAAAACGCCATGGCGGAGATCACGGAAGCGTATTATTCGATCTGCCAATCGCGCAAATTCATTGCCGAGCTGCGGCGCATCCGCAAGGAATTTCAGGGTCGCCCCACTCCCGTCACGCATTTGGAGCGTTTGTCCGATGCGTTGGGCGGCAAGGTGCAGCTGTATGCCAAACGCGAGGATTTGAACCACTCCGGCGCTCACAAGCTGAACCATTGCATGGGCGAAGCCCTGCTTGCCAAATACATGGGCAAGAAAAAGGTAATCGCCGAGACCGGAGCCGGTCAGCACGGCGTGGCGCTGGCCACGGCCGCCGCATATTTCGGACTGGAATGTGACATTTACATGGGCTCGGTCGATATTAAAAAGCAGGCGCCGAACGTGGCACGCATGAAAATTCTCGGTGCCAACGTCATCGAGGTCACGCACGGTCTGCAAACGCTGAAGGAAGCGGTCGATGCCGCGTTTGACGCCTACAGCAAGGAATACAAGGATTGCATTTACTGCATCGGCTCCGTGCTCGGCCCTCACCCGTTCCCGATGATGGTGCGCGATTTTCAAAGCGTTGTCGGCATTGAAGCGCGT
>CAYQBP010000020.1:0-2440 GCA_964415745.1 uncultured Eubacteriales bacterium
GTTGGACTTTTCGGCCATGGTCTCCACCACGGTTTCGTTCAAGCCGAGGTTCAGAATGGTGTCCATCATGCCGGGCATCGAAGCGCGGGCGCCGGAACGAACGGAAACCAGCAACGGGTTTTCCTTGTCACCGAACTTCTTGCCGGTGATCTGCTCCATCTTGTCGATGTACTCCATGATCTGCGCCTGAATTTCGGCGTTGATCTTGCGGCCGTCCTCGTAGTACTGCGTGCAGGCCTCGGTGCTGATGGTGAAGCCCTGCGGAACCGGCAGACCCAAACCTGTCATTTCCGCCAGGTTGGCACCCTTACCGCCGAGCAACTCACGCATGGAAGCGTTGCCCTCTTTGAATAAGTAGACATACTTGTGACTCATGCTTACAGTCATCCTCTCTCTATTTTAACTTTCTACCTGACCTTTGCGAATACGCTGACAAAAATGCCAACATAACTGTCTGTAATTATACCAAATTATTCCGGAAATGGGAAGTGATTTTTCGTATTTTTTAATTTTTATCAAAATGACCAGTATTTTCCGAAAAAACACGGAGGATATTGTGAAAAACCATTGCTTTTCTCAAAAAGCGATTGCTAAAAATAAAGAAATGTACTATACTTTAAGGTGATTTTAAGCCTTTTTGCTATAATGAAAATAAGGAGGGTTTGCCATGCGTTTGCTTTTAGCGGAGGACGAGCAGGAGCTGTCCCACGCCTTAACCGCCATACTCAAGCACAATCACTATTCGGTCGATGCCGTGGACAACGGGCAGGACGCGCTGGACTATCTGTTGGCAGGCACGTATGACGGCGCCGTTCTCGACGTGATGATGCCCCGGCTGGACGGTATTTCCGTCGTGCGACGTGCCCGTGAGCAGGGGTGCTCCCTGCCGATTTTACTGCTGACCGCCAAATCCGAGATCGACGACCGCGTGACCGGCCTGGACGCCGGCGCGGACGATTACCTGACCAAGCCGTTTTCCACCAAGGAACTGTTGGCGCGTATTCGTGCCATCACCCGCCGTCAGGCCGAGGTGACCTCCTCGGTGCTGCAGCTCGGCAACCTGACACTGGATCGCGTCAGCTTTGAGCTGTCCACCGCCAAGGGGTCGTTCCGACTGGCCGGCAAGGAGTTTCAGATGATGGAAATGCTGATGTCCCGTCCCGGCGTCCGCATCACGACGGAGCAGTTCATGGAGCACGTTTGGGGATACGACAGCGACGCCGAGATCAACGTCGTTTGGGTCTATTTATCCTATCTTCGCAAAAAGCTCGCCTCGCTGGACGCCAACGTGCAGATCCGCGCCTTTCGCGGCATCGGCTATACCCTGGAGGTGACGTCGTGATCCGCAAGCTGCGCCGTAAGTTCATTTTTACCGCCATGCTCGCCGTGGTGGTGGTCTTGCTTCTGCTGATGCTGGGCATCAATCTTGTCAACGCCGTCCGCATCGATCAGAGCGCCGACGAAATTCTCACCCTGCTGGCGGAAAACGAGGGGAGCATCCCGGCGCTGGAAACGGTGCCACCGCGCCGCGGAAAGCATCAGTTTTCCGAAGAAATGCCGTTTGAGACGCGCTTTTTCGCCGTGCTTCTGGACGAGGACGACTGCCCGTTGCACGTCAACACCATGAGCATTGCCGCCGTCACGACTGACGAAGCGATCACCTACGCGCAGGACGTCGCGGAGCGGCAAAGGGACGAGGGATACATCGGCGTGTACAAATACCGCGCGGTGGACACGGACGACGGCACGCTGTATCTGTTTTTGGATCGCGAACGCGAGCTGTCCGCCCTGCGCTCCTTCTTTTTGACCAGTCTGTACATCTCGCTGATCGGCACGGCGGCGATCTTCCTGCTGATCTGGATTTTATCCTATCGCGCGATCCGCCCCGTTGCGGAAAGCTACAGCCGCCAGACGCAGTTCATCACCGACGCCAGCCACGAGCTGAAAACACCGCTGACCATCATCAACGCCAACGCCGAGGTCCTGGAGCTGGAGCACGGCGAAAATGAGTGGATCGACAGCATTAAAAATCAGGTGGAGCGGCTATCGACCCTGACCAAATCCATGACGGCGCTGTGCCGCATGGAGGAGAACAACCGCTCCGTGCCGCTGGTCGATTTTTCCCTGTCCGATGCCGTCAGCGAAGCGCTGGAGCCGTTCAAAACACCGGCGGCGCTCAAGGAGATCGGCTGGCAGGTCGATGTCCGACCCGGCATCACCCTGCACGGCGACGAACGCGCGGTGCGTCAGCTGATCTCCCTGCTGGCGGACAACGCCGTAAAATACACCCCCCACGGCGGCACGATCCTGGTTTCCTTACAGCCGCAGGGGAAGCGGCTGGTGCTCGGCTTTCGCAATACGACGGAGCCGATGGCGCCCGGCAATTACGACCGCCTGTTCGAGCGGTTCTATCGCGCCGACCCCGCCCGCTCGTCCTCAA
>CAYQBP010000020.1:2540-15203 GCA_964415745.1 uncultured Eubacteriales bacterium
TACGACCGCCTGTTCGAGCGGTTCTATCGCGCCGACCCCGCCCGCTCGTCCTCAAGGGGCGGCTCCGGCATCGGCCTGTCCATTGTCAAGGCGATCGTCACCTCCATGAACGGCACCGTCACCGCCTACAGCGAGGACGGTCACTCCCTGTGCGTGGTGGCCTGCTTCTGAGCGCAAGCCGCCGTCCGGCGGCGCAGGGGGCTTCACCGCCGACGGTGCGGTCGCGCCGCCCCTTTTAAGTTCTTTTTAGCTTGATATGCCATACTGACAGCAAGAAAGGAGCTGTGGTATGGCCTCTAACCATATTTTTGAGCGGTACGAGCTGAAATATCGGTTATCCGAAGCGCAGTACGCCTCACTGATGACGGCCCTGGAGCCGCACCTTCACCCCGACACCTATTTTTCCAGCACCATCGGCAGTCTGTACTACGACACGCCGGATCGCCGCCTGATCCGCCGCTCGCTGGAGCACCCGATCTACAAGGAAAAGCTGAGACTGCGAAGCTACGGCGCCGTGGGAGAGCACGATCCGGTTTTCGCGGAGCTGAAGAAAAAGTACGATCATGTCGTCTACAAGCGGCGCGAGACACTGCCCTACGGCGAAGCGCTCCGGTATCTGTCCGACGGTCAGGCAGACGACCTCCGCGACACGCAGATTCTGCGCGAGATCGCGTATTTCCGCCGCCAATATCCCCGGCTGGAGCCGTCACTGCTGTTGATGTACGACCGGCTGGCCTTTGTGGCCAACGATGACGCGTCTCTCCGCGTCACCTTCGATCGGAATATCCGTTTTCGCGAGCAGAATTTGTCCTTGACCGATGTCACCGCCGGTGAGCCGTTGATTCCCGGCGAATACCTGCTGGAGGTCAAAACCGGCACGGCGTTGCCGTTTTGGTTGCTGCGGCTGCTGGAAGAGCGGCACATCTACCGTTCCTCCTTTTCCAAATACGGAACCGCCTTTCAGCGTATCACGGAGCGCCAACGTGCCTCCCGGCAACCTCTTTTAACCGATTATTAAGGAGCTGACATGATGGAATCCTGGTTTACCGGCGTGATTGACACCGCCGCCACCGCCGCGATCACCCCTGCCGTCTTTTTTCAATGCCTCGGCACCGCTTTGGTGCTGGGCGCCGTTTTGGCCCTGCTGTATCGGCTGAACAACCGGTGCAGTCCGAGCTTCACCGTCACCCTGGCCCTCCTGCCCGCCGTTGTCTGCGTCGTCATTCTGCTGGTCAACGGCAATCTGGGCGCCGGAGTCGCCGTTGCCGGTGCGTTCAGTCTGGTTCGTTTTCGGTCGGCTCCCGGCTCGGCACGCGAGATCGGCTCGATCTTTTTGGCGATGGCCGCCGGTCTGGCCACCGGCATGGGCTATTTGGGCTACGCGGTGCTGTTTACGGTCGTGATCGGCGCGGTGCAGCTGCTCTACGAGCTTCTGCTCCGCCGCTTCGCGCAAAGCAACCGATGTGAAAAGCTCCTCCGCATCACCATTCCGGAGGATCTGGACTACGGCTCGGTGTTTGACGACCTGTTCGAGCGATACACCGTCGCGCACACGCTGACCAAGGTGAAAACCACCCATTTGGGCAGTCTGTTCCGCCTGACCTACACCATCACCCTGCGCGACGGCGCACAGGAAAAGGAGCTGATTGACGCCCTGCGTTGCCGCAACGGCAATCTGGAAATCAGCTGCTCGGTGCCGGAAACGGAAAACGATATTCTGTAAGGAGGGGCTCGTGTGAAGCGCTTGTGTTGTTTTGCATGTGTGGCGGCACTGCTGCTGTGTGCGACGGCGTGCTCCGATCAAAAGCAGGCCACCGGAGAGAGCGTCCCCGTGGTAACAACGCCATCCTCGCTCGGCGTTTCCGCCGACGAGCTGTTTTCCGACCGCGACAAGGACGCCTCGTTCGATGCAGATCAGGCGATCACCGTTACGCTGAACGGAAACAGTGCCGTCGCGTCCTCCGCCTCGGTCTCGGTGGAAAACGGGGTGGTGACCCTGCGCGAGGCAGGCACCTACCTGCTGTCCGGCGAGCTGAAGGGTCAAATCATTGTCGAGGCGTCCAAGGAGGACAAATTACAGCTGGTGCTGAGGGGCGTCACCGTCACCTGCGAAAACAGCAGTGCCTTGTACATTCGTCAGGCGGATAAGGTGTTTCTGACGCTGGCCGACGGCACGGTCAACACGCTGACCAGCACCGGCGAGCTTATCGACATTGACGAAAATTCGCTGGACGCCGCCGTATTTTCCAAGGACGATTTGACCATCAACGGCACCGGGTCGCTGACGGTATCCTGCGATACCGCGCACGGGATCGTGTCCAAGGACGATCTCACCGTGACCGGCGGACAGCTCACCGTGACCGCCGCCAAGCACGGCATTTGCGCCAAGGATCGGCTGGACGTTGCCGGAGGCAGCTTCACCGTGACCGCCGGAAAGGACGGCGTTCACGCCGAAAACAAGGACGACGAGACGCTCGGCGCGATCTATCTGGCCGACAGCACGTGGGAGATCACCGCGGACGGCGACGGTATTCAGGCCGCCGCCTCGCTTCAGATCGACAGCGGCACCTACACGCTGACCACCGGAGGCGGCAGTGAAAATGCCAGCACCGGCTCCTCGTGGGGGCAGTGGGGCGGCAGCTACTATACCACGCAGACCACCGACAACACCTCGGCCAAGGGAATCAAGTGCTCCGGCGACCTGATTATCAATAATGGTAAATTTTTTATCAATTCTTCCGACGATTCCTTGCATTCTAACGCATCTTTGTATATAATAAAAGGAGAATTCACCCTATCGTCGGGTGATGACGGGATCCATGCCGATACCGCCGTGCTGATCGGCGGCGGCACGATCACCATCACCGAAAGCTACGAGGGGGTCGAGGCGCAGAGCATCACCATCTCCGGCGGTGTTCTGGACATTACCGCCTCCGACGACGGGATCAACGCCGCCGGCGGTAACGATTCCTCCGCCCTGGGCGGCCGTCCGGGACAGGGGAGCTTCAACGCCGATACCGATGCATTTCTCTCCATCACCGGCGGCAAAATCACCATCGATGCCGGCGGTGACGGGATCGACTCCAACGGCGCTCTGTACGTTTCCGGCGGCGAGACCTACGTCAACGGCCCCACCGACAACGGCAACGGCGCGCTGGATTATGAAACCGAGGCGATCGCCACCGGTGGCATCGTCGTCGCGACCGGCGCCTCCGGCATGGCCGTCGGCTTCGGCTCGTCGTCCACGCAGGCCTGTATTCTTTACAATACCGGCTCCTGCGCCGCCGGGACCCAGGTTACGCTTCAGGACAGCCACGGAAATACCGTAGCCACCTTCACACCGACGAAGGCTTTTTCCTCCGTCGCGCTCACCGCCCCCGGCCTGGAGCAGGACGCCACGTGCACCCTGACGGTCGGCAGTCAGAGCTATGAGCTCACCCTGGACAGCTACCAATACAGCAACGGCGGTGGCGGTATGATGGGCGGCAACAACGGCGGCCCCGGCGGAGACCCCGGCGGTCACGGCGGTGCAGGGGGCTTCGGCAAGCCGGGCGGAAGATTTTAATGCAAGTCAATTATGCTCAAGGAGGTTTTTATTATGGCATTCATTCGCGAAGTCGCTTATCACCAGCAGGGGCGTGCGCCCTCCATCGGCCACGCACACACGGACAGCGACTCCTTGGAGGTCATCCAAATTCTGTCGGGTGACGGCAACGTTCTGATCAAAGACCGGACCTATCCGTTGGCACCGGGCACGCTGCTGTTTATCGACTCCTTCAACATTCACTCGCTGAATCCGCGTGATGTCAACACCTATTGCCGCAACAAGCTGATCGTCCGCCGCAGTCTGCTGGAAAAGGCACTGCAGCCGGTCGGTGCACAGGCGTTGCTGGATTTGTTCGGAGAAGCCGGCGGAACCTGCTTCTCACTGTCGCCCAACCAGGCAGGCGAGGTCGATAATATGTTCAGCGCCATGGCGGTAAACTCCAACGACAGCGCGCTGATTTTCAGCCTCCTGATCCGTCTGCTCATCATGCCGGAGCCGCAGGATCAGCTGTTGGCCGAGGCTGGCGACCCCCGGATCGCGCGCGTACTGCATTATCTGCACACGCGGTATGCCGAGCCGGTCACCATCGACGACCTGTCCGCCGATACCCACGTCAGCAAGTATTACCTTTGCCGCCTGTTCCGTAACTGCACCGGCATGAGCATCATTCAATACCTGAACGAGCAGCGCATCGTGGCGTCTCGCCGTATGCTGGTGGAAACGCGCCGCTCCATCACCGAGATCGCACAGGACTGCGGCTTCGGCAACCCCTCGCATTTCTGCGCCATGTTCCGCGAGCACGAGGGCATGACTCCGCGCACCTTCCGTGTTACGAACAGTAAATAATAATTAAAAAACGACCACCGCTTCGGCAGGAAAACCGAAGCGGTGGTTTTTCATTTTGTCCGTTGAAGCCCGGAGAAGGTGACCGTCAGGGGCAATGCCGGCACCGACAGCGTTTGCGGCACGCCGGTATCCGGATCGCACGTCAGCACGTAGTCCCCATTGCTGCCTGTGCCACGAATCACCAGCTGTCCATTCTCCCGTGTGGCGGCGCCCTCGCCGCGAACCGCCGCGTCCAGAGCGGCGATCAGCTCCTCGCCCAGCGCACTTTCCGGGACGGTATCGGGATCGACGGAAAAGCTCATGCCGTCAAGCTGTAGCTGTACCGTCTCACCATCCCACAGCGACGTTACCCCGGCCAGACTGTCCGGCTCCGTGAACGTCAGCTTCAGCATCCCGGTCGCTTGGCGAACCAGCGTTCCCGACAGCTTCATGTCCTTATACTCGGCGGCAATGGTGCAGGTGAAGTCGTTGCCCACCGGCGCCACCTCCGCTGTGTTGCGGCGACAGCCCGTCGCCGTCAACGTCACCACCAAAAACAAAAGCCCTGCGATGCCACGACGCATTGATTGTCACTCCTGCTGCTCCAATTGCAGAAACAACCCGGAAAGCTCCTCGATCATATCCGTCGGCAGCAGCGAATGCTGTGACAGACGCGCCGCCGCCCGATCTCCGGCGGCACCGTGAAGGTACACGCCACAGCACGCGGCCTCCTGCGGTGCCATGCCCTGCGCCGCCAGCGCGGCGATGATCCCGGCCAGCACATCTCCACTGCCGCCCACCGCCATGCCGGGATTCCCGGTGGGATTGACCCACACCTCGCCGGACGGATCGGCAATCACGGTATGATGCCCTTTGAGCACGACAATCCCGTGAAACCGCTGTGCCGCCTGTCGGGCGGCGGCGATCCGGTCGTCCTGAATCTGCCCGACCGGGCGATCCGTCAGCCGTGCCAGCTCCAGCGGATGCGGCGTCAGGATCAACGGTGCCCGGATTGTTTCCGATATAGCTATATGCCGCGCCAGCAGATTTATGCCATCGGCGTCCAAAACAATCGGGCAACCGGCGTGACGAAGCAGGGTCGCCATTTGTTCTTCCGTTTCCGGCGCCTGCCCCACGCCACAGCCGAACAGCAGTGCCGACGCCTTTTCCAGCCGCGACAGCAGTGCCGCCGGCTCGTTCGGAGAGTACGGGGCAAACACGGCCTCCGGCACCTGAACCGCCACGATCGGGTAGACCGATTCCGGCACCGCCGCCGTGACCAGCCCCACGCCGCTTCGCAAGGCGGCCTTGGCCGCCAGCACCGCCGCCCCCGCCATGCCGTAGCTGCCGCAAACCGACAGCAGGTTGCCGTACGTCCCCTTATGACTTTCGGCAACGCGCGGCGAAAAGCAACGGCAAATATCCTGCCATTCCAGCATCGTTATCCCTCCGATCAAAAAGCGAGTGTCCGACGGCACTCGCTTTCCTGTTACATTTCCAATTGAAGCAGGCGCGGCAAGGCCTTGAAAAACGCTTCCCGCACGCGCTCGTTGGGCTCAAACACGACCAGCGTATAGCCGTTCTTTTTACTGCGATAGCTAAAGCAATACAAGCCCTCCGCCCGTTCGGAGGAGGCGGCAAACACCGTCCGGTCGACCTGACGACCCTTCCATTTGTTCGGGTCGTACCGACCGGCGCTGTCCAGCTTCTTCAACGAAACGGAAACCACACGCTTACGCTTGCGGCGCGCCACGATGCGGTCAATGTCGATGTCACCGTTGGTGATGCAGTATTCGTATTCGATATTCATTTCGGACAGCAGCCACCACATGAGATACCCGAACGGCAGCATGAGCACCAACGCAAACGAGCGCAAAAACAGAAACAGGAATACGATAAAAACGGACGCCAGCGCCATCAGGAGCACCGCCAGCGCCACCTGCGACGCGGTTTTCTTTCGGTAAATGATCTGTTCCACAAAGGTATCCAAAACGATCCCGCCTTTCTTACAGTAGTATACACGAATCGGCGAAAAAAAGCAATCAGTTTTCCTTCTCGCCAAAAAATCGAACGATCGCCTCCGCGGCAGGCCTCGTCATTCCCTTGACCGCCGCCAGCTGCTCCACGGTTGCCTCGCGCACCGCGGATACCGAGCCAAAATGCCGCAGCAACAGTGCTGCACGGGTTTTCCCCACGCCCGGAATCTCGGTCAGCGTACTGCCGATCACGCGCTTGCGCTTTTGACGATGGTACCCGATCGCGACCCGGTGAACCTCCTCCTGAACGGCCGACACCAGCGTGAAGGCGGCACGCCGCCCCTGAATGGCCAGCTCTCCGCCCTCGGCGGTGATCGCACGGGTGCGGTGATGAGAATCCTTGACCAGACCGAACACCGGAATACCGTGCCCGAAGCGATCCACCAGCGGCTTGACCGCCGCCAGCTGTCCCTCGCCGCCGTCCAGCAGGATCAGGTCCGGCAGCTCGCCGAAGCCGCGATCCTCACCGCGGTGCTGCTCATATTCGTTCAGGCGACGCTCCAGCACCTCGCGCAGACAGGCGCAGTCGTCCTGCCCCTGCACCGTGCGAATGGCAAACCTCCGATAATCGGCGCGTGACGGCTTACCGTTGCGAAACACCACCATTGCGCCAACCACGTCCGTGCCGCCGGTATGGGAAATGTCGTAGCCCTCGATACGGTCCGGCAGCTCCTTCAGCCCCAACAGCTGTCGCAGCTCCTCCAGCGCCGTAATCTCCCGTCCGCTCGCTTCCAGCTGACGGGCGACCCGCTCCGCAGCATTATCGCGGCACATGGCCAACAGCTGTGCCTGCTGACCCTTTTGCGGAAGCACCAGCTTCACGGAATAGCGCGCCCCCTGCGACGCGGCACGCTCGGTCAAAAACCGCTCCAGCAGCTCGCCGTCCTCCACCTCGCCGTCCAGCACGACACGCGGCGGAACGGTCTCGCGCATGGCGTAATAGCGGCGCAGGAACTCGGCACGAGCCGCAGGAAGCTCCTCGACCGAATCCACGAGAAACTCCTCGCGGTCGGACAGGGCACCGTGGACAAACCGAAACACCTCGAAGCAGGCAACGCCGCCGGCTTGCGCCAACGCGATAATATCCTGATGCGGCACGCGCGACTGCACCACCTTTTGCTTGTCGCTCAGCTTTTCCAGTGCGCGGATACGGTCACGCAGACGCGCCGCCGTTTCAAACTCCAGCGCCTCCGCCGCCTCGTTCATTTGCCGTGTCAGCAAAGCGACCAGATGCGCGCTTCCCTGCGTCAGATAGGTCACCGCCTGCTCCACGCGTTCGGCGTATTCGCGCTCCGGGATCCGCCCGGTGCACGGGGCACAGCACTGCCCGATGTGATGGTTCAGGCAGGGACGTTCGCCCCCCCTGCCATAGTGCAACGGCCGCTTGCAGGTGGAGAGCTGAAACAGCCGGTTCACCTCGTCCACCGCCTGCCGCAGGATATACGAGCTCATATACGGGCCGATGTACCGCGCCCCGTCGTCGGCGCGTTGCTTCGCCTCGGTAATACGGGAATAGGGCGGCGGCGACACGCGAATATAGCGGTACCCCTTGTCGTCCTTGAGCAGAATGTTATATTTCGGGGCATACTGCTTAATCAGCGAGCATTCCAGCACCAGCGCTTCAAACTCGCTCCCGGCGACAATGTACTCAAAATGATCCACCCGGCTCACCATTTGGCGCACCTTTTCCGTGTGGTGCGTATCCGAGCCGAAGTATTGACTGACACGGTTGCGGAGCGCCTTGGCCTTGCCGATATAGATAATGCTGTCCCGTTCGTCCTTCATCAGATAAACGCCCGGCTCCAGCGGCAATGCCATCGCCTGCCGCCGCAGCTCCTTGATTTTTTTCGACACCGTATCACCTCCGAAAAGACACAAAAAGCGCAGCCGCATACGATGCAACTGCGCTCCGGGACGCTACACAGCCGTGAGCCTCCTTGAATAACCCCTCTTACTCGGCAAAGCCGGATTCGACCAGCGACACCAAAGCGTCTACGGCCTCCTCCTCATCGTTGCCGTCTGCCGTGATGCGAATGCCGGTGCCACCGACGATTCCCAACGACAAAACACCCAGCAGGCTCTTCGCGTTGACGCGACGCTCTTCCTTTTCCACCCAGATGGCAGACTTGAATTCGTTTGCCTTCTGAATAAAAAATGTAGCAGGACGAGCATGCAGACCTACCTGATTCTGCACCAGTACCTCTTTAGCATACATACGAAATGCTCCTCTCATCACTGAACGCGACCGACCGGGCGGTCTCATTGATCCAACAAGATATTACATATTATACCACAAACTGCGCCGGGGTCAAACAAAATCCGCAACAAAAAACGGGGTCCGGCGCATTTTCGTTTGCCTGCCCTATTTTCGCCAAAAAGCTCGTCCTCGATTTGGTCATTTTGACAATAACGGTGAATAACTTTTGGCTATATTGGCGAGGCGTCCGCGGACATCTCCTGCGCGATCTCCTCCAAAAAGACGCGCTCCTCCGCTGTCAGCTCGGCATGCTCCAGCATATCCGGGCGATGCCGCAGGGTTCGAATCAACGACTGTCGGCGGCGCCAGGCGGCAATGTTGGCATGATGCCCCGTCAGCAAGATATCCGGAACGGCGCGTCCCTCCCACACGGCAGGCCGCGTGTATTGGGGGTACTCCAACAGCGAGGAAAAGTGACTTTCCTCGGTAAAGCACTGCTCATCCGACAGCACACCGGGGATCATGCGTGCCACGCAATCGGTCAGCACCAGTGCCGGCAGCTCGCCACCGGTCAGCACATAATCTCCGATGGAGATCTGCTCATCGACCAGCGCCTCCAGCACCCGTTCGTCCACGCCCTCATAGTGACCGCACAGCAGGCACAAATCCGGCAGCTGCGCCAGCTCGCGCGCCCGCTGCTGGGTCAGCGTTTTTCCCTGCGGCGACAGATAAATCAGATGCGGACGGTGCCCCAGCTCCTCGCACACGGCGCGGAAGCAATCCGCGATCGGCTGGGCAAACATCACCATGCCCATGCCGCCGCCGTAGGGGTAATCATCGACCTGCTTCTGCCGGTTCTCGGTATAATCGCGAATTTGATGAAATCGCAGATCCAGCAGCTCCCGTTGCCGCGCACGGCCGATGATGCTTTCGGACATCATGCGGTCACACGCTTCGGGAAACAGCGTCAAAAAATCAATTCTCATCATCAAACAGTCCTAACATCGGGAAGATCCGTATCTCGCCGCCGTCCACATCCACACGGCGAATCACGGAGGGAATGGCCGGGATCAGAACCTCCTTGCCGTTCAGCGTGCGGAGATGATAGACGTCGTTGGAGCCGGTATGGCTGACATCGGTGCATTCACCGTACACCGCGCCGGTATCGTCGTCCACCACGGACAAGCCGATCAGATCGCAAATAAAGTAGCGACCCGGCTCCAGCTTCAGGTCGTTGCGGTCAAGATATACCATCTGTCCGCGCAACGCGGCGGCCTGCTCGACGGTATCGATCCCCTCCAGCTTGACCAGAGCAAGCGACTTGTGCACGCGCGCCTGGGCGCGAACCGCCCGACGGCCCTCATCAAAATACAGCGTACGCAGACCGGCAAGAACCTGCGGCGAATCACATTCCGGACGCACGCGAACCTCGCCGCGCACACCGTGCGTTCCCACAATTTCTCCGGCTTCCAAATAGCGCTTTTTCGGCATGAGTCTCCTCCATTCAAAAAGGCCTCTCACAGCACTGCCGTGAGAGGCGTTTCCTCGAGTCAATCGTCGATCTCGACCGAAACCTTGGCGTCCTGACGGGAAGCGGCAGCACGCATAACGGTACGCATCGCCTTGGCGATACGACCCTGCTTACCGATCACGCGACCCATATCATCCGCCGCCACACGCAGATGAAATACGATGGTTCCATCCTCCTGCGGCTCGTCCTGAGTAACGGTGACCGCCGAGGGATCGTCAACCAATCCGCGAGCGATCGTCAACAGCAATTCTTCCATATATTTGTCCTACCTTTCGCCGAAGAAACCGATCACACGCCGGCCTTCTTCAGCAGCTCCTTCACGGTATCGGTAGGCTGTGCGCCGTTGGCGATCCACTTCTTCGCCTTTTCGACGTCCACCTTCACCACGGACGGCTCCTCCAGCGGGTTGTAATAACCCAATTCCTCGATAAAGCGACCGTCACGGGGATAACGGGAATCCGCCACTACGATACGATAGAACGGAGCCTTCTTTGCGCCCATGCGGCGCAGTCTGATCTTTACTGCCATTGTTGGTACCTCCAAAATAAGTCTTTATTCTTCAAACACGACCGCTGTCTGCGGTCACAATTGAATACCACATCAGAAGCCGAAACGGCCACCCTTGCCGCCGAAGCCCATACCGGGCATCATGCCGCGGCCGCCCTTTTTACCGGCGTTTTTCATGCGCTTCATCAGCTGGCGCATCGTTTCGTATTGCTTGAGCAAGCGGTTCACGTCCTCCACGCGCATACCGCAGCCGGCGGCAATGCGACGCTTGCGCGAGGGATTGATGACATCCGGCTTTTCGCGTTCGCGCGGCGTCATGGACAGGATGATTGCTTCCACGCGGGAAAACTGCTTTTCGTCGATTTCCACGTCCTTGAGCTGCTTGCCGACGCCGGGGATCATGCCCAGCAGGCCTTTAATGTCACCCATTTTTTGAATTTGCCGGAACTGATCCAGCAAATCGTTCAAATCGAACGTCTCCCGGCGCAGCTTTTCCGCCAGCGCCTCCGCTTCGCGTTCATCGATCTGCTGTTGGGCCTTTTCGATGAAGGAGAGCACGTCGCCCATGCCCAAAATACGCGACGCCATTCGATCGGGGTGGAACACCTCCAGATCGTCCGGCTTTTCGCCGGTTCCGGCGAATTTGACCGGCTTTCCGGTGACGGCGCGCACCGACAGCGCCGCACCGCCGCGCGTATCGCCGTCCAGCTTGGTCAAAATGACACCGCTGATTTCCAGCGCTTCATTAAACGTACCGGCAACATTCACGGCGTCCTGACCGGTCATCGCGTCCACGACCAGCAGGATCTCCTGCGGATTGACCGCGGCGCGCACATTCCGCAATTCGGTCATCAGCTGCTCGTCGATATGCAACCGACCGGCGGTATCCAGTATCACATAATCGTTGCCGTGGTCACGCGCATGGCGAACCGCCTGCTTGGCGATCTCCACCGGATCGGCCGTGCCCCGTTCAAAGACCGGGACGCCGACCGCCTCGCCCACCACCTGCAGCTGCTTAATCGCCGCCGGGCGATACACGTCGCACGCCACCAGCAGGGGGCGATGCCCCTGCGATTTTAACAGCTTACCGAGCTTCGCGGAATGGGTGGTTTTACCGGAGCCCTGCAGACCGCACATCATGATCACGCACGGGGACTGCCCCGGACGCGCCAGCGGACTGGCCTCGCCGCCCATCAGCTTGGTCAGCTCCTCGTTGACCAGCTTGATTACCATTTGCGCCGGCGTCAGGCTTTCCATCACCCTTTCGCCCACCGCGCGTTCGGCAACCGCCGCGGTAAAATCCTTCGCGACCTTATAGTTGACATCCGCCTCCAGCAACGCCAGGCGCACCTCGCGCATGGCCTCGCGCACGTCTGTCTCGGTCAGCTTACCCTTATTTTTCAGTCGCTTGAAGGCGGCTGACAGCTTTTCGGAAAGACCTTCAAAAGCCACGGCGTTACCTCTCTCTCAGTTCTTCCGTCAACGCAACGATCCGACCGACACGTTCGTCGATCTCGCGCGAGCGGACAGAATGCAGGTTCAGCTCGCGAATTTCCTGTGCCGCCCGGCAAATGGCGTCGAAGCCCTCGTGCACCTTGCGGAAACGCGCCGCCAGATGCAGGCGATCCTCCATTTCACGCATTTGCGCTTCGGCACGCTTGAGAGAATCGCGAACGCCCTGGCGCGTAATGTCCTGGTGCTCGGCGATTTCCGAAAGGGACAGGTCCTCGTCATAGTACAATTCCACCACCAGGCGCTGTTTTTCGGTCAGCATATCGCCGTAAAAATCAAACAGCCACGCGATTTCCATGTCCTTTGCCACGTCTGCCCCTCCCTTGCTCAAGTGTAAAGCAAAATGCTTTACACCTATTATAGCAGCACCTTACCCATTTGTCAAGCACTATTTTTTGTCCGCACTATTATTGTGCCGACCCCTCCATCCGCTTTCCGGCGCCGCTCCGCCTCGCCGCAAAAGAAAAGCCCCTCCGCCGCAATCCGCAGGCAGAGGGTGCTTTGCAAA
>CAYQBP010000020.1:15303-16409 GCA_964415745.1 uncultured Eubacteriales bacterium
GCCGCAAAAGAAAAGCCCCTCCGCCGCAATCCGCAGGCAGAGGGTGCTTTGCAAATCATTCCAGACGAAAATCTTCTTCCGAATAGGTCGCCAGAGTGGGCTGAATATACGGCACGCGCCGCAACGGATCATACACGAACCGCCGACAATGCGCGTGTGGGTCCACGACGCCGCGACGAAGGCACAGAATCACCTTGCCGTCGGCCGAACGGCGCCCGTTGCCGCAGATGCCGCACGCCGGTGTCACGGCGTTGCCGTACAGCTTCCGTCGCATCGCACTCACTCCTTACGCTTAATAGGCCTTACCCCAGACCACCATTTTCTTGGCCGGCTTGCCACAGCAAACACAGGTGTCGCTCAGCTGCTCCTGCTCAAACGGCATACACCGGCTGGTCACCCCGGCCTGCTCCTTCAGCTGAAGCTCGCAGGCCTCATCGCCGCACCACATGGCCTTGATAAGGCCGGGCTTCTGATCGGCAATGGCGCACAGCTCGTCCAGAGTGGTCGCCGTGTAGGTCATGCTTTCACGACGTGCCAACGCCTTCTGATACAGGCCGTCGTGCACCGCCTGCAGCAATTCCGGAATCTTCGTTTCCAGCTCGTCCAGCGAAACGACCGTCTTTTCGCGGTTGTCGCGGCGCACCAGCACGCACTGATTGTTTTCAATATCGCGCGGGCCGATCTCCAAGCGGAGCGGAACGCCCTTCATCTCGTACTCGGCAAACTTCCAGCCGGGCGAATTGTCGGAATCGTCCATTTTGACGCGAGCCACACCGGACAGGCGCTCCTTCAGCTCCCGTGCCTTCTCCAGCACGCCGGGCTTATGCTGTGCGATCGGCAAAATCACCAGCTGTACCGGCGCCACGGCGGGCGGCAGCACCAGGCCGTTATCGTCGCCGTGCGTCATGATGATGGCGCCGATGATACGGGTGGACATACCCCACGAGGTCTGATGCGGATACTGCAGCTTGTTTTCGCGGTCGGTAAACTGAATGTCAAAGGCACGTGCGAAGCCGTCTCCGAAATAGTGGCTGGTGCCGCTCTGCAACGCCTTGCCGTCGTGCATCATCGCCTCGATGGTGTAGGTGGCCTCGGCGCCGGCAAAC
>CAYQBP010000021.1:0-2607 GCA_964415745.1 uncultured Eubacteriales bacterium
ATTCCCTCCTGCAACCGCCGTTGCTCCTCCGGCGGCAACGACTGCACCGCCACCTCGTAGACCGTCAGCGGCTCGGTGCCGTTTTTGTCAAACAACGCCACCGCTCCGCCCCACGCCTTCAGCAGATAATGTCCGCCGTCCGAGCCCGTCGGCTCGTTTTGCACCGCGTCCCCCTGCCGCGCCGCAGGCTCCTCGGCCTCCGCCAACGGCAACAGCGCCGCCGCCCACATTGCGGCACCGACCAGCAACGCGCAGGCGATTACGACCGGCAGCCAGCGGCGGTGTCCTGCCTGTTTCCCGTCTGTCTGCGGCATATTCCGTCCTCCTCCCGTCCATATTAGTGTGGGCGCCGGCTCCGCGAATATGCGAAATTTACAATTCTACCATTTGACTTTTCGGCGCTTCTGCTGTAATATAGAATTGTTTAAGTATGTAGTTGTGTCGTTCGTCGCCCCCGGCGACCGATCCCCGTTATAAAGGAGGAAGCACCGTGGCTGTTCAGAAACAACCGTCCGAACCGAAAAAGAATCGCCGTACCGGCGAGACGGCGGCGCCGGAAGCAACGCCTCAAACCAAAAAAGAGCGTGTGCGCCGCGGCCTGGGCATTTTTGCCAAAGCCCTGCTGTCGCTTTGCCTGGTTCTGGTCATCACCGGCTGTATCGTCGCCTGTGTACTGACGATTTATATCACCACCACGTTCGACAAAAGCGCCGTCCCGGACATTGATGTCATCAACCAGAGTCAAACCTCGATCATCATGGTGCAGGACAGCGATACCGGCGAATTTGTGGAATACCAGCGGCTGGACGGCGTTAAGCGTGAGTTTGTCAGCCTGAAAAACATTCCGGTCTATCTGCAAAACGCCGTGGTCGCCATCGAGGACGAGCGCTTTCACGAGCACTACGGTGTCGACTGGAAGCGCACCGTCTCCGCCGTGGCGAACCTGGTGCTGCATTTCAACGAAAACGAGTACGGCGGCTCCACCCTGACACAGCAGCTGGTCAAAAACCTGACCGACAACGACGACCACACCATCGAGCGTAAGATCACCGAGATCCTGACCGCCATCGAGATGGAGCAAACATACAGCAAGGATGAAATTCTACAGGCCTACCTGAACATCATTCCGCTGACCGGCACCATCGAAGGCGTCGGCGCCGGCGCCCAGTACTATTTCGGTAAAGAGGTGCACGAGCTGTCACTGGCCGAATGTGCCGTGCTGGCCAGCATCACCAACAATCCCAGCAAATACAACCCCTACACGCACCCGGAAAACCTGCTGCAACGCCAGCGCACGGTGCTGCGGAAAATGCACGAGCTGGGCTTTATCACCACCGACGAATACCAGCAGGCGTTGGGCGAGGAAATCTACTTCTCGCGCAGCAGTCAGACCTATACGATTTACGACTACTACACGGAAATGGTCATCGACGACGTCATCGACGACCTCCAATCCACCTACGGCTATACCGAAGCACAGGCGGAAAACCTGGTGTTTTACGGCGGCCTGACGATTTACTCCTGCGAGGACCCGGAATTGCAGGCCAAGGTGGAAGCGATCTATGCCGATGACAGCAACTTCGTCGATGTCAAGGGCGATGAAAAGAACGCGCAGGCCTCAATCTTTGTCATGGATTACACCGGCAAGGCGGTCGCCGTGGTGGGCGGACGCGGTGAAAAGAAGGCTAACCGTATTCTGAACCGCGCCACGGATTCCACCCGACAGCCCGGCTCCTCCATCAAGCCGATCGCCATTTACGCGCCGGCGATCTACAATAATGTCATCAACTATTCCTCGCCCATTCGGAACAAATACATCACGCTGAAAAACGGCTCCAAGTGGCCGAAGAACTACGGTCGTCCTTACGAGGACCGCGGCATGACCACCATCGAAAAAGCCATTCAGTCCTCGATGAACACGGTGCCGGCGCAGATTCTGGATACCCTGATGCCGATCAACACCGCGTTTAACTTCCTGACACAATCCCTGCACATGACCTCGCTGACCAGCCAGGACCGCGACTACGCGCCGATGGCGTTGGGCGGTATGACACACGGCGTCTACGGGCGCGAGATCACCGCCGCCTATCAAATGTTCGGCAACGGCGGATATTACAACGAGCCGTATTCCTACACCAAGGTCGTCCGAAACGGCGAAGTCATTTTGCAAAACGGGCCGGGCACCTCCGGCTACGTTTCCGAACGGGTCATCGACGCCGATTCCGCCTATATCACCAACCGCCTTCTGCAGACCGTCGTTTACGGCAACGATTCCCCGACCGCCAAGGATCTGAAAAGCTCGTGGAGCAACTGGGAAATCTTTGCCAAGACCGGTACCACGCAGGACAACAACGACGTTTGGCTGGTCGGCGGCACTCCGAAGTACGTCGCCGCCAGCTGGTACGGCTACGACGAAAAGCAGGAGCTGACCACCGCCCAGCGCAAGGTGGCGCGCTCGGTGTGGAACACCGTGATGCTGGCGCTTCATCAGGGCGACGAGCCGATGAGCTTCGATTCGCTGAAGGCAAACACGGTGGAAGCCGTATTCTGCGACGAAACCGGTCTGCTGGCGACCGACGCCTGCAAAAAGACCGAGATCGGCGTTTA
>CAYQBP010000021.1:2707-6226 GCA_964415745.1 uncultured Eubacteriales bacterium
CGCGCTGTGGTATAGTGTTCTCATATTTCGTACATCTGTTGTTTGGTGGTGGACAGTTTATGTCTGTGCATGAAGAATGGGTACTGGTACGCGCCGATATGCTGCCGGAGGTGTATCACCGGGTTTTGGCGATACGCGCCGATCTGTCGTCCGGGCGTATCCGCACGGTCAGCGAAGCGGCTCGTCGGCACGGCCTGTCGCGCAGCGCGTATTATAAGTATAGAGATGCCGTCGCACCCTATGTCGGTAAAACAACGCCGACAGCCATGACGGTCGAATTGCTGCTGCAGGATTGCCCCGGCGTGCTGTCCGGCGTACTGTCGGCGTTCGCCCAGGCCGGTGCCAACGTTCTCACCGTCAATCAGGACACCCCCACCAACGGCAAGGCACGCGCCACCATGTGTGTGCGTACCGACGCCATGTCGGTATCGCTGGATATGCTGATCGAACAGATCGGACGTATTCCGGGTGTACAGCACGTGATCGGCGTACGCCGACACAACGAAACTATGACCGAGGAACCGAAAGGAGAGGCCGTTTTATGATACAGGTTGCCATTTTAGGACACGGTGTCGTCGGCTCCGGCGTGGCCGAGGTGCTGCGTCAAAATCACGAAACCATTACACACAAGGCCGGTGAAGCCATCGAGATCAAGCGTATTCTGGATTTGCGTAGCTTCCCCGACCTGCCGTATGCCGATTTGTTCACCACCTCGTTTGATGAGATCCTGAACGATCCCGATATTCGCATCGTGGTGGAAACGATGGGCGGTCTGCACCCTGCCTATGATTATGTCAAGGCCTGCCTGCTCGTCGGAAAAAGCGTGGTCACCTCCAACAAGGAGCTGGTCGCCGCCTGCGGCGATGAGCTGCTGGCAATCGCCAAGGAGCACAACCTGAACTTCCTGTTTGAAGCCAGTGTCGGCGGCGGTATCCCGATCATTCGGCCGCTGGATCAATGTCTGGCCGCGAATGAGGTCTACGAGATTGCCGGTATTCTCAACGGCACCACCAACTTCATGTTGACACGCATGGTGCAGGATCACATGGATTTTGACACGGCACTGGCGCTGGCGCAAAAGCTCGGCTACGCCGAGCGAAACCCCGCCGCCGACGTGGAGGGACACGACGCCTGCCGCAAAATCTGCATTTTGGCCTCGCTCGCCTTTGGCAAGCACGTTTATCCCGACCAGGTTCACACCGAAGGCATCACCGAGCTGACACCGGATGACATTCGCTATGCCGACGCCCTGAGCTGCGTCATCAAGCTCATCGGGCGAGTCCGTCAGCAGGGCGATAAGCTCCACTGCCTGGTGGCTCCCATGCTGATCCCGAAAACCAGCCTGCTGGCGGATGTCAACGACGTGTTTAACGGGATCATGGTGCGCGGAAACGCCATCGGTGACGTGGTGTTCTACGGCCGCGGCGCCGGCAAGCTGCCCACCGCCTCCGCCGTGGTGGCCGATGTAATCGACGAGGTGAAGCACCTCCACGCGCGCAAGTATCTGTTCTGGGATCGCGGCGACCCCACCTACGTGCTGGACGCCGCCGCCGATACCTACGCCTTCCTGCTCCGCTTCCGCACCGCCGATGCGCAATCGCTGCTAAACCGTCTGCACGATGCGCTCGGCGAGCTGGCCGTGGTGACCTATCCGGACGCTCCAGAGGGCGAGCTGGCGGTTCGCACACCGCCGATTACCGAAGAAGAACTCAACCGCCGGTTGGCAACGTTTACCGATGTTACGGTCGTTCGCCGTCTGCGGATGGTCGAACTATAAAAGGGGGATTCACACATTATGCTGATCGTACAGAAATTCGGCGGAAGCTCCGTCGCGGACGCCGAACGCGTGATGCGCGTTGCCAACATCATCACGAAAACCTACGGACAGGGCAACGAGGTCGTGGTCGTGGTGTCCGCTCAGGGCGATACCACGGACGATCTGATCGCCAAGGCACAGGAAATCAACCCGAAGGCCAGCAAGCGCGAAATGGATATGCTGTTGGCCTCCGGCGAGCAAATCTCCATCGCCCTGCTTGCCATGGCGATCGAAAAGCTCGGCTGCCCCGTCATTTCCCTGCTGGGCTGGCAGGCTGGCTTCCGCACCAACTCCAAGTATTCCAACGCGCGCATTAAAAAGGTGAACGCCGAGCGTATCCGCGCCGAATTGGATAAAAACAAAATCGTGATCGTCGCCGGATTCCAGGGAATCAACAAATACGACGACATCACCACCCTGGGCCGCGGCGGCTCCGATACCAGTGCGGTGGCCATCGCCGCTTCGATGCACGCCGATCTCTGCCAGATTTATACCGACGTTGACGGTGTCTATACGGCAGACCCGCGCAAGGTTCCCAACGCCATCAAGCTGGACGAGATCACCCACGACGAAATGCTGGAGCTTGCCACGCTGGGTGCTCAGGTTCTGAACAACCGCTCGGTGGAAATGGCGAAGAAGTACGGCATTGAATTAGAGGTTCTTTCCAGTATCACACAAAAACCCGGCACCAAAGTTAAGGAGGTCACCAACGTGGAAAAAATGTTGATTACCGGTGTTGCCAAGGACACCAGCATCGCTCGTATCGAGATCGTCGGCTTGCCCGACTCGCCCGGAATCGCCTTCAAGGTGTTTTCGATGATCGCACAGTCGCACGTGAACGTGGACATCATTCTGCAGTCGGTCGGTCGCGACGGCACCAAGGACATTTCCTTCACCGTGCCGGAGGCGGACGGCGAAAAGACGGTGGCCGTGCTGAAGGAGTACTGCGAGCGTCTGGGCGTTAAAAAGATCAACTGCGACACCGACCTGGCGAAGGTCTCAATCGTCGGCGCCGGCATGGAGACGCACGAAGGCGTCGCCGCCAAAATGTTTGAAGCGCTGTCGGATGCCAACATCAACATCCAGACCATTTCTACCAGCGAGATCAAAATCTCGGTGCTGATCGATCGCAAGGACGCCGATCGCGCCGTGTCCGCGGTACACAGCAAATTCTTTGACAACGAGGACTAAACCGAAAAAGCCGCGGAATGCGGCTTTTTCTTTTGAAACGAGGTGATCCGCTTGCCCATCGGTCTGTATCTGCACGTTCCTTTCTGCCTGTCCAAATGCCCCTACTGCGACTTCTATTCGTTGTCGGCCACTGCACTTCAGATGGACGACTATACCGAGGCGCTGGTTCGCACCATGACACACTGGGCAACAACCACCGGCGAGCTCGCGGACACGGTGTACCTCGGCGGCGGAACGCCGTCGTTGCTGGGAGGCAAACGGCTGTTTCGTATCACCGAAGCCGCACGCCGTCTGTTTTCTGTGCCGGACGACGCCGAAATCACGCTGGAAGCCAATCCCGGCGACGATTTGAACGACGTGCTGGCCGCCTTTGCGGCGGCAGGCGGCAACCGCCTCTCGCTGGGAATGCAGGCGGCCGATGACCGCCAGCTTCGTCTGCTGGGACGGCGGCACACCGTGGCTCAAACCGAAACGGCTCTGCAGGCGGCACGCCGCGCCGGGATCACCAACTA
>CAYQBP010000021.1:6326-16162 GCA_964415745.1 uncultured Eubacteriales bacterium
TGTTTTACGAGCGATTCGGCACGCCGCTCCCCGACGCATGGCGTCAAAGCGCCGCGTCTCTGCCGTCCGCGCTCGTACAGTGCGACCCGAAGGGGATTCGGCTGACACGGGACGGCTTCCTGCTGTCCAACACGCTCATCGCCCGGATACTGGAATCGTCGTCATCTTGACAATTCCGGCAAAAACGGTATAATGAAAGCAACAACACGTAAAGGAGCCTGCGTATGTTTGATAACGCCGTCATCGATCGTTTCGTTTTTGAAGATCGGGAAGCCATCGTCGTGCGTCCCACCGCCCCTGCCAACGGTCGCTGGGTCTGGAAGGCGGAATATTTTGACGCTTTTCCGAATTTTGAGGAAGCCATGTCGGAAAAGGGGTACCACATCTGCTACATCGGCCACCCCACCCGTTGGGCGCCCGATAGTGAGGTCGAGGTCAGCGCCGCGTTTTTGCGCTATGTGGCACAGACCTATCACCTGGAAACACGCGGCATCGCCGTCGGCATGAGCTGCGGCGGCCTGATGTCCGCTCGCCTGGCAGAGGCTTATCCGGAGCTGATCGACGTGCTGTATCTTGACGCGCCGGTGATGAACATTTTAAGCCTTGCCGGTTTGGGTGAAGCACCCTACAACGAGCAATTCCACCGCGAGCTGGTAGACACCTACGGGTTCAGCAAATGCTCGCTGGTCACGTTCCGCGGCAGTCCGATCGACAACATGGCACCCCTGCTCGCACACCGTATTCCCGTCATCATGCTGTACGGAAATGCCGACGACGTGGTGATTTACGCCGAAAACGGTAAGGTGCTGGAGGACTATTACCGCGCCGGCGGCGGCACGATCCGCGTGATCTGCAAATCCATGTGCAATCACCATCCGCACGGTCTGGACGATCCGCAGCCCATCATCGATTTTGTGGAAGCGCACCACGGCGAAGCCATATAATCGGCACAAAGCAATACACAAACGCCCACCAAAGGACAACTCCTTTGGTGGGCGTTTGTGGTTATTGTCAGTACCAAGAGTTCGTAAGGCTCCGTCTGTGCCAATGCAGACTACTCATTATAATTTCTTATCGAAAGACGAAGCCACCGAAATTATTTGTTAAGATTGATATAATTAATAAGCAATTGGATAAAATCGATAATCGAGCCTACCCCAAACAGGCCGGCGGTCAGCAGGTACAAAACGCCGTATCCTGCCTTACCCATATAAAACTTATGAACACCAAATCCACCTAAGAAGAAAGATAACAGCAACTCAACCAGCGGGTCTTTCCCCATTGCCTCATACTCGGCTTTTGTCAATTTGTTTTTGAACATTATTATTCCTCCTGTAAACACAATCTGCATTCGCACCGTATGCTCAATACGTAGAGCATACGGTGATTATACTCTATTTATCGAGCATTGTCAAGAAAAAGAGTATAATTTATTATGGTGTAGAGGCGATGTTATGATTTCATACGAACCCTTCTACAACACTCTGAAGCTCAAAAACATATCCACCTACAAGCTGATTACCGAACACGGACTCAGTCGCAGCTTGCTGGACAGATTAAAACACAATAAGCCAATCAGCACCGTCACGCTGAACGATCTGTGTACCATCTTAGACTGCCGCGTTGATGATATTTTGCTGTTTGTTCCCGACGAAAAAGCTCCTCGCTAAGTAAGCGAGGAGCTTTCTGTTTTTGCTTTTATGTGCGAAGCTTTTGTAAAAACGCTTCAAAATACGGCGGTAGTCCGCTGTCGAATTCCAAACACTCACCGCTGACCGGGTGAACAAAGCCGATGCACCGCGCATGCAGGCATTGTCCGTGAAGCTCCGGCGGCTGCTTCGCGCCGCCATACACCGTATCACCGGCGATCGGGTGACCCAAATACGCCATGTGCACCCGGATCTGATGGGTGCGCCCCGTTTCCAGCTTCAAACGGATATACGAATATCCGGGGAATTCCTCCAGCACGGTATAGTGCGTCGTCGCCGGTTTGCTGTTGCGCTCGGTAACGGCCATTTTCTTGCGCTGAGTCGGGTGGCGACCGATGGGCGCCTCCACCGTACCCTGCCATTCGCGAAAATGCCCTACCGCCACCGCCTCGTACACGCGAGTAAAGCTGTGCTCCTTGATTTGCAGTGCCAGCCCCTGATGAGCGCGATCGTTTTTCGCCACGATCAGCAGACCGCTGGTGTCTTTATCGATCCGATGCACAATGCCGGGGCGCATCACGCCGTTGATACCGGACAGCCCCTGCGGACAATGCGCCAACAGCGCATTCACCAGCGTGCCGTCCGGATTGCCGGCGGCAGGGTGGACGACCATGCCCTTTGGTTTGTTGACCACCAGCAAATCGTCATCCTCGTACACAATATCCAGCGGAATCGCCTGCGGCTGTGCCTCGCACGGCTGCGGCTCCGGGATCGTCACCGCGAGGATCGTATTTTGCACGAGACGGGCGCTTTTGGAAAGCGCCCGTCCGTTCAGGGTCACCTGACCCTGCTCCAACCATTTTTGTGCCTGTGAGCGTGTCACCGACAGCGTTTCCGCCAAAAAGCAATCTGCACGTTTTCCCTCATTCTCCGGAAGAATCGTCAGTTGTTTTTCCATGAGAAGCCTCCGCTACCGCTTTGTCCTCATAGACAAAGCAGAAAAAGATCAGCAACAGCACCGAACCGACCACAACAAAGCAATCGGCCACATTGAAAACGGGAAAGTCCATGAAGGTGACCTTGATAAAATCCACCACATAGCCCTGCACCAACCGGTCGATCAGGTTGCCGATCCCGCCTGCCAAAATCAGCGTGGCGCTGAGATTAAACAGCTTGTACCGACGGAAGCGGCCGAACAGCAGAAACGCCGCCAAGGCAATCATCACGATCAGCGTAATGACGATCAGAAACCACCGCTCACCGGACAGAATACTGAACGCCGCGCCGGTGTTTTCCGCGTATGAAAAATCCAAAATCCGCGGAATCACAGTGACGGCTTCGCCGCTTCGCAGGTACATCACCGCCAGCCATTTGGTCAGCTGATCCAGTCCGACCAGCACGGCCGATATCGCTAAAATCATGCACTGAAACATTCAGAGCCGCCTCCCTGCTTACAGGCCGAGAAGCGCGGCACACCGCGCGCACAGACCGGCGGCTTCGCCGTCCTCCTTGACGGTGTCGCTATAGGACCAGCAACGGCAGCATTTGCCGCCGTCGGCGTGTGCCACCGAGACCGTCAGCCCGGCCACCTCGCCGGTATACTCGCCCTGTCCTTCGCCCTGTACCGCAACCTGCGACACGATCAGCACCGTCGGCAGCAGCTCCTGCACCGACTGAACAAACGACAACAGCTCGCCCTCGCAGAACAGCGTCACCTTCGCCTCCAGCGAGCTGCCGATCAGCTTTGAAGCACGGGCCGACTCCAGCACCTTCTGTACATCGTCGCGAATCGCGTGGATTCGCTCCCACTTGGCTTCAAACTCCGGATCGGACACCGGGTGCGACTGCGGGATCTCGTTCAGCATCACCGAACGCGGATCCTCCGCATCGGTATGCGGCAAATACGACCAGATTTCCTCGGCGGTAAACGCCAGGATGGGCGCCAGCATACGCGTCAGCGTGTTCAAAATACGATAAATCGCCGTTTGCGCCGCGCGACGCTTTTCGCCGTCCTTCGCCTCGATATACAGGCGATCCTTCAGCACGTCCAAATAGAAGTTGGACAGATCGACGACGCAGAAGTGATGCATGGCGTAAAACGCGTCGTGGAACTCGTAGCTGTCATACGCTTCGCGCACCGTTGCCACGACCTGCTCCAGGCGAAGCAACGCCCAGCGGTCGATATCCAACAGCTTGTCGTCGGAAACACAATCCTTGTTGGGATCAAAATCGTACAGATTGCCGAGAATGTAGCGCGCCGTGTTCCGCACCTTGCGATACGCTTCCGACAACTGCTTCAAAATATCCTTGGACAGTCGCACATCGACACGGTAATCCAGCGAAGCAACCCACAGACGCAGAATTTCGGCGCCGTAGCTTTTAATGACCTCATCGGGTGCGATGGCATTGCCCAGCGACTTGTGCATGGCCTTGCCCTCGCCGTCCACGACCCAGCCGTGTGTCAGCACCGCCTTATACGGCGCTTTGCCGGTGCAGGCCACCGACGTCAGCAACGACGACTGGAACCAGCCGCGATACTGGTCGGCACCCTCCATGTACAAATCGGCGGGATAGGTCAGCTCCGGACGCTCCTTCAGCACGGCGGCGTGCGTGGAGCCGGAATCGAACCACACGTCCATAATGTCGCTTTCCTTGCGGAAGTGATGACCGCCGCAATGCGGACAGGTGGCACCCTGCGGCAAGATTTCGTCCGCCTCGTGGGTATACCAGCCGTTGGAGCCTTCCTTACGGAACAGCTCGGACACGGCCTGAATAAAGTCGCCGTCGATAATCGGCTCGCCGCATTCCTCGCAATAGAAAATCGGGATCGGAACGCCCCACAGACGTTGACGGGAAATGCACCAGTCGCTACGCTCACGCACCATGGAAATGATGCGATCCTCGCCCCACGACGGCATCCAGTTGACCTCCCGAATGGCGCGTACCGCGTCATCCTTGAAGCTGTCCACCGAGCAGAACCACTGCGCCGTTGCACGGAACAGCACCGGCTTCTTACAGCGCCAGCAATGGGGATACTGGTGAACGATCTTCTTCATCGCCAACAGCGACCCAGTCTGATCCATGTGAATGGCGATGGCCTTGTTGGCCTCGTCGGTGGTCATGCCGGCGCAAATCGGGCCGGCCTCCTCAGTCATGCGGCCTTCGCCGTCCACTGGGACCACGATGCCGATCTGCTCGTATTTTTTGCACACGTTGAAGTCATCCACACCGTGACCCGGCGCGGTATGCACACAGCCCGTGCCGCTTTCCAGCGTAACATGATCGCCGACAATAATCAGCGATTCACGGTCTAAGAACGGGTGCTTCGCGGTCATATACTCCAGCTCACTGCCACGGAACGTCGCCAGCACCGTATAATCGGTAATGCCGGCCGCCGCCAAGGTTTCCTCGGTCAGCGCTTCGGCCAAAATGTAGTTTTCCTCGCCGCACCGAACCACCTGATAGGTGAAGTCCGGGCCGAGACAGATCGCCAGGTTGGCAGGCAACGTCCAGGTGGTGGTCGTCCAGATCACGAAGTAGGTTTTGGCAGGATCGACACCCTTGGCGGACAGCACGCCGCGCTCATCGGCCACCGGGAATTTCACGTAAACCGAATAGCAGGGATCCTCCCCGTATTCGATTTCCGCTTCTGCCAAAGCGGTGTGGCATTCCGGGCACCAGTACACCGGCTTCAGCCCCTTGTAAATATAGCCCTTGGTCGCCATTTCACCGAACACTTCGATCTGGCGCGCCTCAAATTCGGGGCGAAGCGTGATATACGGATTTTCCCAGTCACCCAGCACACCCAGACGCTTAAACTGCTCCGTTTGGTCGTGGACATAGCCGATGGCAAAGTCACGGCAAATATCGCGCAATTCCACCGGCGACATGGACAGCGCCTTGTCGGTGCCCACCTTGGCACGGGCCTTCAGCTCGATCGGCAGGCCGTGCGTATCAAAGCCGGGAACAAACGGCGCCTGATAGCCGCTCATGTTGCGATACCGCACGATCATATCCTTGATGATCTTGTTCAAGGCGGTACCGATGTGGATATTGCCGTTGGCGTAGGGAGGGCCGTCATGCAGAACGAAACGCGGTTTCCCCTCGTTCTTTTTGACAACCTCCTCGTAAATGTGCTGTTGATCCCAATATTCCAAAAACTGCGGTTCCCGCTGGGGCAAATTGCCGCGCATGGGAAATTCGGTTTGGGGCAAATTCAATGTCTGATTGTAATCCTGCTGTTGCATCACGTTATCTCCTTTGGCAGAGCTTTCCTTTATTTACGCTTTTTGCGGCGCGACGTCGGCTCATCTTCATCGTCGGCATGAATATCGTAGTCATTGCCGAATTTCAAATTGGAAAATCGTGAAACCGGCTTCATCGGTTCCTCCTGATCGGCAACGGACACGACCTCCTCCGTCGGCGGAGCAACCACCACGTCGTCCGTCGCCGGCGCCTCAACGGGAGCCGCGGTCTCCGGCTCGCTCTCCGTTTTTGCTTCCTCCGTCACGGCTTCGGACGCCTCGACAGGCGCCGTATCCGCCGGCTGTTCCGGCGCGGCGGCCGGTTCGGGAAGGAGCTGTAACAGCTCCAGATGCTCCTTGTACAGGGTCAGCATCCGCGCCTTAAATGCCGCAACCTCGCGTTGCACCTGCTCCAGCTCCGCCTTTTCCGCTTCGATCCTCGCCAGCACCTGCTGACGTGCCTGCTCGGCCTCCGCCTTGGCACCGTCGATGATCTGCTGTGCCTTCTGCTCGGCTTCGCGCAAGACCGTATCACCGGTGCGCTGTGCATTCAGCAGAGCCGCCCGAATACTGTCCTCATCGTTGCGGTACTCAACCAGCTTATCCGCCAACAGCTTCATTTTCTGGTTAAGCTCTTCCTTTTCCTGTATCAACTGCTGTACCGTATCGGCGCAGGCATCGATAAAGTCATCGACCTCATCGGCGCGATACCCACGGCCGCGGTTAAATTCCACATTGCGAATGTTTTCCAAGGTCATCACGAGAAATCCTCCTTCACCAATTCAAATATATTGCTCCAAACGAATGACCAGCCGCCCCTTGCGAGTGGTCGGGCCGATCTGCGCCACGCGGAACCGCCCGGCTCCGCGAACGGACAGTACATCGCCCTCACGGACGACGGCCGATCCGGAAAGCTCCGGCAGGTGATTCACCGACACCGCACCGGCAACGATGCGGCGAGCCGCTTCCTCCCGTGAGGTACGCAACGCCACGTGGAGCACCGCGTCCAGTCGCGGCGACGGCACGGTATCCTGCAGCTCACGCACTTCACGACGAACCGTGATCGGTCCACGGTACGGATATTCCGCCCGTACGCCCTCGCGCCCGATCCGATCGACGGTGTCCGCCAAAAACGGCGCCAGCTCCTCGTCTGCCAGCACCACGGCTTGACCCTCCGTGCAGACAATATCTCCCAGCTTTTCCCGACGAATACCGGTGGCCAGCAACGACCCCAGCACGTCCCGGTGTGTCAGCCCGGCGATCGGGCGATAGTGAAACGCCACCGCGTGAATGGGAAACAACGACTCGTCCGGGGACAAAAACGAAGGAAAAACGCCCAGCAAAACGCGCTCCGCCTCCGGATAACCGCCGAAAAACAGAGCATTGGATTCGCCCTTTTCATGCAAGACGGCTCGTGCCACCGCTTGTCGGTGTTCATCCAAAAAACCGACAAAACGGGGACACGAGCGTACATAGCACAAATGACACGCATCCGCGACGCGGGCACGCAGCAGCGCGTCCTCCTCCGGCGTATTAGAAGTACAAGCCATTATTCTCCAGCTCGTCCAACAGATCGCCCATAATGCCGACGTTGTACGGCGTAATGATATAGGTGCAGTTGGCGACCTTCTTGATCTGACCGTCGTTGGCATACGCCACACCGCTCAAAAAGTCCAGAATACGGCGTGCCACGTCCTTGTTGGAGGATTCCAGATTCAGGACGACGGTGCGCTTGGCGTTCAAATGATCGGCAATGGTGCTGGCATCGTCAAACCGCTCCGGCTTGACCAAAACGACCTGAAGCTGTGCCGTCGCATGAATGTTGACGACCTTGTTGCTCTTGCGTGCGGTGTCCGGCTCTGCCGTAGCCCGTTCGGAGGAACGCGGCATCAGCTCCGTGCTGCCATCCTCCTGAATTTCGCGCTCGTCCTCCGCTTCACCGAGAAGATCCTGCAATTTTCCGAAAATACCCATTGTTATTTCCTCCTGCTTACTTAATATACTCTCTGGCTCCGAAGATTGCTGAACCGATCCGAACCAACGTGGATCCTTCACGGATAGCTTCCACATAATCCATCGACATGCCCATGGACAAAATCTCCATACTTATATTATCTACATTTTTGTCCCTGATGTCAATAAACAGTTTCCGCATTTGAGAAAAAATTGTGCGTTTTTCCGCTTCAGACGGTAAAATCGGCGGAATTGCCATCAATCCGCGCACCCGAATCCCCGAAAAACTTGAAATTTTTTCCAGCAATGCCGGTAATTGCTCCGGCGCCACGCCGCTTTTGGAGGCCTCGCCGCCGATATTTACCTCGACCAGCACATCCACACAGCCGGCCGGTGTCAGCCTTGCCGCCTCCGAAACCACCTGAGCCAAATGCTCGCTGTCGATCGATTGGATCATATCCACCTGACCGACGATCCGCTTCACCTTGTTGGTTTGCAAATGGCCGATCAAATGCGCCTGAACACCCTCCAGCTGCAACGCCGGTTTTTTGTCCAGAAATTCCTGTACCCGGTTTTCACCGATGCAGGAAATACCGTATGACAAAGCGGCATTAATCCGTTCCGGCGGCACCGTTTTGGTCACCGCCATCAGCGTGACCTCCTCACGGCGTCTCCCGGCGGCATCGCACGCTTTTTCGATCTGCTCCTCGATGCGTTGCAGGTTATCGCGAATATAGGTGCACTCATTTAACGAGCTTTCCGTCATACAAATTCTCTCCTTTGACCACCATTTTATCATACAGCTGCGCGTAGGCGTCGTCATCGACGATCTCGCACACCGACGACTTGTTCTTGTCGTCGTAATACAGCGCGCGAATACGGCGGAACGCCAGCACGTTGCCGACCTGCACATACACACCCGGCTCCTGCTGTTCGTTAAAATGAACCGCTTCGTCCGGGATGCAAATCCCGTTATACTCCTGCAGTCGAATTTCAATATGCTCCACCCGAACGGTAGACAACGCCTGACTCATGTTGGTGCACTGAAAAATCAAGGCCGCCGTGTCGTCGGTGCTTTTGTTGATGGCAACCAGCGTCATGGGAATGGCGCTGCTGTCCACGAAAGGCATCCGTATCTCCAGCTGTCCGCCGAGCTTCAGCGCCGCCGCCTGCGACAGCGGCACCGTGCACGCCAGATACCACTCGTAATCGCCCACGATCTTGCCGATGCTGGCGGTGTTCACCTGCGGCTGATGCGACATCGCCGCCTGAATATCCGCCGTGGTCAGCATGGTGACATCGTCGGTAACGCACACCGACTCGTAGCCGTCCAGTCGACTGATAAAATACCCGGCCGTCGGGGAGGAAATACTGCTGTTCGCCTCCTGAAACGTACCTGCCAGCGCCTTCCGCTTTTCCCGAAGCGCCGTCAGCCGCTCATTGAAATTTTCCACTCGGCCGATCGTCAGCTGCTTTTTGTTCAACAGCTCCAGCAAGCGCGTGTGCCGATCCTCCAGATCGGACAGCGTGGCGCCCTTGGTTTCGGTAACGATGGACAGCCAGGTTTCGTTGATTTGCTGGTTGATCGTGGACAAATTCACCCGATTGGAGGTTCCCTGCGCGTTGATCGATTCCAGAGAAGCAATCTCCGCATCGATCATATCCAGCTCCTGCTGTGCCAGAGCGTCCGATTCGCCGCTGTACACCTCGGCGATCGTGCCGTTTCGCGAAACGCGCTCGCCGTTGGGAACGGTATAGAACAAATATCCCTCCGGCTTGTCACCGAGCACGGTTTCCGTGCGATACACAACGCCGGTCGTTTCCACGGTCCGGTACCCGGTCGCACGAACGACCGTTTCGGTTTCCAGCGGAGACACCAAAATCAAATATCCCTGAAATCCGACATAGACCAGCAACAGCGCGGCGGCGGCTACCGCCAGCAAGCGTTTGATGATCGGATTCATTTGACGGCACCGCCCTTTCTCATAAT
>CAYQBP010000022.1:0-16023 GCA_964415745.1 uncultured Eubacteriales bacterium
CCGCTTCCTCGCAGAAATCGGCCTACACGCCGAGCATCCGTTCGGTTTCCGCCCACGCTTCGTCGGCGGTTTCGTGCATGGTGTGGCCCTCCTGCCAATAGAACTCCATGGTACGGAGGAAGGGGCGCGTGGTCTTTTCCCAGCGCACCACCGAGCACCACTGATTGTACAGCTTGGGCAGGTCGCGATAGGAGTGGATGATGTCCGCGTAATGCTCGCAGAAAACCGTTTCGGAGGTCGGACGCACGCACAGGCGCTCCTGCAGCTTTTCGTCGCCGCCGTGAGTTACCCACGCCACCTCAGGGGCAAAGCCCTCCACGTGATCCTTTTCGCGCTGCAGCAGGCTTTCGGGGATAAACAGCGGCATCATGATGTTTTCGTGCCCCAGCGCCTTAAAGCGGGCGTCCAGGTCGTTGCGGATATTTTCCCACAGCGCCGTGCCGTAGGGACGCACGATCATGCATCCGCGCACGCCGGAATAGCTCGCCAGCTCCGCTTTTTTCACCACGTCGGTGTACCACTGAGCGAAATCCACTTCCATCGAGGTAATGGCTTCCACCATCTTTTTGTTATCAGCCATGATCGATTTGATCCTTTCTGTTATTTCTTTTCGTTGTCCTTGGTGACCGTGTTCAGCACCTTGACCACCAGCATGATGACCAGCATCACCACAAAAATGCCGACCATGCCGAGCAGCATCAGCAGCAGTGCCTTGCCGGCATTTTTGGTATTCAGCACCAAATCCAGTCCGCTTTCAGACGCCGCCAACAAAAGGGCGCTGACCTTACCGACTAACCATTTCATTGTTACAACGCATCCTTTCTTTTACAGCAGGTTGGGAACCACGGTCAGAATGATGCCGCCGGCAACCACCGAGCCGATCTGTCCTGCCACGTTGGCACCGACCGCGTGCATCAGCAGGTGGTTCTGGTTATCCTCCTTGAGCGCCATCTTCTGAATCACGCGCGCCGACATCGGGAACGCCGAAATACCGGCACCGCCGATCATCGGGTTAAACTTTTTGCCCTCCGGCAGGAAAAGGTTCATCAGCTTGGCAAACATGACACCGGCGATCGTATCGAACACGAAGGCGATCAGGCCGAGTCCCATGATAAGCAACGTGGCCACCGATACGAACTGCTCCGCCTTCATGCTGAAGGAGATGGTCAGCCCCAGCAAAATCGTAATCAGGTTTGCCAGCGCGTTTTGCGCCGTCTGCGACAGGTTATCCAGCTTGAGGCATTCACGCAGCAGATTGCCGAACATCAGCATACCGACCAGCGAGACCGAGGCCGGTGCCACCAGTCCGGCGATGATCGTGACCACGACGGGGAACAGGATACGCGTGCGACGCGACACCGCCTGCGGATTGTACGTCATGCGGATACGGCGTTCCTTTTTGGTGGTGACGGCCTTGATCGCCATGGGCTGAATGATCGGCACCAACGCCATATACGAGTACGCCGCCACGGCGATGGCGCCCATGTAGTTGGAGTTGAACTGAATGGAGACCAGAATGGCCGTGGGGCCGTCGGCCGCACCGATGACACCGATGGCGGCGGCGTCCTTGAATTCCGGGAAGAAGAACGATGCCACCAGCACCGTCAGGAAAATGCCGAACTGTGCGGCTCCGCCGAACAGGAACATTTTCGGGTTGGAGAGCAGGGGGCCAAAATCGATCATGGCGCCGATGCCGATGAACAGGATCAGCGGCATGGCCTCCGAGGCTTCGATGCCCACCTTGAACAGCCATTCGATGATGCCGGTGCTTTCACCGGAAACACCGATGGCGCCCGACAGGGGCAGATTGACCAGAATGGCGCCCAGACCCATCGGCATGAGCAGAGACGGCTCGAAATCCTTGGAGATCGCCAGCCAGATCAGCAGACCTCCGACACCGATCATGACCAGGTTCTTCCAGCCGTCGCCGGTGAAAAAGAAGGCGATGCTTTCCCACAGGAAGCTGAAATTTTGAAGAAACTCCACGCTTGACATCCTTTCCTCTAACAAAATTGCATACATTAGTTATTATACAAAATCTTCCGTCGTTTTTCAACACCTAAAACACGTTTTTTTACAAAAGAAAAGCTCCCTCCCGAAGGAAGGAGCCGTTTATGTCAGCTATCGGTGGTCTTGGAAGCGTCGGCTCGGTTCTTGCGCCGGATGCAATCGCCCAAAATCATTTGAACCACCGCGATCAGCGGCGCACCGAGGAACACGCCCCAGAAGCCGAAGATGCCGCCGCCCAGCGTTACGCCGAGCAGCACGTAGATGGGACGAAGCCCGACCGTTTGCCCGACGATACGGGGCTGAATGATGTTCGCGTCCACCTGTTGCATGGCCAAAATGTAAATGGCAACGAACAGCGCGCTGTAAAAATTGCCCGATATGAGAGCGACCAGCACGCAAACGATGCCGCCGATCAACGCGCCGAAATACGGGATCATGTTGAGAATACCCAGCATCATGCCCAGCGCCAGCGCGTTCGGCACCTGAGCGATCAGGAAGCCGACCGACGCCAGCACCATGACCACGGCGGCGTCCATAATCTGGCTGTAAAAGTAGTTGTAAAAAATCTTGGCGATTTTATGGGAATAGACCGAGAAGACTTCCATCGTGCGCGGACGGATCACCAGACCGCACACCGCCTTGACCGCTTTGATGAGCGATTCCTTACCGAGCAGCATATACACGGACACGATAAATGCCATCACCACATCGACCAGCGAGGAGGCAAACTCCACAACGCCGCTCAAATATCCGACGATGCGGTTGAGCGTCAGCTGCTCCGCCAAAAAGCCGTACAGCTCCTCCAGCTTGTGTTCTAAATTAAAGCCGGAAAACAGACCGCCGCTTTGCGAATACTTACGCACAACGGTCAGGGCATTCTGATAATAGGTCGGCATCTGATCGATAAAATCACCGATGGCGCGGATCACGGCCGGAATGGCAATGTAAATCACCAGCGCCACGACCGCCAGCGCCAGCAGGTAGGTAATCGCCACCGCCAGCGGACGAGCCGCACGCTGTACCCAGCGCCACCGGCACCGATGCAGCCGCTCGTCCATCCATTTGACCGGTGCGAACAGCAAAAAGGCAATGCCGAAGCCGACGATGAACGGCGTCATGATCGACCACAGCTTAGCAATCACGCCGCCGATCGCTCCCAGGTTATCCACGACCTTATACACAACGATCAGGGCACAGCCCAGCAAAAACAATGACAGAATTTGCGCCGTATTTTTCTTGAGCTTCACATCGGTCACCTCGCTTCACGTTTCAGTATACCAGTCTTTGTCGAGAACTGCAAGAGGTTTAGTTAAACACGTTTTTTAATTTTTCAAAAAAGCTCTTGCGCTTTTCGTAGTTTTTCTCCTCCAGCGACTCGTCAAACGAGGTCAACAGCTCCTTTTGCTTTTTGGACAGTCCGCGCGGCACCTCCAGCGCAATGCGTGCGATCAAATCGCCCTTACCGCGTCCGTTGAGGTACGGAATACCCTTTCCGCGCAGGCGGATCAGGTCGCCGGGCTGTGTGCCCTCTCGCACGGTATACTTTTCCTTGCCGTTCAGAGTCGGCACCTCGATCTCGGCGCCCAGCGCCAGCTGAGCATAGGTCAGCGGCAGCTCGCACAGCAGGTTAAACCCGTCACGCTCAAAGATCGGGTGCGGACGCACCGTGACCTCGATCTGCAAATCACCGGCCGGGCCGCCGTTGGTACCGCTGTTCCCCTTGCCGGGCACGCTGATGACCTGACCGTCGTCGATGCCGGCGGGAATGTTGATCCCCACCTGCCGTGTCACGCGCACCTGACCGACGCCGTGGCAGTCGGCACACGGATTTTCCACGATTCGACCCTTGCCGCGGCAACGCGAGCAAACGGTTTGCGTCTGCATCACGCCGAAGGGCGTGCGTTGCTGACGGGTCTCCTGACCCGTACCGTGACAAACCGGACAGGTAACCGGCTTGCTGCCCTTTGCCGCACCGGAGCCGCCGCAGGTGTGACACGTCTCGATGAGGGAAACATCGACCTGCTTGCGACAGCCGGCCGCCGCCTCCTCAAAGGAGATCGCCACCGCCGTGGCCGCATCGCCACCGCGGCGCGGTGCGTTGGGATTGGAGCGGCGCGAATGACCGCCGCCACCGAAGAAGGAGGAGAAAATATCGCCCAAATCGATGTCTCCGGCGTCCCAGGCACCGCCGCCCCAGCCACCGGCACCGGCGCCGAAGTTGGGATCGACTCCGGCGTGTCCGTACTGGTCATAGCGCGCCTTCTTTTCGGCGTTGGACAGCACCTCGTAGGCCTCGTTCACTTCCTTGAACTTGGCCTCGGCGTCCTTGTCCCCCGGATGCAGGTCGGGGTGATATTCCTTCGCCATACGGCGATACCCTTTTTTGATTTCGTCCTCCGACGCACCCTTTTGTACGCCGAGCACCTCGTAATAATCACGTTTGTTTTCTGCCATGACAGCCCTCTCCGCAAGCAAAGCCAGCCGGGGACAAGCCCCGGCCGACCTTTATTGATGAAAATCAGTGTACCTCGCCGTTGTAGTAACCGTCACCGGCCTCCGGTGGTACATCGCCGGCATCGCCTGCCGGTGCCGCGCCGGCATCCTCAGGTGCCGCCGCCTTGTAGATCTTTTCGGAGACCTCATAGAACTTCTTCATGAGCTCCTCCTGCGCCGTCTTGATCGGCTCCACGTCCTCACCCTTCAGCGCCTCCTTCAGCGCGTCGATGCGAGTCTGCAGCTCGGTCTTGTCGGCCTCCTCCAGCTTATCGCCCAGCTCCTCCATCGTCTTTTCGCACTGGTACACCGCCTGATCGGCGCCGTTGCGAAGCTCGACCTCCTCGCGGCGCTTCTTATCCTCGGCGGCATACTGCTCCGCCTCCTGCACCGCCTTTTCCACGTCTTCCTTCGACATATTGGTGTTAGAGGTGATGGTGATGTGCTGTTCCTTGCCGGTGCCGAGGTCCTTGGCGCTGACATTGACGATGCCGTTGGCATCGATGTCGAACGTCACCTCGATCTGCGGCACGCCGCGGCGAGCCGGAGCGATGCCGTCCAGATGGAACATACCCAGCGTTTTGTTATCGCGGGCAAATTCGCGTTCACCCTGGAGCACGTGAACCTCGACCGACGGCTGGTTATCCGCCGCCGTGGAGAAAATCTGAGATTTTTTGGTCGGAATGGTGGTGTTGCGCTCGATGACACGCGTCATGACGCCGCCCATCGTTTCCACGCCCAGCGACAGCGGGGTGACGTCCAGCAGCAGCAGGCCCTTGACCTCGCCGCCCAAAACGCCGGCCTGCAGAGCGGCGCCCATGGCCACGCACTCGTCGGGGTTGATGCCCTTGAACGGCTCTTTGCCCATGAACCTCTGCACCGCCTCCTGCACCGCCGGAATACGGGTGGAGCCGCCGACGAGCAGTACCTTATCGATTTGAGAAGCGGACAAACCGCTGTCGGACAGCGCCTGACGGACAGGAACCATCGTCGCCTCCACCAGATCGGCGGTCAGGCGGTTAAAGTCCGCACGGCTGAGGGTCATATCCAGGTGCTTCGGGCCGGTCGCATCGGCGGTGATATAGGGCAGGTTGATGTTGGAGGTCATGCCGCCGGACAGCTCGATCTTGGTTTTTTCCGCCGCTTCACGCAGACGCTGTACCGCCATCTTGTCGCCGGACAGGTCAACACCGGTCTCCTTGCGGAAGCCGTCGATCAGCCAGTCGACGATCTTCTGGTCGAAGTCGTCGCCGCCCAAGCGGTTGTTACCGGCGGTCGCCAGCACCTCCTGCACGCCGTCGCCCATCTCAATGATCGACACATCGAACGTGCCGCCACCGAGGTCGTACACCATGATCTTCTGATCGTTTTCCTTATCGATGCCGTACGCCAGCGCCGCCGCCGTCGGCTCGTTGATGATGCGCTTGACCTCCAGACCGGCGATCTTACCGGCGTCCTTGGTCGCCTGACGCTGTGCGTCGGTGAAATAGGCCGGCACGGTGATAACCGCTTCGGTCACGGTATCGCCCAGATAGCTTTCCGCATCCTGCTTCAGCTTGGTCAGGATCATGGCGGAAATTTCCTGCGGCGTATAGCTCTTATCGTCCACGGTCACCTTGTTTGCCGTGCCCATGTCGCGCTTGATCGAAGCGATGGTGCGATCCGGGTTCGATACGGCCTGCTGCTTGGCCACGCGACCGACGATACGCTCGCCGTCCTTCTTAAATGCGACAACCGAAGGCGTGGTACGAGCGCCCTCCGCGTTGGGGATAACGACCGCTTCGCCGCCTTCAATAACTGCGACGCAGGAATTTGTGGTTCCCAAGTCGATACCGATGATTTTTGCCATAATAATTCCTCCTGTTGCTCTGTGAGCATAATAATTAAAATCAGTTAGCGACCTTCACCATCGCCGGACGCAACACGCGATCGCTCATGCGGAAGCCCTTTTGGTATACCTCCGTCACAGTCTCCGGCTCAACGCCGTCGGCGTCCTCGCGCATGACCGCGTTGTGAAGCTCCGGATCGAACACCTCGCCCAGAGCCGGGATTTCCTCCAGCCCCATCGAGATCAGCGTTTCCAGCAGCTGACGGATCACCATTTCCACGCCCTTGCGATATTCCGGGCCGTCGGGGGCATTCACGGCACGCTCCAGATTGTCAATGCCGGGAAGCATCGCCTTCAGCGCCTCGCCCTTAACAAAGGCGCCGAGCTGTTCCTTTTCCTGATCGGTGCGCCGCTTGTAGTTGGCGTACTCCGCCAGCACACGCTGGTATTGATCCTGCGCCTGCGAAAGCTGCTGCTGCAGCTCCTCGATACGGGGATCGACCGCTGCTTCCTCCGCCGCCTCGGCCGACGCCGTCTGTTCGGCGGCGACCTCCTCCTGCGTTTTGTTTTCGGTCACGATTTCCTGTTTCGTTTCCTCCATGAAACGACCTCCTTTGTACACCGCCGTTTGCGGTGTCGGTTTTTTCAGAACATGGTCAGCAAACGGCTGACCGTTTGCGCGACGTGCTGTAGTCGTGGAATGGCCTGCTCGTAATTCATGCGAACGGGGCCGATCAGGCACAACGAGCCGCCACGACCGTCCCGGCCGTATTGCGTCACGATGATGCTGGAGCCGTCCAGCTCGCGGCGCGGACTTTCACTGCCCAGCACCACGTGCAGACCGCCCGGATGCGCTGTCAGCATACCGGCAAGCAATTCCCGGTGTGACAGAAACGTGAGCAGAGCACGTGCGCGGTCAATGGGATAATCGGGATGCTGTAGCAAATTCAGCTGACCCGACAGGCGAACCTCCGCCGCCGACGCCTCCTGCACCAGCTCCCAAAACGCCGTAAGAACGGGCATATAGGACAGGCCGCTTACGCACAGCTGTGCCGACAACGCCTGCACCGATGCCAAACGCACCTCGGACAAGGCCCGACCGGCAAACTCCCGGCAAAGCACCTGAGAAAGCTGTGCCAGCACGGTCGGATCGCACACGGAATCCAGTCGGCAGACCCGACTGCGGACGGCGCCCGAATCGGTCATCAGCAGCACTGCCGCCGACTGCGCCCCGGTCGCGAAAATCTCGACGCGCTGTATGCAAACACACGCACCCTCCGGCGTGGCAACGGCCGCCGCGACGCCGGTGGCGTCCGCCAACAGCTCCGACGCCCGTTCCAGCAGACGCTCCGGGTCACCCGACACGGGAAGCAGCTCCTCGTCGATCGCGCGCTGCCCCTCTGCGGACAGCGAGCAATGCGACAGCAGCCGATCCAGGTACAGGCGAAACGCCAGCGCCGTGGGAATACGCCCTGCCGAGGTATGCGGCTGTGTCAGATACCCGGCCGCCGCCAAATCCGCCATATCGTTGCGAATGGTCGCAGACGACACCGCGTTGTCCAACAGCTCCGCAAGCAGCTTGGAGCCAACCGGTTCACCGGTGCGTATGTAGGCGTCCACCACGGCCGCAACGATCTGTTGCTTTCGTGCACCCAGCTCCATAACCCTGCCGCTCCTTTCCGCTTACTCGGTTAGCACTCTTTTGCTCCGAGTGCTAATCTTTCTATACTTTACCATTCTGTTGCCCGGATGTCAATAACTATTTGTGAACCTTTTGTAAAAAACTGCTTCTTGACAAGCCGACGCCACTTGTATATAATATGAACCAGTAAAGGAGGTTTCACCATGTCCGATTTGATTATTCACAATTTTGATTTTAACAAGCTCATTGAGTTTGCTTCCACCGCCAAGGGTGACGTTTGCCTGAAAACGCCGGACGGCGACGTGCTGAACCTGAAAAGCCGTTTGACACAGCTTTTGGCACTGTCCAACGCCATCGACTGGGGGCACGTCGGTGAAGCGACCGTCTACTGCAGTAACCCGGAGGATGAAACGCGCCTGTTCCGTCTCAACCTGTACGGCAACGACGAACACAAATAACCTCAGCATACAGCAAAGCCGCCGTGATCGCCACGGCGGCTTTTTTCTGTATCAGCCTCCGATAATCGGGCGGGCGCCGCGCCGAAGCACGGCCAGCAACGGAGGAAGCACCACAAGCTGTACCGGAATCATCACCGCCGCCTGCAGCAGGCGACCCGGCAGCAACGTCCAGTAGGGCACGTGATTCGTGATGCAGATCCACAGGGTGTTCAGCCCGATACTGCCGACGAGCTGTGCGCTGACGACGCCGATCGCCACACGCCACCAGGCGTGTGAACGGTAAAAGCACACACCGTACAGCAGGCCGATGATCGCCGCCGTCACGGTATAGCCCGGAAAATAGGCACCGCTGGGAAACAGGATCGCGCCGATGAGGTCGCTTCCCCCATGCACCGCGGCACCGGCGAGCGGTCCATAGCAGTAGGCGGCGATCGCCACGGCGACAAAGGAAAATCCGATGCGCCGGTCCCACAGGTTGACCGAGCCGAAGCGTGTCAGCACCACATCGGCCGCCAGCATCAGGCCGCACAGAACCAGTCGCACGACCGGGTCGGTTGATTTTTTTACAGTCATCATAAAAAATACCTCCTTATTCTCCGTGTGTTGAATAAGGAGGTGACTTCTTCCTTGTATTCAACAGCGGGATGCGATCTGCGAACCGCAAGAAGCTCTTTTCGTCCGACCGGCAACTCCCCGTCCGTTCGGCACTTAACGCTCGCAGACCTACTCTGTGTGATTTGTATTTGCAGATCAGTTCAGAACAAAGAACTGCTCATACCAAAGAATAAACGTATAGATCGTCCAGATTTTCTTCATGTTGAGGGCAACGCCGTTTTTGTGATCCTCCAACAGCTTCAGAATGGCGTCCCGATGAAAGAAGCGTTCCGCGATCTCGCCGGAAAAGGCATCGCGCACCATCTGATAGTACCGATCCTGCCGCAGCCAATCGTTCAGCGGCACCGGGAAACCGCACTTCGGGCGGTTCGCCGTGCAGGAGGGCAATTCGCGCAGGGCGGCGGCACGCAGAGCCACCTTGGTGGTGTTGCCGCTGACGCGCTGCTCCGTCGGCAGTGTGACCGCCAGCTCCAGCATTTTGCGATCCAAAAACGGCACACGCAGCTCCAGCGAATTGGCCATGCTCATGCGGTCTGCCTTTTGCAAAATGTCATACAGCATCCACGTTTGCATATCGACGTACTGTAGCTGTGTCGGCTCGTCCAGTGCCGCCACCTTTTGAAAATGGGGACGGGACAGCTCCGTCGGATCGCACGGCGTACCGGGGTTTTTCAAGTATTTCAGGCGCTCGTCACGCGTAAACACGTAGTTGGCGCGCATAAAGCGCTGATACGGCTCCATGGCGCCGCGAATGGCAAAGCGCTTTCCCTTGACGCGCTCCGGCAGGTGGCGTGCCACCGCCGCCAGTGCACGGCGCAACACGCGCGGGACACGGGAATATTCGGCAAAATGGCCACCCTCCACATACATGGGGTATCCGCCGAACAGCTCGTCGGCGCCCTCGCCGGACAGCACGACCTTCACGTATTTGGCGGCGTTCTGCGCCAGGAAAAAGAGCGGTACCTCCGACGGGTTCGGCAACGGCTCGTCCATGTAATACTGGATCTTGCCCGCCATGCCGAAGTATTCCTCGGCCGAAACCTTGTTGGCGATGTTCTCCACGCCGATCGTTTCGGCAAATTCCTGCGCGTATTTCAGCTCGCTGTATTTTTCCTCGGCGTAGCCCACCGAAAAGGTGCGTACCCGATCGTTGCCCTTCAGCACCTCGTTGACCACATAGCTGGAATCAACGCCGCCGGACAGGAAGCAGCCGACCTCCACGTCACTGATCTGATGCACCGCGACCGATTCCCGAAACTCCTCGGCGATGCGCTCCTGCCATTCCTCGGCAGACAACCGATCGTCGGCCCGGAAATGATCGGCCACGTCGTAATACCGATGAATCGAGAGCTTGCCGTCCTGGTATTCAAAATACTCCCCGTTCAACAGCTTGTACACGTTCTTGAAAAACGTTTCGCGCTGAGGGATGTACTCATAGCACAGCCAATCCGGCAGCTTGGACTCGTCCAGCTCCTTGACAAAGGAGGGGTGCGACAAAAACGATTTGATCTCCGAGCCGAAGAAAAAATCGGTGCCGCGCTGATAGTAATAAAACGGCTTGATCCCGAAAATGTCGCGTGCGCCGAACAGCTTTTTCTCACATTTATCCCAAATGACAAACGCGAACATACCGCGCAGGCGATCCAACAGCGAAGCGCCCCACTCCTCGTAGCCGTGCAGCAGCACCTCGGAATCGGTTTTGGTACGGAAGCGGTGCCCGGCGGCTACCAGCTCCTCGCGAAGCAGGCGGTAATTATAAATTTCTCCGTTGAACACCAGAACCTTGCTGCCGTCCTCGTTTTCGATCGGCTGACTGCCGCCCTCCAGATCGATGATCGACAGACGGCGAAATCCCAGCGCCACGTCCTCGTCCACGTAATAATCCGCCTGATCGGGACCGCGATGAATGATGCGATCCGCCATGGCGCGGATCACGGCCTCGCGGTCACCGCCGAAGCCGTTTACAAAATAGCCGGCAAAGCCACACATAGTCGTTCCCCCTGTCAGAGCCGGTTAATCCTTCAAGCTCTTGTTACCAAAGTAGCGGGCATACTTTTTGAAATAGCTCGCCTGATTTTTGTGGAAATACACCCACCGCCGGAAGCTGCGATCCTTTTTATACATCAGCGACTTGCACAGCTTGCCGCGACGGATCAGGTCGCGTGCCTTCTGCCGCAAATCCGGGTCGGACACATATTCAAAAATAATGTGCTTCGGGATCAGCGTCCACAGGGCTTCGCCGTTGGCGATCGTGCACTCCGTCGGCGTATCCAGCAAAATATCCTCGACCAGATATTGCGCCAGATTGTAGCCCTCCGCCGTGACGAAATAACTGCTCCGTCCCTGACGGGGGTTCATTTCAAACAGCTTGTACTGTCCGTCGCGGCTGTCCAGCTTGAAGTCGAAATTGGCGAAGCCGATGTACCCGATGTCCTCCAAAAACGCCTTCATCTGCCGTGCCAGCTGGCGATCCTCGGCGGGAATGATGGCGGCGTAGCTGCCGATGCCCTCCGGAGAATGCTCCTCCAGCAACGCCTGTCCCAGCGCGATCAGCCGCACCTTGCCGTCCTTGCCGCAGTAGCAGTTCATGACGCGCATGTGGCTGTCATCGCCGGGGATATACTCCTGAATGATGAGATGATCCTGATACGACGAGCCGTAGATTGCCGTCACGATGGCGTCGAAATCCTCCTTGCTTTCCGCCACAAACACTTTTTTCTTGTGCGGAAAATGGCAGTTCCAGTATGCCACGCTGTTGGAGGGCTTAATTACCACCGGGAAAGCAAACGGCACCTCGTAGCCCTGATAATTGTTGATGGTCACCGTGGCGGTTTTCGGGTAAGCAAACCCGTACTGATCGCACAGCGAATAGAAGGATTCCTTCATGCTGAGCCGCATCAGCAACGGCTCGTCGATGCAGGCGAACCGGTAATACGGCCGCAGGGTCTCCTGATTGCGTACCAGCAATTTGGTATAATTATCGCCACAGGGCACCAACAGCAACGACGTCCCTGCAGGATACCGACCGGCGAACTCGATCAGCGTGCGGCAGAACACCTCGTCCTCCTCCAGACGCGGCTCTACCACCTCGACGGTAACGATGCGGCTGTTTGACGTGGCGCCGAGACGCCCCTTGCCGATTGCCACCGAGCTCAGCCCGTACGCCTCGTGAAACGAACGGGCCATGCCGTACACGTTAATGTCGCTTCCCAGCAATACCGGCACAAAATTCAATGGTGTCATCTGTGAACACTTCCTCGTGCAGAGAGCAACCGCTCTCCGTCAATTATCCGTTGGTCGAATAGTTCGGAGCTTCCTTCGTGATGGTGATGTCGTGCGGATGGCTTTCACGCAGACCGGCGTTGGTGATCCGTACAAACTGGCTCTTTGCCTGCAGCTCCTCGATGTTGTGGCAGCCGCAGTAGCCCATGCCGGAGCGCAGGCCGCCCATCAGCTGGAACACCGTTTCGGACAAGGCTCCCTTGTAGGGCACGCGGCCCTCCACGCCTTCGGGAACCAGCTTTTTGTTGCCCTGCTGGAAGTAGCGGTCGCTGCTGCCCTTCGCCATGGCGCCCAACGAGCCCATGCCGCGGTACACCTTGAACTGACGACCCTGATACAGCTCGGTTTCGCCGGGCGACTCCTCGCAGCCGGCAACCAGCGAGCCGACCATTACGGTGCTGGCACCGGCGGCCAGCGCCTTAACCAGGTCACCGGAATACTTCAAGCCACCGTCGGCGATCACGGGAATACCGTGCTTGGCCGCCGCACACGCCGCATCGTAGATCGCCGTGATCTGCGGCACACCGATACCGGCAACGATACGGGTGGTGCAGATGGAGCCGGGGCCGATACCGACCTTGACCGCGTCGGCACCGGCTTCGATCAGAGCCTCTGCGGCGGCCGCCGTGGCAATGTTACCGGCAATGACCGGCGTGTTCGGGAAGGCCGCCTTCACCTTGCGGAGACAGTTCAGAATGTTGTGGCTGTGACCGTGAGCGGAATCCAGCACCAGCACGTCCGCCTGTGCTTTAATCAGCTCGGAAGCGCGCTCCAGCACGTCGGCCGTGGTACCGATCGCCGCGGCGCACAGCAGTCGGCCGCCGTCATCACGGGCGGAATTGGGATATTTGACCGCCTTCTCAATGTCCTTGATCGTTACCAGGCCCTTGAGGTAGCCGTTTTCGTCCACGATGGGGAGTTTTTCGATGCGATGACGGCGCAAAATCTCCTGCGCCTGCTCCAGCGTGGTGCCAACCGGCGCCGTCACCAGGTTGTCCTTGGTCATCACTTCACCGATGGGCTGGGAGAAATCGGTCAAAAAGCGCATATCGCGGTTGGTGAGAATACCGACCAGCTTACCGTCGCGGCAGATCGGCACACCGGAAATGCGGTATTTGCCCATCAGCTCGTTCGCGTCGGCAACCAGATGGTCGGGTGACAGGAAGAACGGGTTGACAATGACGCCGTTCTCCGAGCGCTTGACGCGATCGACCTGATCGGCCTGTGCCTCAATGCTCATGTTCTTATGTATGACGCCGATACCGCCCTCACGCGCAATGGCGATCGCCATGCGGGCCTCGGTCACGGTATCCATCGCCGCCGTCATCACCGGCGTGTTCAGGGTGATCGTTTTTGTCAGCTTGGTGTGCAGATCAATGTCCGCCGGAAGCACATCCGACTCCGCCGGGATCAGCAGTACGTCGTCAAACGTCAGACCTTCCTTCAAAAACTTTTCCTCTGCTTTCATGTTGACCATCATGATTCCTCCTTTATTTTCCTGGGGTCACTCATCGTCTCCGAGCTTAAGGACAGCCATAAACGCCTCCTGCGGCACCTCGACGCTGCCGAGCTGGCGCATACGCTTTTTGCCTTCCTTCTGCTTTTCCAACAACTTCTTCTTACGGGTAATATCGCCGCCGTAGCATTTTGCCAGCACGTCCTTACGCATGGCACGCACGGTTTCGCGAGCAATGATTTTGCCGCCGATTGCCGCCTGGATCGGCACCTCAAACAGCTGACGCGGAATGTTATCCCGTAGCTTTTCGCACAGGCGACGTCCGCGTGAATAGGCACTGCCGGCAAAAACGATGAAGGACAGCGCATCCACCACCTCGCCGTTCAGTAGAATGTCCAGCTTGACCAGATCCGATTTTTGATACCCCTTCAGCTCGTAATCGAAGCTGGCGTAGCCGCGCGTGCGCGACTTGAGGGCATCGAAGAAATCGTAGACGATCTCGTTCAGCGGCAGCTCGTAGTGAATATCCACGCGCGTTTCGTCCAAATACTTCATATCCCGAAACACGCCACGCCGCTGTTGACACAATTCCATGATGTTGCCGACGTAATCCGTCGGTGAAAGAATGTGCGCCTCCGCGATCGGCTCCTCCGCCAACGCCACCGTACCCGGATCGGGAAAATTGGTGGGGTTGTCGATATACTGCACCTCCCCGTCGGCACGGGTGATGCGGTAAATCACGCTGGGAGCGGTGGTAATAAGATCCAGATCGTATTCGCGCTCCAGCCGTTCCTGAATGATCTCCATGTGGAGCAGGCCGAGAAAGCCGCAACGGAAGCCGAAGCCCAACGCCACCGACGTTTCCGGCTCGAAGGTCAGCGAAGCGTCATTCAGCTGTAGCCGCTCCAGCGCCTCGCGCAAATCCTGATAGTGTGCGCCGTCCGCCGGAAACACACCGCAGAACACCATGGGGTTGACCTTGCGGTAGCCGGGCAACGGCTCCGGTGCCGGGCGGGTCGCCAACGTCACCGTGTCGCCCACCCGCGCATCGCTGACCGTTTTGATCGACGCCGCCAGATAGCCGACCTGACCGGCTCGCAGCTCCTCGCACGGCTCCAGCGCACCGGGGCGAAGAATACCGGTCTCCACCACGTCAAACGTGGCACCGGTCGCCATCATGCGAATGGTATCCCCGACGCGCACGCGCCCTTCCTTCACACGAATGTAAACGATGACGCCGCGGTAGCTGTCGTAATAGCTGTCGAAAATCAACGCCTGCAACGGCAGATCGTCGTCGCCGGCCGGCGCCGGTATGTTTTTGACCACAGCCTCCAGCACCTGCTTGATGTTGGTGCCCAGCTTGGCGGAAACCAGCGGTGCCTCCGAGGCGTCGATGCCGATGATGTCCTCTATCTCGGTACGTACCTCCTCCGGTCGCGCCGACGGCAGGTCGATCTTGTTGATGACCGGCACGATCTCCAGACCGTGCTCCACCGCCAAATACGTATTGGCCAGGGTTTGTGCCTCGATCCCCTGCGATGCGTCCACGATCAGGATCGCGCCCTCACAAGCGGCCAACGACCGGGACACCTCGTAGTTGAAGTCCACGTGACCGGGGGTGTCGATCAAGTTGAAAATGTAAGCTTCCCCATCCTCGGCATCGTACGACACCGTGACCGCGTGCGCCTTAATGGTAATGCCGCGTTCACGCTCCAGATCCATGCTGTCCAACAGCTGATCCTCCATGTCGCGCAACGCCACCGCACGGGTGTGCTCCAAAATCCGGTCAGCCAGCGTGGATTTTCCGTGATCGATATGGGCGATGATGCAAAAGTTACGGGTATGCTCACGCGATGCCGCCATGCTCGCTCTCCTCTCGCCGCTCCGCCGCTCCGGTAAACGGCGTTCCGTCTACACAGACCGGATAACCGGACTCGTCCAGTGTAATGTCCTTGATTTCGGAACGGGTATATTTGCGAATATCCCGCATACGGAACTGATCCATATCGGTCGTAAAGGTGATCGCCATGCCGTGTCGCTTGGCACGGCCGGTTCGACCGATCCGGTGCAGATAATATTCATTTTCTTCGGGAATATCGTAATTGAAAACGGCCTCCACGTCGTCCACGTCGATGCCGCGCGCCGCCACATCGGTCGCCACCAGAATTTCAAACCGTCCCTTGCGGAAGCCCTCCATCACGCGGTTGCGCTGTGCCTGCGGAATGTCGCCGTGCAGGCA
>CAYQBP010000023.1:0-15817 GCA_964415745.1 uncultured Eubacteriales bacterium
GGTCACGACGGTGTCCGAATCCCCGTCGTCCGGCGACACCACCGAGCCGTCGCCCTGCCAGATGCGGACATAATCCACTTCCATCGGGTTATCCTTATGACCGCACAGATACAGCACGTTGAACTGCTCATCGATCAGCGTGAAAATATCCTCCGTGGACGCAAAGCCCTCCATTTGATCGGAGGCGTCCGGCGAGGGAGACTCGCCACCGCTCCAGTGCTGCTCCATCACCTTCACGCCATCGAGGAAGGCACACAGTTTGCCCTTTTCCCAACGCCAGCCCATCACGTGCCACTGCTCATCACCGAGGCCGTTTTGGAAGCGTTCGCCGTTGCCGGTGTTGCTGAACCACGTTTGCATCGTGCCGTTATCAAACGTCTGATCGTGCAGGGTGACGGTGTAGTAGCCGTCCGGATACTGCGGCCATTTGTTCGTGTTCAGACCCCAGTATTCCATCCAGTCCATTTCCACATAGTGGGTGTTTTCGCCCTCGATCTCCAGATGCTTATTGACCGGGAACGACCAGATCGCCGGAATGTTGCCGGCGTTTTTGCTCTGTCGACCGTCGGCGTCCGAAACGCGGAAGCGCACCTCCAGATAACCGGTGTTCCAGCTGAACCCGTTTCCGGTATCCACATCCATGGTGCTCAGGGTAATGTTATTCGCCGAGCTGGACTGATGCAGGGTCAGAATACCGTTTGCCACAGAGTATTCGTCCGGCTGTGCCGTCGTGTTGCCCCAGCGGTGGGTAACATACCACTTGTATCCGGCATCGCCGGTGGCATAGCGGTCGATGCTGTCGACGGTGTCAAAATCGTCGCTGAAAATCAGATCGGTCATACCGGCCGCCTGTGCCGCCTCCGGCGCCTCCAAGCGTTCCTCCGCAATACGCAGGTTGACCTGATAGGTATTGTTGGTATCATCGATTTCCAGCACCGACAGCGTCGGGTTGACATGAGCTGAGATGACATGGTCGCCCACGCCGGCCGCCGTCCACGTGGTCTCGCCGACCACCACCGTCGTATCACCGGCCGCCAATTCGCCGGCATAGGTAAGCGTTTGGATCACCCTGCCGTCCAGGCAGATGTTCACGTCAAAGGACTGGTTGTTTTTCACCTTGTCCTCGCCCCGGTTGGTCACGGTGGCCGCAAAGGTCATCACCGTGCCCGGCTTCACCTGACCGTCGCCGCCGTCCCAAATGATGCTGTCAACGACCAGATCGACCAGAGACGCCTTCTGCGCCAAAATCACATTGTCAAGATACACCGTACCGTCGTCTGTCGGCGCCTTCACCGAGAAGGCCAGGGCTTCGGGCACGGTATCCCCGGTGGTGAACTCATAACCCGCTTTCGTCCAGTACGCCGAGGCACCGGTCACGTCCTCCAACAGAGCGTTTTCCCCGTCGGACAGGCACACGGCGGCCGCGGTGCGATCCGGCGTGCGATAGCGCAAAATCAGCTGGTAGGCGGTGTTGGGCTTCAGGGTGCCCTTCAAGGCCTGCGAGACCGACGCACCCGCCGTTAGCTGAGCTGACGCCGTTTCCGACACACCGGTTTTGGCGGTGATGGCCGCGCCGCCCGCCAACGTCCAGAAGGTGTTCGGCTGCTCCGCATCGAACGTACCGTTGAGCAGGAACGTCTCATTGCCGCTGACCGTCACCGTACAGGTGGCCGATTTTCCGTTTTTCGTGGTACCCGTGATCGTCGTCGTGCCCTTGCCGACACCGGTCACCACCCCGTATTCGACCGTCGCGACGTTATCGTCGCCGGAGACCCACGTCATGCGGTTGGTATCGCCGTCCAGCGGCGTGGCATAGACCGACAGTGCGCCGGTGCGTCCGGGGATCAGCGTCATCGACGTCTTGCTCAGCATGATGGATTCCGCATTGACACCGCTGTCATACAGCTTCAGGCAAAGATTATCGATCACCGCGGCATCACTGCCCTCGCCGTCCACGACGATTGCCAAATCCCAGCTCGTGTTCAACGCCATATCCGCCGGTGTGGTAAACACCTGCGTGACCGAGCACCACGTGCCGCGTTTATCCTCCTTGTCCTCGGTATAGATATTGTCAAAGCCCATCGTACCGCTCCACAAACGAATCGGTGCGTCGGCGGTCATGAAATAATCAAAGGTAAACACATAGGTCGTACCGGGCTGTAACGCCAGCGCCTGGCGGTAATATACCGACGCTCGGCCGCCTTCACCGGTATTGTGAAGACGCAGGCCGTAGCTGCCGTTCTTGCCGATTCTGGGAAGAATGGCGGCGTTCAAATCCAGCGCATCGCTGTAATACAGCGTATTTCCCAGCTCAAAATCACCGTTGGTCAGCAGGTTGGCATATTCGTCGATCGTCACCGTAGCGGTGCCGGTTTTCCCCTTGTCGTTGGTCGCCGTGATCGTCACGGTGCCGGAGGAGGCCACCGCGGTAACGTTGCCCTCCTGATTCACCGAAGCCACGCCGGAATCACTGCTGGACCACGTTACCGTGCCCATGCCGGACAGCTCGGGCACAGCCGATACCTTCAGGGTCGTTGAGCCGTTCGGCAACAGCTTGACCGTCGCCGGTGTAATCGCCAGGCTATCGTCATCGGGAAGCTCCTTCCAGGAAATATCATCGACCGTCAGCACCGCATCGCTGTGGTTGCTGATCGCGATCGCATAGCTTTTGTTAGGGGATTCCTTGGTGGTAAACACAAAGCTGACCGTCGTCCACTCGTCCGCCTGCAGGGCGGTATTGGTCTCACCGAGATTACCAGCGGCGCAGTGCGTGGCAATCACGTGCGTGCGGATCGAGGTGCCCTTCGCCTTCATTGTGACGATGTAGGTCTTTCCGCCTTCGATCGGCGCCGGTGCGAAATACAGCGTGGAGGTCACCGCGGCCGGAAGCTGCAGCACGCTGTTTCCGTCCGCTTCGGTCACCACGGAGCCGCCGTCGGTGCAAACAATGTTATTGGTCAGTGTGGCGTTGTTCCAGTCGCCGTTTTCAAAATCACCGCCGGTCAACAGCTCGCCGTAGGCATCCACCGTGACCGTCACCGTATCACTCAGCGTTCCGTTGCTGACGGTGATCGTCGCCGTACCGACAGCCAGCGCCGTTATTTTACCGGCAGTGTCTACCGATACCGCCGCGGTGTTGTCACTGCTCCATGTCAGCGTACCGGCGCTCAGACCGCCCTCCGTCAGGACGGTCGCCGTTTTATAGGTGCCCACCGCCAAATGCAGTGTGGAGTCCTTCAGCGTAAAGCTGTCCGCGATCTGCGGCACCGTGATCCTACAGATGTCCGACAGCGTACCATTCCATTGGACACGGTGATCGTCGCTTCGCCGGAAGCCACCGCCGTCACCTTGCCGTTTTGATCCACCGTCGCCACCGACGGCTTGCTGCTCATCCATGTGACCGCGCCCACGTTCGCCTGTGCCGGAGTAGTGGTAAAGGTCAGCTCCAACGTGGCATTGTGGTTCAGCGTCGCCTCTTTGGTGGCGAGAGTGATGGCCGTTGCCGCCGGCAAGGCCTTCAGCGAAACGTCATCGATGTAAGCCGGGGCATCGGTGGTATTACCGATAGCCAGCAAATAGCTCTTATTGGGTGAAGCCGTCGTGGTAAACACCTTGGTCACCGTGGTCCAGCCGTCGGCCGCCGGGGTGGTGTTTTCCCAGCCGCCGCCCACCGCCGCATGGGTCGAGGAAATCGAAGTGCGTACCGTGCCGCCCTTGACCTTATAGGTCAGCACATAGGCGGTATTGCCCTGCACGGGAGCCTGATACAGATACACCGCGTTGGTGCTGAGCTTTAAGCTCGCCACCGAATTGGTCGCATCGTCCGGATCGGTGATGACCGAGCCGGCATCGCTGTTGATCAAATCGGTCGTCCACAGCGGAACCTGCCAGTCGTTGTTTTCGAAGTCGCCGCCGGTCAACAGCTCGCCGTAGGCGTCCACCGTGACCGTCACCGTATCACTCAGCGTGCCGTTGCTGACGGTGATCGTCGCCGTTCCGTCGCCGACCGCCGTCACCTTACCGTCGGTCACGGTGGCCACGGCAGGGGCATCGGAGGTCCAGGTCAGCGTGCCGACGCCGGCACCGGCCGGTGTCGCTGTAATGCTCAGCGTTTTGGCGGCACCGGGCGCCAGATGCAACGCCTTGGGCGACAGTGCCAGAGCGGTCGCGGTTTCCGGGACCGTTACCGTACAGGTGGCGGTCAGCTTGTCACCATCGGTTGCCTTAATAACGGCGACACCGGCGCCGACAGCGGAAACCGTGCCGTTGTTCACCGTGGCCACCGCGGTGTTGCCGCTGCTCCAGGTCAGCGTACCCACCGTGCTGTTGGTCGGATGCTCCACCACCGTCAGGGTCTCATTGTCACCCACCGCCATAATCAACGTAGCGGGAGACAGCGTGATCGACTCTGCCGGATCGGCCGCCTTTTTCGCAATCACAATATCGTCCACGTAGGTGCCCGTCGTGCTGAGCGACCGTTGCAGGCCGATACCGAAGCCGTAGGTATCGTCTTTCACCGTACTGCCGGTGGTAAAGGTGTGGGTAAAGGTCTGCCACGACGTCGTACTGTCGGGCACAAAATCGATCCAGCCGCCGCCCTCGGCCGCGACGCCCTTGCCGCTGTTCAAATAGAACGACACCGGGCCGCCGTACACACGGGCCGACAGCGTATAGGTCGTGTTCGCTTCCCACGCCTGTGTCGCGGCACCGTAGTACTTTGCGGCCTGCTGGGGGAACGTGGAGGGAATGTACAGTGCCTGATTGTCGGCAACCACCGAATCGGCCACGACGGAGGCGCCGCTCGTGACAGCGTCGCTCCAATAGCCGTTGTAGGCATACGACATATCCGTATCGAAATCGCCGCCGATCAGCAGATTGTCCGTGGTGGCCTTGCCCAGATCGGTCAGCCGGATATCGTCGATGTACGTATCCACGGCGGCGGTCAGCTTGATGGAGTAGCCGTCGTTTTTCGTGGTATCCCATGTTTGGAAATAATACGTCACCGTTTCCCATGCCGACGTGGCCGACACGGCGGGTTGCTCGCCGGAGCGGTGATGCCCTTGCCGGATCCGACGTTAAAGTCCACCGCGGCACTGCCGCCGTAAAGCCGAACCGACAGCGCATACTGCCGTCCGCCCTCCAGGCCGAAGCGACCGCCCGACCAGGTATTGGTCATGGCCGACGTCACCTTGAGCACCGTATTGGACGCGTCCAGCGGGTCGGCGGTTAAAGTCCCCTTTTCCACCCAGCCGGCAATGGCAGAGGCGGTAGCGGAGGACTCAAAACCCTCCGAAAGGATAACCGCGGACGCAGCCGAAGCCGGCAATACCCACCCGGAAAGACAGCAGGGCACCAACAGCGCCAGCGCCATGAGGGTGGAAAGAATCCGTTTGCCGTTTTTCTTCATCGTACGACTCCCCCTTGTTGCCGGAAATAAAAAAGCGGCACAGCGCAAACACCGTGCCACCTCTCTTCCTCTCCGGCGACTTCATTCGTACAAGTTATACCACGAGCTGTCCTTCATGTAAAGACATCTTGGCATTTTTTCAAAAAAAACGAACAAATTTTTCACAGAATGACAATGGAAAAGCGCCCGAAGGACGAGCCTTCGGGCGCTGATTTTTATTGACGCTTTACTAACACCTGTGCTTCGTAGGCTTCGATCTCGTTCAGATAAGCCAGGCCCACCGGCACTCCCTGACGGCGGCAGAATTCATCCCACACGTCACCGAGCGGATACAGCTTCAGCTCCTCCAGCAGCGCCATGTGGCGCGTGCCGTTTCCGGCGTCCTGCAACGCGCGCAGGGTGTCGTGCGGCATCAGCAAAGCCGCCAGCAACGCCTTTTGCAGGCTACGCATACCCGTCACCCACGCCGAAATGCGGTTGATGGAGGCGTCGAAGTAATCCAGACCGATAAACGCACGCTCCAGGGCGTCACAATGCACCAGCTCGTAGGCGATGTCGCGGATCTCATCGTCCAGAAGCACGACGTGGTCGCTGTCCCAGCGGACACCGCGTGTCACATGCAGAGCCACCCGATCGAAAAACAGGAGCAGAGAGGACAGCTTATCCGCCACCGATTCGGTGGGGTGAAAATGACCGTTGTCCAGCAAGGGCATGACGCCGTTTTTCGCGGCGTAGCTCAAATAAAACTCGCTGTTCCCGGCGGTGTAGGATTCCACGCCGGTGCCGAACAGCTTGGATTCCAGCGAATCGGCAATATACGCCGGGTCGTACTGCACGGCATATATTTCGTCCAGCGCCTCCTTCAGACGGCGACGCGGGCCGAGCCGGTCGGAGGGGGTGTTTTTCAGTCCGTCCGGGATCCAGATATTGTGCAGACAGGGCGTTCCCTGTCGCTTACCGATTTCCGCCGCAATGGCGCGTGTAGCCTTGCAATGATCGATCCAAAAGCGGCGCACCGCCGCATCGGGGTGCGACAGGGTCATACCGTTTTTCACCATGGGGTGACCGAACAGCGTGGGGTTAAAATCGATGGCCATGCCGCGTTCGGTCGCGAACCGAAGCCATGGTTCAAATTCGCGCACGGTATACCGGTCGCGATCCGTTGTCGGGGTCGTTTTGACGGCATAGCAGGCGTGAAGATTTAACCGATGACGGCCGGGAATCAGCGACAGTGCCCGATCCAGATCGCACATCAGCTCCTCCGGCGTACGGGCACGGCCGGGATAATCCCCCGTCACCTGCAGGCCGCCGCCGACATCACCGCCGCGAGCCTCAAAGCCAACAATGTCATCGCCCTGCCAGCAATGCAGGGCAATGGCGACCCCGGACAACCGCTCCAGTGCCGCTTCGGTATCCACACCGAGCGCGGCGTACATGGCTTTGGCACCTTCGTAGCGCGTCATTCTTACACCGCCTTTACGTCGAAGGAACGGGCGATCGCCTCACGTCCCTCGGCCAAAGAAGCAAACTCCCCTGCCGCCAGCATTTGCACCAGCAGATTGCCGAGCGCCGTGGCCTCGATGGGGCCGGCGTACACCGCTTTGCCGGTCGCTTCGGCCGTCAGCTCGTTCAAATAGCCGTCCTGACAACCGCCGCCCACAATGTGCAAGCGGCTATACGTTCTGCCGGTGACCTGCTCCATTTCGCGAACCGCTCTGCCGTAGCACTGCGACAGGCTCAGATAAATGACCTTGCACACCTCGCCCACCGTCTGCGGCACCTGCTGACCCGATTCGGCGCACAGGGCCTTCACCGTATCGATCATGCTCTTGGGAGCGAGGAAGCGCATATCGTCCACATCGACGAGCGACCGAATCTCGGCGGCACGCGCCATATCCGACAGCTCACCGAAGCCGTATTCGTCGTTCAGCTCACGCTTGACCGACTGCAGCATCCACAGACCCATAATGTTCTTCAGATAGCGGAAGCGGTATTCCACGCCGCCCTCGTTGGTGAAATTCAGCTTGCGGCTGGCCTCGCTGCAATCGGGCGTGGAGCGCTCCACGCCGAGCAACGACCAGGTGCCGGAGCTGATGTACAAAAAGTCGTCATCGTTGGCCGGCACCGCCGCCACCGCGGAGCCGGTATCATGCATAGCCGGCAGCACGACGTCGCAGGTGTATCCCACCTCGGCGGCGATCGCGTCGGTCAGCTTGCCCACCGTTTCACCCGGTCGGCCGATCCGACCGAACAGACGGCGCGGGAATCCCAGCCGATCCAACAGCTCGCCGTCCCATTCCTTGGCTTCGGCGTTGACCAGATTGGTCGTCGTTGCCAGCGTATATTCGTTGAGGCTCACGCCGGTGAGACGATAGTGAAAGTACGCCGGGATCATCAACAGCTGTTGTGCCTGCTCCAGCAATTCCGGCTGAGATTTTTTCAGGCTCATCAGCTGATACACCGTGTTGTACATCGCCTTTTGGATACCGGTATGGGCGTACAGCTCCGTCTCCGGCACGCAGGCGTACACCTCGGCGTCCATACCCTCGGTGCGGCTGTCGCGGTACGCCACGGTGTCGCCCAGCACGGCGCCCTGTCCGTCCAGCAGCACAAAATCCACGCCCCAGGTGTCAATGCCCATGGAGCAGGGAATCTTACCCAGCTCGCCGCACTTTTTCATACCCTCCACGATGCCGGAAAACAATCGCTCCGTGTCCCAGCAAAGATGACCGTTGCGCTCCGTCAAGCCGTTTTTGAAGCGATGCACCTCCTCCAGAACGATCTTGCCGTTTTCGGTGTGCGCTAAAATATGGCGGCCGCTGGAGGCGCCGATGTCCACTGCCAAATAATAGGTATTGCTCATAATATATCCTCCCGTTCGCGTCGAATTTTCCGATTTCAGTATACCAAACTCTGACGAAAATAGCAAGTATTCCGCCAACAAAAGATGCGTTTCTCAGCCGTGCAGTAACCGCAGTCCCTTGGGGTACCGATTTTTCAGGCGGCCGCCGACCGCTTTGCCGAAGCCGGTCACGACGCCCTCCACCGCCACGCCGCACCAGCCGTCCTCCGCCTCCACGGTCAGCTCCTCGCCGCGTAAAAAGGCAAGAATACGCGGATCGTCGCGCGAAAAATCCACCAGTTGTCGGCAGTCCGCCGCCCGTGCGGACTGAAACAGCGCGTGTGTCGGCTCCAAACGCCACGTCCGTCCCGTCATCACCTGCGCCACCGGCACGCCGGCGTTCAGCACGTGCACGCCCTCCGTCTCCGGAAGTGCCCACGGCAACAGGCGAATGACATCGCCGGTACGCACCAGCCGACCCGGCGGCTCGTCCGCAAAGCAGGAGGCGTACAGATCCCCGGCGGCAACGACTGTGGCATCCGCATTGTTGCTTCGGCTTGCCGACGGCTCGGCGGTACAAACGCTCTCCCCCTCGCGGCGAAGCAACGCCAAAAAGTGACCCTCGCCGCCGTTCCACGGGAAAATCCGACGACAACGGGACAGCGGCACGGTACGTGCGAACGCCGACAGTGTGCCGTCGTCAAAGACGTCGATCGCCTCCGCCTCAAAGCCCGGCTCACCGAAGGGCAGGGTCACCGGCTCCAACGTAAAATCCGGGTGATCGTGCAGGAAGCGCACCACCGCACACTCGTTTTCCTCGCACGCAAAGGTGCACGTGGAAATGACCAGTCTGCCGCCGGGGCGGACGCACTGCGCCGCATTGTTCAAAATGGTGCGACTGCGCTCGGCACACAGGGCAATATTCTCCTCGCTCCACCCAGTCAGTGCCTCCGGCTCCTTGCGGAACATACCCTCGCCGGAGCACGGCACATCGGCCAGCACGGCATCGAACCATTGCGGCAACGCCGCGGCGAGCCGTGCGGTATCGCCGCAGGAAACCACCGCGTTTCGCACACCGCACCGCTCGATATTCTGTGCCAGGACGCGCGCACGGTTCGGCACGTATTCATTGGCCCACAGCAGGCCCTGCCCCTGCAGGGCGGCGGCGATCTGCGTGGATTTTCCGCCGGGCGCGGCGCACAAATCCAGCACGCGCTCGCCGGGGCGCGGTGCCAGCAGAGTCACTGCCGACATCGCAGACGGCTCCTGCATATAGTAGGCACCGGCATGGTGCAACGGATCGCTTCCGGCGCGGAAATCCGCCGCCGTGACAAACCCGTTTTCGGAAAACGCCGTCGGCGTCAGTGGCATGGTCAGGCACCGCTGTAAGCTCTCGGCGGTGCATTTGAGCGTATTGACGCGCAGGCCGCGTGTCGTCAGGGGCTGCTCCGCCCACGCCTCCAGCTCGGCGTAGCGCACGCCGAGCAACGGCCTCATGCGTTCTTCAAATCGTTGGGGTAGCATATTCGTTCCTCCGAAAAAAGCCGCCCGACGGGGGCGGCTTTCTGTATTATCGGTTCTTTGCTTCCTCTTTTTGGCGACGCCGACGAACCGAGCGCTTTTCGCGAGCCGGGCGGTCGGTATCCCCGGACAGTGCGGCCATGCGATAGTCGCTGAGCCCACCCAAAATGCTGGGAACCTGCTCCTTTTCCTCGGCGCACCGGCGGTCGTCCTCCGCTTCGCGCAGATCCAACCAAATCGGGATCATCAGTAGCGGGAACAGGATCGGTGACATGTGACGGTAGATCACGTCCCACAGGCTCAGACCGACGTCGCCGCCGGTGGTCACGTAGGTGCCGCCGAAATAATTGTACAGCTTGAGCGCGATCGGCACGAACAGCACGGACAGCACCGCCGTGATAATCATGGTCACCAGAGCGCACACGTACGCGGCGCGCTTGCCCCGATACAGCCGCGGCAACAGAAGAAACGCGGTGATCGTCACAAAAAAGAACAGGGTGAGAAGCATCATCAGATTGATGGTCGGGCGAATTTCCAGCGAATTGGCGGCTGTTCCGGTCAGCGTTCCGTAAACCGCGCTGAACTGAAAAAACAGAACGATGGGATAGAGTATCCACAGCAGGACATAGCACACGCGGGAACGCGTCGGCATAGCAGCACTTCCTTTCTTCATAAGGCTATTGTAGCATACTGTCGAACCGGTTGCAAGAGGCAGTCAAAAGAAAACCGCCCATGCCATTCACCATGTCACAGGCGGCTGTTCCTTATTCCAGCTCAAAGGCGCCGGTATACAGCTGATAATACGTACCGTGCTCCGCAATCAGCTTTTCGTGGCTGCCGCGTTCGATGATACGGCCCTTTTCCAGAACCATAATTACATCGGAGTTGCGAACCGTGGACAACCGGTGCGCGATCACGAATACCGTACGACCCTCCATCAGCTTATCCATGCCGCGGGAAACGATCGCTTCGGTACGGGTATCGATCGACGAGGTTGCCTCGTCCAAAATCATGACGGGCGGATCGGCAACCGCCGCACGGGCGATGGCGATCAGCTGTCGCTGACCTTGCGAAAGATTGGCACCGTTGTTTGCCAAATCGGTATCGTAGCCGTGCGGCAGACGCGTGATAAAATCATCCGCGCCCACCAGCCGAGCCGCCTCGCGGCACTCCTCGTCGGTAGCATCCAGACGTCCGTAGCGGATGTTCTCCATGACACTGCCGGTGAACAGGTTCGTCTCCTGCAGCACGATGCCGAGCGAGCGGCGCAGATCGGCTTTGCGGATTTTGTTGATATTGATGCCGTCATAGCGGATTTTTCCGTCCGCAATGTCGTAAAAGCGGTTAATCAGGTTGGTAATCGTCGTTTTACCGGCACCGGTGGCACCCACAAACGCCACCTTCTGGCCCGGCTCGGCATATACCGACACGCCGTGCAGTACCGGCTTGCCCTCCTCGTAGCCGAAGTCCACGTCGTCCAGCGTCACATCGCCGCGCAGCAGGGTGTAGGTCAGCGTACCGTCGGTATGGGGGTGCTTCCACGCCCATTTTCCCGTGCGGTGATCTACCTCACGAATCGTACCGTCGGCGTCTGTCTCGACATGAACCAGCGTAACATAGCCGTCGTCCGCCTCCGGCTGTTGATCCATCAGTCCGAAGATGCGTCCGGCGCCAGCCAAAGCCATGGCGACCGAGTTGATCTGCTGTGAAAACTGGTTGATGTTGCCGGTAAACTGCTTGGTCATGTTTAAGAACGGGACAACCAGCGCTACCGAAAACGGCAGTCCGGAAAAGCCGATATTGTGCGCTCCCGTGGCAATGAATACACCGCCGAGCAACGCGATCAGCACGTACAGGACGTTGCCGATGTTCATCACGATCGGGCCGAGTGCATTGGCATAGGCGTGTGCACGGTAGCTGTCCCGGAACAAATCCTCGTTCAGCGCATCAAAATCCCGACACACCGCCGGCTCGTGCGAGAATACCTTGATGACCTTCTGCCCGTTCATCATTTCCTGCACGAAGCCCTCGGTCTTGCCGACGGTCTGCTGCTGACGGACAAAGAATTTGGCAGAGCCGCCGCCGATTTTTCCCGACACCAGGAACATGGCCACCACGCCACACAGCACGATCAGGGTCATCCACACGCTGTAGTACAGCATGATGCCGAGCACCGTCACCACGATCACCGAGGACTGCAGCAGGCTGGGCAGAGACTGCGATACCAGCTGACGCAACGTATCGATGTCGTTGGTGTAATAGCTCATGATATCGCCGTGCTTGTTGGTATCAAAATACTTGATCGGCAGATCCTGCATGCCGTCAAACATACGGCAACGCAGCTTGCTCAAGAAGCCCTGCGTGATGTAGGCCATCAGTTGTCCCTGCAGGGTGAGGAAAATCACCGACAGGATATACAGCACGATCAGCACCGTGATGAGCGGTACGATCATTTTGGCGGCCGACGCCCAATCGGTGCTGCCGGTGCGGATATATTCCTCCACGACCGCCATCACGCGTTGCGTGAACAGCGACGGGATCGCCGACACCAGCGAGGAAAACACCGTGCAGAACATGGCGATGGGAACCAGCACCGGATACGAACGGAACAGCAGGCGCACCACGCGCCCCAGTGCACGCATATCCAGACTGCGAGCGCCCTTCGGCGGAGCCGGTCGGCTTTGCTTACTCATCGTCCCCACCTCCGTTCGTCTGTTGCTCGTAGACCTCGCGATAAATCTCGCTGGCTTGCAGCAGCTCATCGTGCGTGCCGGAGGCGACGATCATGCCGTTATCCATGACCAGGATCAGATCGGCCTCCTGAACCGACGCCACACGCTGAGCGATAATGATTTTGGTCGTTTCGGGGATATACTGCTTGAAGCCCTCCCGAATCAGCGCGTCGGTACGGGTATCCACCGCGCTGGTGGAGTCGTCCAGTATCAGGATTTTCGGGCGCTTCAGCAACGCGCGTGCGATACACAGGCGTTGCTTTTGACCGCCGGATACGTTGGTGCCGCCCTGCTCGATAAAGGTGTCATAGCCGTCGGGGAACGAGCGCACAAAGTCGTCCGCCTGTGCCAGACGGCAGGCTTCCTCGATCTCGGCGTCGGTGGCATCGGGATTGCCCCAGCGCAAATTTTCCTTGATAGTGCCGGAAAACAGCAGGTTCTTCTGCAGCACCATGGCGACCTCGCCGCGCAGGGTATCCAAATCGTAACGGCGCACATCGACGCCGCCGACCGAGACGGTGCCCTCTGTGGTATCGTACAGGCGTGGGATCAGCTGTACCAGCGTGGATTTGCTGGAGCCGGTGCCGCCGAGAATACCCACGGTCATGCCGGAACGAATGTGGAGCTCCACGTTTTCCAGCGCGAACCGCTCGGCGTTTTCCGAGTATTTGAAGCTCACGCCGTGGAAATCGACGGAGCCGTCGGGCACCTGCATGATCGGCTGCTCCGGATTGACAATGGTGGACTCCTCGCCCAGCACCTCGGTGATGCGCTTGATGGATTCGGCCGACATGGTCAGCATGACGTAGATCATGGAGAGCATCATCAGCTGGATCAGGATTTGCATACCGTAGGTCAGCATGGCCGTCATCTGGCCCAAATTGATCGTCACGCCGTTGCTGGTGATCGCCATACGCGAGCCGACCAGCATCACAAACACCAGGTTGAAATACACGCACAGTTGCATGATGGGGCTGTTCAGCGCGACAATGCGCTCCGCTCTGGTAAAGTCGCCGCGAATATCATCGGCGGCGGCAAAGAACTTTTTCTTTTCGTGCGGTTCACGGGCAAAGCCCTTCACCACACGCATACCGCGGACGTTTTCTTCGATGGATTCGTTGAGACGGTCGTATTTTTTGAACACCCGACGGAATGCCGGCATGGCCTTGCGCGATACCAACAGCAGACCGGTCACCAGCAACGGAATAATTACCACGAAGGACGTTGCCAGCGCGCCGCCCATGATGTACGCCATCACGATGGAGAAAATCAGCACCATGGGTGCCCGAATCGCCGTGCGGATCAGCATCATGTACGCCATTTGCACGTTGTTGATGTCGGTGGTCAGGCGGGTCACCAGCGACGAGGTGGAAAACTTGTCCACATTGCCGAACGAAAAGCCCTGAATACGATGGAACACGTCGTGTCGCACATTTTTGGCAAAGCCGGCAGAGGCCTTCGCGCAGGTGAACCCGGCAATGCCTCCGCAGGAAAGCGACAGGATCGCCATGATGACCAGCAGGGCACCGATTTTCACAATATCGGGCACGGCGGCACCGGCCTGAATACGGTTTACCAGATCCGAGGTGATGAACGGTATCAGACATTCGATCACCGCTTCCAGCACGATAAACACCAGCGTAAGAACGGTGGGACGTCGGTATTCCCGAATACAGCTCGCCAAGCGTTTAACCATACAGATCCTCCTTTCAATCAAACGTAAGAATTGTACCACTTTTTCCACGCAAAATCAAGGTGAGGCTCCGATATTTTTGCAAATCGTTTCGGCACGGCGTCTTGCTTTTTTGGAGGCACTGTGATACACTGCCTGTGGAAGGTGATAAACATGAAATTGCTGTTCGTACGTCACGGCGATCCCGACTACGCCATCGACGGATTGACCGAAAAAGGGAAACGCGAGGCAGAGCTGCTTGCCGACCGGCTGTGCCGCGAAGCAATCACGGCCGCCTATTGCTCCACGCTCGGCCGCGCCAAGCTGACCGCTGAGCCCACGCTGAAGCGCATGAACATGACCGCAGAATACTGTCCATGGCTGCGCGAATTCGGCTATGCCGTCGCCAACGTAACGTATCCGCGCGAGGGAACGCTATGCTGGGATATTCTGCCTACCTATATGAACGAGCATCCGGCACTGTACTCCCCCACCGCGTGGCGAACCGAGGGCACGGTCACGCCCGAATCGGTGAAAGCCTACGACGAGGTGTGCGCCGCTCTGGACGCCGTGCTGGCACAGCACGGGTACCGCCGCAACGGAACGCAGTACACGGCGGAGCGTCCCAACCACGACACGTTGGTGTTTTTCTGTCACTACGGTGTTTCCGGCGTGCTGTTCTCGCATTTGATGAACTGCTCGCCCTACACGGTGTGGCAGCACCTGTGCACCGCCCCCACCGCCGTGACGACCTTCTATACCGAGGAGCGGCAATCGGGCATCGCTTCTCTGCGCTGTGCCGGCATGGGAGACACCTCCCATCTGTATGTTGCCAACGAAGCCCCGTCATTCAGCGCGCGCTTCTGTGAATGCTTTGCCGACGAAACACGCCATTAAACGCACAACGGCCGAGCCGCTTGGGCAGGTGCTCATAAAACAGTAGATCCGACCTGGGATCGTCCCAGGTCGGATTTTGTGTTGCTCGCCGTCAAGGAAGCTGAGTGAGGGATCGTTTTACCGTGGCATCAATATACCGATAAGCACCACATGAAAACGCCCCTGCCGATTTGGCAAGGGCGTTTATGGAGCGGCTTACGAGGCTCGAACTCGCTACCTCCACCTTGGCAAGGTGGCGCTCTACCAGATGAGCTAAAGCCGCAACTGCAAGCAAGAGTATATCACGGCCGCCGCCGTTTGTCAAGTCCCTTTGCCGAGAATTTTGCACAGTTTTTTGCAAGAACGGCCGGTGACCCGGTCTTCGCCGCCGAAAACAGGGATTGCCCGACCGGAATTTCCGGTCGGGCAATCCCACATTCATCAATCCGAAAGACCGAACATTTTCGACAGCTCCACCGATTTGAAGGCTCTGTCGTTCAGCGTTGCCGACTCTCTCAGCACCTTAACGCGTGCTTCGACGTCTTCCGTAAACGCATCATACTTCAGAAGCTGGAGGGTCTGATCGCGGCTTTCCTCGTAGTAATCGATATCGTTGCCGTCATCGTCCTTACCGCGCTGTGCTTCGGGGTCCAGACGGAAAATCACCGCCAGCGTGTCGGTCGTGCCGCTCTTTTTGTACGTCACCAAATCGATGGCGCCTTCCTCGATGCCCTGAATCGCCTTTACCAGCTCTTCGTCCGTGTTTT
>CAYQBP010000024.1:0-6037 GCA_964415745.1 uncultured Eubacteriales bacterium
TTTGGCGGTCGTTGATGTCGCCGCCGCAGTCGTACGCACAGCGGCCGTAGTTGGAGTGCTTTAGGTGCTCTTCTTTGTCCTCGTAAGTAATTTCTTCCGCCGGTTTTCCGATGTCCAACCAGGTTTGGTACGGCATGAAATCGTATTCCAAATGCACCTTCTGCGCCGCATACAGGCAGGTGTCGTTGTGAGGACAGGTGTGGCAAAACTCCGTAGCGCCGGCAGGGGCGTTTTCCGAAATAAACTGCGAGCGACTGCCGATGCTGGAAACACGTATCGGCTTAGCGGTATTATTCAGCCAACAGGCTATGTCCATATCGTGACAGGATTTGGCAAGCAGGAAGCTGCTACCACACTTTTCCTCGCTGTTCCATTTGCCGCGAACATAGGAATCCAGGAAGTGAGCGATTCCCACATGCTCGTTCATTTCCATGGTCATGATACGACCGATCGTACCGTCCAAAATCAACTGTTTGATTCGCTTGAAAAACGGTGTATAGCGCAACACATAACAAACGCTGACCTTGACATTTTTCTCATGGGCTAAGGACTGAAGCTCCAACAGCTCCTCGCGCTTCGGAACAATCGGTTTTTCCAACAGCATATTGTAGCCGGCCTCCAACAGCTTTTTAGCCGTGATATAATGCTGTTGATCCATAGTGGCGTTGATTACAAAATCGCACTCGATTTTTTCCTGCAAAAAATCGTCCAAATCCGAGAAGCAGCGGTCAGCAGGAACCGCATATCGCGATTGAGCTTTTGTGCGATTTAGGTCATCCGGATCCACAACAGCAATAATGCTCAGCTCGGTCGGCTCGTCCAGCGAATAGTCGGCATAAATGCGTCCGCGGTTACCGGCGCCTACCAAAACAGCTGTTAATGTTTTCATACCTTTTCACCCTTTCTTCGTATAATTTCATTGTAGCGATAACTTTGGTCATTGGCAAGCGATAACCGGTAACAGGTCAAAATTGTGTAACTTTTAGTCAAAAAACAACCGCTGTTCGCATGGAAACAGCGGTTTGTGTTTTATAAATACGGACGTATATCGACTGCCAGCCGTTCCTCCAGGCAAATCAGCCGCTTGGCAATGTCCTTGGACGTTTCATCTGCTGCCGCATATTTGTTGAGATACCGGCTGAGCGATTTTACCCCCATATTGCACCCGTCGGTCATCAAATCGGCAATGGTGTTGTCCGATTCGTTGACGATCAGCTTCATGTTGGTTTTCATCCACGACATGCTTTTTGCCAGAGGACCGGGGCTTTTACCCTCGTCGTGATACCGCTCCAGCAAAGAGGTGATCTCGTTGCCGAGCTTTTCATGAGCCTGACGGCATTCCGACAATCGGCTTTGAAGCGCCTGATTCGCAACATACTCCTGCACCTCGTCAATGGAGGCTACGCCCATTTTCACGCCGGCATCACATTCACGCAGCAGTTTTACGGTATCCGGTTCTATCATGATAACATTCCGCCTTTCTTATCCGAATAGTATGAGTATGCCCCGCCTTCGGACAAACCAGACAGCTTCGAATAAGAAAACGGAGCGGATCACTACGATCACGCTCCGTATCCATCAATCTTCAGTTACCCAATCCACAAAATGATAGCTTTCCAAAATTTGAAAATACCGTGCCAAACGCTCGTACAAAGGAGAAGCCTTTTCACCAAATTGCTGTTCTACCAGCTTTCCCAAGGTGACGATATCACGCTTGCCGTCGATCTGCGACCAAACGAAGCTACCGAATTCGTCCAAATGAATGTAGCTGATGCGCGGCCTGCCGAAGCAGGTCTGGGCAATGCGGTTGACCCAGCCGGTATTTTCCACCGCCAGCGTTACGCTCCCCTGCTCATCGGCAGTCCACGACAAAGCGGACGGATGCGTCGGGATACGCTCCAAATAGTTTTGCGGAATGATGATTTTTTTCTTTTTCATATTACTCATGCGCCTTTTTGTCGGTCTTTTTCAGCACGCCGAATTTCAGGAAGCAGAGAATGATCAAAGCGAAAATCACCAGACTGCCGATACTCGAAGCCCACTCCGGCAGGGCAATCACACCGGAGAGGTCTAAGAAATCGCTGACCTGGCACACCGCCAGCAACGCCAGCAGAATACCAACCAGACCTTCACCGGCAATCATACCGGAGCAGAACAGGATACCGTTACTGGTTGCCTCTTTGCGGCGTTCCTCGTTCTTCATCTTATCCACAAAGAGACGAATCAAACCGCCGACCATGATGCAGGCATTCAACTGCACCGGCAGATACACGCCGATGGCAAACGGCAGAACCGGAATACCGATGATCTCAACAACCACCGCCAGACACACGCCGATCATGATGAGACTCCAAGGCAGATTACCGCCCAGAATACCCTCCACAACCATTTTCATCAGGGTTGCCTGCGGCGCCGCCAGCTCTTCGGAACCAAAGCCCCAGGCATTATCCAGCAGATACAGCGTTGCTCCAATAGCCAACGCCGAGGCAACCACACCGATAATTTCACCGATTTGCTGCTTTTTCGGGGTCGCGCCCAGCAAATACCCGGTTTTCAAATCCTGCGAGGTATCGCCGGAAATGGCGGCCACAATGCAGATAATGGAACCGATGGCGATGGCAGCTCTCATGCCGTCTACACCGGAGTCGCCGGTCAGCTTTAAGATGAGTGTAGTAATCAGCAAGGTGGCAATCGCCATGCCGGAAACGGGATTGTTACTGCTGCCGACGAGGCCGACCATGCGAGAGGATACTGTGGCGAAAAAGAAACCGAAAATGACAACAATGATCGCACCGATGAACGATACCGGAACGGCAGGAACCAGCCAAACCGCCATCGTCAGCACCAAAATGGCGAGAAGCACCACCTTGATGGAAATATCCTGCTCGGTACGCAGTGCGGTGTTGCCGCGCGAAGACGAGGAAATACTTTTGATAGTATCGCGGAACGTACGAATAATCAGCGGCAACGAGCGGATCAGGCTGATAACACCGCCTGCCGCCAAGGCACCGGCGCCGATATACCGCACATACGTTTTCCAAATCCCTTCAGCACCGGCGGAAGCGAAAATCTCTCCGATCGGCGTTTCGCCGGGGAACAAAATCAGACTGCTTCCGAAAATCACAATCAGAGGAATCAAAATCAGCCAGCTGACCAGTCCACCGGCGAACATATAGGAGGAAATACGGGGACCGCAAATATAACCGACGCTCATTACCGCCGGATAAATCTGCGTACCGATAGCGCCGGGATAGGTCTTTTTGCTTCCCTGCAGTGTGACCTCGCCCGGAACAATCTTCAAGCCGTCGATCAGGAACTTAAAGAACGCGGCAAAGCCCATGCCGGCGAACACCGTGGAAGCGTTGGCTCCGCCTTCTTCACCGGCCAGCATGACCTCGGCACACGCCTGTCCCTCCGGATACGGCAAGACACCGTGCTCACGGACGATCAGCGCGTTACGCAACGGAACCATGAAAAACACGCCCAGCAAACCGCCCAACAAAGCGATCAGCATGATTTCCAGCAGGCTCGGCTTTTCCATGACGCCTTCACGCGCCCACAGGAACAGCGCCGGAAGCGTAAAGATGGCACCGGCGGCCAGTGATTCGCCCGCCGAACCGATTGTCTGTACAATGTTGCTTTCCAAAATGGAGTTTTTACGCATTGCCACACGAATCACGCCCATGGCGATGACGGCGGCAGGGATAGAGGCGGACACCGTCATACCGACGCGAAGGCCCAAATAGGCGTTGGCCGCGCCGAACACGATCGCCAGAATGACTCCCATCACGATCGATGTGACCGTTAATTCCGGCGTGATTTTTTCCGCCGGAATATACGGCTTGAATTCCCGATTGTTTTCCATACCATGCACCTTTCCTTATGGTGTTAAATTGCCTGCCTATTGTACCATAAAACGACAACGGCGTCAAGAAAGAAAAACCGTTCATCGTCGGATGAACGGTTTTCGGTTACCAGCCGATGTAGTGGATCCATTTCAGCAGCAGGTCGCCCCACTGCGCCACGTGATTTTCCATGGCGTTGCTGCGGTTAGTCAAGCCCAATCCGTGAGGGCCGTGAGGGAAAATGTGCAATTCGGTGGCAATGCCGAAATCACGCAACCCCGTCGCGTACTCCAAGGAGTTTTTAACATTGACGCCGCCGTCCTCAAACGTGTGCCAAATAAAGGCTTCCGGCGTTTTTTCGGTAATCAGCCGTGTCGGTGTCAACTCCATGCGGCGAATGGCATCGTCGGTTTCGCCGTACGGTGTCCCGATCAAATTATCCCCGGAGCCGATATGAGCATAGTTTTTATCATACAAATTGATGACCGGATAGCAGAGTATCTGCTTGTTCGGCAATGCCTCTTCCCGATCGATCGCGTCCACACCCTCGAAATCGATGGCTGCCGTATAGGTGGAAGCCAGTGCCGCCAAATGTCCACCGGCCGAGGAGCCCATGACCGCTACCTTATCTTTATCGATGCCGAGCTTTTCCGCATAAAAACGCACAAAGCGAATACCGCGACGCGCATCCAGCAACGGCAACGGAAACCAATGCGGTGCGCGGCGATACTTGACGACAAAAGCGGAAATTCCGTGCTCCGCCAAAAACTCCGCATAACCGCGTCCCTCGTGCTCGGCCAGGTGCGTATACCCTCCGCCGGGAAAAATGACGACGGCGGCGCGCGAGAGCACCGTATCAGGGCGGTAATAGGTAATGGTCGGCACAAACTCACACATTCCGGGAGTATGCTCCCACAGCGGCATAACTTCGGTATACACGGCGATCGCTCCCTGTTCTTTTGAAATGATAATTAAATTCTACACAAATGCCGTGAAATAGTCAAGAGACAGGTTGACTTTTTTGCGGTTTTTCGATACAATGTGACTGAAAGCGGAGGTGTGCCACATGCATGAAGTATTGAATAAAGCCGGTTTCATCTGTGACATGGACGGCGTCATCTATCACGGCAATCGCGTGTTGGAGGGCGTTACCGATTTTGTCAACTGGCTGATCGCCAACAACAAACGGTTTGTGTTTTTAACCAACAGTCCGGAACGGACTCCCCACGAGCTGAGCATGAAGCTGGAACGCATGGGACTGAAAATTTCTGCCGACCATTTTTATACCAGCGCCATGGCAACCGCCGAATTTCTGAACAGTCAGCACCCCGGCTGTACCGCTTATGTGATCGGAGAAGCGGCATTGACCAAAGCGTTGTATGATCACTGCATCTACATGAACGATGTCAACCCGGACTATGTGGTTGTCGGCGAAACACGCACCTACAGCTTTGAAAAGATCGAAAAAGCCATTGAGCTTGTCAACAAGGGAGCCAAGCTGATCGGCACCAATCCGGATATTACCGGCCCGACGGAGCGCGGTATTATGCCGGCTACCGGCGCACTGATCTCCCCCATCGAGATCGCTACCGGCAAAAAGGCGTATTTTGTCGGCAAGCCCAATCCTCTGATGCTGCGTCACGGCTTGAAAATTATCGGCTGCCACAGCGACGAAATCGCGTTTATCGGTGATCGTATGGATACCGATATCATCGCCGGTATCGAATCCAACGTGGATACCGTTTTGGTGCTTTCGGGTGTTACCTCGCCGGAGGACATCGACCGCTTCCCCTATCGTCCGAAATACGTCCTGAACGGCGTTGCGGATTTAGTAAAATAACAGGTGTTATGCACACGGCATCCGGGCCTATCGGTTCGGATGCCGTTCTTTGTATTCGATGTAGTGACAGTTGCTATACCGACTGCGCGCCTGCATGGCGGTGCAAATTTCTCGGTGCAGGCTGCTTGCTTTTTCTCTCGGCGTGGTACCCTCCGGATAAAACGGCCCGTCCAAAAAAACCACCGTCTTGGGACGCTTCCACAGGCGCGATTTTCGGTAGGTCACCGTCATAGAAAAGGCTGGGACGTCAAACCGCACCGGGAATTTGAAGGCGGTATCGGAAAACGGACGAACGGCCGTATAGTACTGCCAAACGTGAGCCTCCGGATAAATCACGATCGGATGCTTTTCC
>CAYQBP010000024.1:6137-14935 GCA_964415745.1 uncultured Eubacteriales bacterium
CGAACGTGCAAAATCAGGCGGCAATACCAAAAGCCGAAAAAGACCGCCAAAGCATATATCACATGAGACAGAGCCTTGTAAAGCGGGTTGGAATGTACCCAGCGATACGTGGCAGGCAGCTTGAAGTCCTGATTCGCGCTTTGCTCAAAATCGTCGGTAAAGCTGTCATAATAGCGCACACGCGATTGTTTCATAGTGCTCCCTTCCACCCGGCAATATCGGTGCTGTCAAACGTATAGGTCAGCTCCTTGCCGTATACCGCCTCGTAGCACGACCTTTTCAACGCATAATCAGCGGCGGCAAGCTGCTCCGTATTTTCCTTGACGGTTTTATCCGGATCGGGATACAGCACACCAAGCACATGAAGCACATATCGCACCCGGCGAAGCTCCTCGGTATCGTCCGCATCGGTGTCGATAATCTCCACAAAGCAGGAAAGAATGGGTACATTCAGCTTGGAGGCAAAGAAGTAGGCACCGTTTTTCGGCGGACGCGGTTTGCGATAATTAAACCACATTTCCTGCTCCGGATACAGCAAAATCGCCTGCTTTTGATCGATCAGTCGTTCCTTCAGAATCGACAGAAAATCGCGGGCCAAATACCGCGGATCGGTGGAAATGGGTATGGTATCGGCATAATTCATTAAAAAGCCAACGGCACCCGGCATGGCAAAGTTAGAGGTCTGACTGATGACACCTAAATGCTTTCTTCCTAAAACGTGTGTCAAATGACGAATGACAGTGTTTTCCAGCGGATTGAAATGGTTGCTGGTAATCAGCACCCCCTCCAGATCGTCCGGTATCCTTTCCAGCCCGACGATCTTAGTTGTCCGATTGACCGCCTTGGTAACGGCGTTGGCAATGCCGACGCCAAGCCACGTTTTCAGCTTAAAAGACAAGCGTTTGCGATTATCCAGATAGGTGTCTGTGATTCTTTTACTTTGTGCGGCGGATAAAACCGGGTCATTCAATTCCACCTTAGCGTAGAATTGTCCCTGCTCCGCACTTGACCGGATATTTTGAATAACAGCCGATCGTTCGCCACCGATAATCATAGCTCGATCTTAACTCCCTTTTCCCTCATTTTTTTGAAGGTAATCTCCTGCTCCGGAATCTCCGTGCCTCTGCGAATCAGCAATTGCAGGCAATCGGCATCCGCCTTCCGTTTTTCTTCGGTATACGCCGCTTTATACGCGCGGATCTCGTCTATATATCCGCTGGTTTCCGCAAAGTGCCAAAACTCCTTTTCGTATTGCACGTTGTCATAGCACCACGGCTTGGAAAACAGATTGTAGTGAATCAAATGCGTTTTCTCCAGCGGCGGTCTGGCATCGTTGGGCATGGCGTCCCATGCCTCGTCCAAATAATGGATTTTTCCGTGACACATCGCGTTCAAATAATCCTGATCCGGTGCAATGCTGTCAAAATGATAGGTGTTTAACAGCTGTAGGAAATGCCCCTCCAGATCACACCGTCGCATTCCGTGCAAATTCATCAGCAAAACGCCGGAATTGACATACTCCCGTCTGTCCACGCCCACGGCGTTTTCGGTGTACGCAACCAGCGGCGGAATATCGGCGATCGACAAATCGCGACACGCACCGATCAGCTTGTCACCGATATCGGTATCGTACAGCTTGGCAATATCGTCCGTCAGCACTACATCGCTGTCGATATAAATTCCTTTATCATATTCCGGAAACATCGCGGGAATAAACAGGCGAAAATAAATCGTCAGGGTAAAATAGTCACAACGCAGACGGTTGCTCATGCGATCGTCCAATGCCTCAAAATTCGCATTCATCGGCATAAGGCACACCTGAAAGTTACCGGTTTCCAGCGCTTTCAGCCTTTGCCGGTTTTCCTCATTGAGCTCCTGATACAAAACGATGGCCTTGTACTGCCGATTCGGATCGGCATGGTCGATAGCCGAGCGAAGCGCTACCGCCAAAAACGGTGCATAGCTGTTATCGATTGTAAAAAAGACGGGAATAACGGTATTCATACTTGACAGCTCCTTTGATATTCTTCCAGTAAATCGTCGAATTCAAAAATTTTCAATTCCCGGTGCAGCCGCTCGGCATGCCACGGCTTAACGGTGACCGGATGCGGATAGGGAAACAGACGAAAAAACGTGGTAAAGTGCTTAAACACGGTGTTTTCTTTGATTCTCCCCTGCTCGTTATACCGAACAGCCACACGCTTTTTGACCGCCAGGCGGTTGAGTGCGGATTGATCCGGCATAAACATCTCGGTATCACGGCACATAGCACGACACCGCTCCAGCAAACCGCTTTGCCGTATGTTGACCATGTTCATCAGCAAAACGCCGGAATTGAGATAATCGTGCCTGAGACGATGGCCGAAGAACCATTTTCCGTACCGATCCGGTACACCGGCAATTTCCGCCGCCGACATATCGACATCATACAGCGAGCGAAACTCGCCGCGGCAAAGCACATCGGCGTCCAAATACAATATACGGTCCGGAATTTCCGGCACCATATCGGCAAACAGCCGAAGCATACACAACGGCGTAAACCGTGTACTCATGTTGGCCGTGGGAAGATTTTTGCAAAACAGGTCGGTAATATCCACCAGCCGCACACAATGGGCGCTGTTTTCGGCTTTCACAGCACGCCGCAGTTGTTCGGCAAACGTCTCCGATATGGCGGTATAAGTATCGTAGCTTGCCGTGAGCAGGTAAAAGCTCAACGCTTCCTCGGTGTGTCGGCACAGCGATAATGCGGACAAATAAACGCCGGGGCAAACGCCGCTGTCGCCGCAAAACAGGATATTCAAATCTCCACCTCCCCTTTGCCACAAATTATAATGAGCCCGTTCCCAAAAATAAACCTACTCATTTCGTAGAAAATTCTACAAATTATTTCCGGCCGTAGAATACATTCGTATAGCAACTCTCCGTTTCGTAGAATACGAAAGCGCCCTGCCGCGATCACGGCAGGGCGCTTTTCAAAGCAAGGTTATCGGATTTTTGGCTTTTTGATGAAAGAGCACAGAACCACAATGATCTGTCCTACGATCCCCAGCAGATAGATGAGTGCCACATTTTTCCCAAAATACAGGAAGGTGATATGGATCGTCGCCAGAATCGACCAGATCAACGCGGAAATGATAACGTAGTTATGCCTGGAATGAAACCAAACAGAATTAAAAACCAGCTTAATAATCAGAACGATCGGCGGTGTATATATGAAGTAGAGCCACTGAAAGGTTGCTTTGCTGGTAATCAGCGAGGTGATGATAAACGCAAACAGCGCAATACAGCAGGTCGCACTTTCCGCGATGTAGGTAATCACCCGGCGGTTATAGCCGGTTGCCTGTTTTTTATTTTCGCGCACGGCTTCGTCGATATTTTCCGTTCGCACCAAATAGTCCAGAGAAACGCCGAACAAATCGGCAAGCTCCACCAGCACGGAGATATCGGGCGAGGACTCGCCGCGCTCCCACTTGGAAATCGTTTTGTCGGAATAATTGAGCTTTTCCGCCAACTCCATCTGCGTTAAATTGTTAAGAATACGCAGCTCGGTGATGTTTTTGGCAACGATCGCTTTGGTATCATTCATAATAGTCATCCTCAGTAAAGATAATATGTCAGTCCGGAAAGATACTCCTCCAGCGTCAGCCCGGCATCGCGCAGCTCTTTTGCCACCTTGGTGCCGACATAACGGTAGTGCCACGGTTCATAGATGATGCCGGTAATATCGGTTTTATCATCAGGATACCGTAAAACAAACCCATATTTCCAGCAATGCTCGATCAGCCATTGCTGTCCGGCGTAGGTTTCCTGCGAATCGGTCAGCTTCCACGACTGTGTGTCAACGATATCCACCGCCAAGCCCAGCTGATGCTCGCTGGTACCGGGGATCGCCACACTGGTTGCCGCTTTCTTTTTTGCCTCCGCTTCCTCATAACCCAGATCTTCCCACTCGCTGACCTTGCGATTGAAAATTCGCGTCTGGTGCTCCGTGGTGCGATAGGAGGAAACAATGTATACCCGTGCCCCCGATTTTTCGTTGCAGTCCGCCATCATTTGAAGCAATGCGTCGTAACAGCTCCGATCGACCTTGGTTCCGGCAGAAGCAATATAGGAGTCCTGCACCTCGACCAGATCCGGCTCATAGTCCTCCGGCACCGTGTGCCACGGATTTACCAGCAGAATTTGGCAACCGTCCGATGTGAAAAAACAATCCTCTCCGTCCACGGTGATCCGACCGCGTGCCGGGGTGCCATCCTTCAAAAGATAATATGTATCCCCGTCCTGCTCCAACCAGCCGGTATGCAAAGTGCCTTTCGCTGTAAAGTAATATTGCTTGTCGCCGATGCTTTGCCAGCCGGTCAGCGGTACGCCGCTTTCGTCGAGATAATAACGGCCGTCGCCGGTTTCCAACCACCCGGTATGCAGAATACCCTGTTCGGAAAAGTACACTGTTTTTCCATCCAGCAGTTGCCAGCCGGTCAGCGGCTCCCCGTTGACATAGTAACTGCGCTCGCTATTTGCTTCTGTCCACCCGGAAGGGTGTGCCGACGAAGCGGACGATTTTTCGCCGGTGCATGCGCCACAGCACAACAGCACCGTGCAAACGGCAATCCAAGGTAAAACGCGCCTTTTCATAGCATTCCACCCCCTTGCGATGATTAGAGCGGTTCCGCGATAAACCGACCGTTCAGCAGTACATAGCTTTCACGGAACCCAAGCTCGCGCAGGTAACGGCGAGCCTCGTCAAACTGAAAGGACAGTGCTTCGGCCGTGTGACAGTCGGAGGACAAAATCAGGCGTCCTCCTTCTTTTTGAAGAATATGTAGCAAATTCTCAGCCGGGTACGGCATACTGCGAAGCCGACGAAAAATCGCGCCGGTATTCACCTCGAAAAAGGCTCCACAGGTCAGTGCGATCCGCAGGTAGTGTTCGGCGATCCGACGGTATTCCGGATCGTTCAAAAACAAAGAAGACCCCTGTTCGTCATATTTGGTTATCACATCAAAATGGCCGATAATATCCGGGCGGCGCGTAACCAGGTAACGACAAAAGAACGAATAGTATTCCTCGGCAAATGCTAGCGCGTTACCATTCCACGCCTTTATGCAATTGGTAAACAATTCATAACTGCTGTCAATGGGATAGTGTTTTCCGTCCACCATCGAATAATGCGAAGAACCGATCACGTAATCCAGCTCCGCGCGGTCATTCGTCGGCGCGTGGGCGTCCTCCTCCAAACCGACATAGATTTGAATTTTAGAACGGTACGCCTCTTTCAGGCGACGGATTTCCCGAAGATATGCGGCCATATCTTTAACACAATAGTGCAGGTCAAACGCCGTGTAGCCATGTGCGGAAAAGCCCAGCGCCGAAAAACCTCGATCAATCGCGGCTCGCACCATTTCCTCCGGCGTATTTTTACCGTCGCAGAAGGTGGAGTGCGTATGATAATTTGCCAGTATCATCAAGCACTCCTCCTTCCGTTTTTCGCGACGTCCGATGATTCAGTATACCAAATTTCAACACGCATTGCAAGACCCACATCATCACCGGGTAATTCACCTCGGTATCGTGGGACAAATCGCAATACGCTTTCGGGATACCCGTTTATTCTTCGACGTGAAAATGATCCTTATCCACGCCGCATACCGGGCACACAAAATCCTCCGGCAGCTCCTCAAACCGTGTGCCGGCGGCAATACCGTGCTCAGGCGAGCCGACCTCCTCATCGTATACCCAGCCGCACACTTCGCAAACGTATTTCATTCTGCTTCCTCCTGTATTGTGTGGTTAACTCTAAAAGCTCAACACAGCTCCGCGGTAAGCGCTTCGACCTGGCGGAGACTGTCATCGTTCAACGCCGACAAAATTTTTACCGTGTTTTCCGTATAGGAGTGATTTCCGCTCTTTTCCAACATCGATTTCATCACCTTGGCCGCCATCGGTGCCCAACTGCCGTTTTCGATAAAAGCCACGGTACGGTTACTGTAATTGCGTTCGGTCAATTTGGAAATAAACGTACGCATAAACGGGAAAATATCGGCATTATACGTGGGTGACGCCAGCACGAGCTTGCTGTAACGAAAAGCGTCAGCCACCGCACACGACATATCGCAGCGCGCCAAATCGTATGCTACCGCATTCCGACACCCGGCCGCCTTCAGCTTTTCTAAGAGCAACAAAGCCGCCTCCTTGGTATGACCGTAGACGGAGGTGTACGCAATAACAACACCGTCCGCCTCCGGCTGATAGCTCGCCCAGGTGGCATACAGCCTGAGGCAGGAGCCGATTTGATCGGTAATCACCGGGCCGTGCAACGGACAAATGGCGCGAATATCGCACTGAGAAGCCTTTTTCAGCAAGGTCTGCACAGGCGTTCCGTATTTAGCAACAATGCCGATATAATAGCGACGCGCCTCATCTTCCCACGGCTCCTCATGCGACAGGGCACCGAACTTTCCGAAAGCATCGGCCGAAAACAGCACCTTGTCCGTTCGGTCATAGGTGACGATCACCTCCGGCCAATGCACCATCGGTGCCGCGATAAATTGTAGCTCGTGCCGTCCCAACGACAGCGTATCCCCCTCACCGACGATCAAACGGTTTTCCGAAAGCTCTGTACCGAAAAACTGCCGAATCATGGCGAACGCTTTTGCCGAGGCAACCACGCAGGTGTTCGGATAAACCTGCAAAAGGTTCATCAGGTTTGCCGAATGATCCGGCTCCATGTGCTGGATAATGAGATAATCCGGCACTCTCCCCTGCAACGCCTGACGGAGGTTGTTCAACCAGGCATCGGTAAAGCGCGCATCCACGGTATCCAGCACGGCGACCTTTTCATCCAGGATCACATAGGAGTTGTACGACATTCCGTTGGGAACCGGATACTGACCCTCAAACAGATCGATCTCCCTGTCGTCGACACCTATGTACCGAATTTCATCGTTAATATACATTGTAACCACTCCTTGTCGTATTATTCCGTTCGCTTGATTGTATCAAAAGCACGTTTTATTATTACAGCGTCGGGTATCGTTGCCGCGATAGCACAGCTCATTGGCACAGGTGCCACGCTCCGCAATTTCGATGATGTTGTTGACCGTCGTTTCGGCAATGCTGTCCAACGCCTCCTCGGTAAGAAAGGCCTGGTGAGAGGTGACAATCACGTTGGGCATCGAGATCAGCCGCGCCAACGTGTCGTCGTCCATAATATGCCCGGATTTATCCTCAAAAAACACGTCGGCTTCTTCCTCATAGACGTCCAGGCAGGCGGCGCCTACCTTACGCGATTTGATTCCGGAAAGCAACGCTTCGGCGTCCACCAGTGCGCCGCGCGAAGTGTTCAGAATAACCACGCCGCGCCGGCACCGCTCCAGCGCCGCCGCATCGATAATATGATAGGTGTCCTCCGTCAAGGGGCAATGCAGAGAGAGGATATGGCTGTTTTCCAACAGCTGTGCCAGGGGGACATACCGCACCGTTTCACCATTATCCACGCCGGGAGTCGGAAGCTTGTCATAAGCCAATACATTCATGCCGAAGCCGCGGCATATATCGATAAAGGCGCGCCCGATCCGCCCAGTGCCGATCACACCGACGGTTTTTCCATGCAGATCAAAGCCGGTCAGCCCGGCCAGGCTGAAATTGTAATCGCGTGAGCGAATGTACGCTTTGTGAATACGGCGAATCGAAGTGAGCAGTAAGGCCATGGTATGCTCCGCGATGGCGTAGGGAGAATACGACGGGACGTGCAGTACATGCAGCTTCCCGAAGGCGTATTTCATATCTACGTTGTTAAATCCGGCGCACCGCAGTGCCAGCAGACGAATGCCCAGTTGGGACAGCCGATCGATCACGGCGGCATTGACGGTGTCGTTGACAAAGACACAAACGCCGTCAAATCCCTGTGCCAGATCGACCGTATCCTCATTCAGGCGCGTATCGAAATACTTAAAATCAATTTGTGCCTGTCGGCCGTACTTATCAAAAGCCGGTTTATCGTACGGCTTGGCATCAAAAAAGGCAATTCTCATACACCGTCTTCTCCCTTCTCACTGCGCTTTCCGTGATAATATGGGACGCAAAGCGTCGATTTATACATCGCAAAAATAAACACGTCCTTGTCGGAGCATCGCTATATTTGAAACCGTCCGAGCGGCGCGCTTTCCACCAGCGCGCGACGTTCCTTTTCCTTGCCGTACCGCAGCTTGGCAACGTGGCGCACCGTTACAAACAGCGAAAGCAATGTGTTGATGACGAAAAAGTAAATCAGCGCATTGATATGCCGTTCAAAGCAGGTCAGCCACACCAGCGTACCGGTTACCGAGTAATAACAGCACCAGCAGAGCCAAGTGAGCAGATGTTTTGTGCGGTATTTTCGATTCAGCAGACGATGCTTTTCCGTGTAAGCACGCCACACCTGTTCCTCCATGCGCTGTTCACCTCCGTTTTTCACTCTATAATGTACCATATTTTGGCGTATAAATCAACGGATTTTCCGTAAAAAGCACCCCCGGACCGACGCTCTTCTCATAACAAAACCGACGGCAATGCGTATCTCGCATCGTCGTCGGCTTGTGTTTACCTATCTGAAAATCCGGCTCTCCGGCTTTCACGTTGTCTTGAAAAGAAATGAAGGATTATTTAATATCTACGCCGCCGAAAATACAAACGCCGTTGAGATACAGCGTGATGGTGTCCGCATTCTCCCGCTTGCTCGTTCGCTTATCATCGATGCCTCCGAACAGGCAAAAGGCGTTGTTTTGGATATGAACATTTTCGGGAACGATAATCTCCGC
>CAYQBP010000025.1:0-14621 GCA_964415745.1 uncultured Eubacteriales bacterium
CCTCCGAGGAAATGCTCGGCAAGCTCGTTCTGTACACCGCCGGCGAGGAGCTGGTCGGCTTTGAGGTATACGACGCGGACGACACAGCCGCCGCGCAGATCAGCTGTCTGGTAGCGACCTCCGGCGATGAAACCGGACTGAAGCTTGCCTTCAACGCCGACAGCGCCGTGGAGATCAGCGGCAGCGGCACCCACAGCGGCAACAAGCTGAGCGGTACCTACACCGTTTCCGTGGGCGGAAAAGCCTACTTCACCGTAAAGCTGATCGATTTTGCAAGCGGCGCCACCGCCGGTGGCAAGGTACAGCTGTGGCCGGAGGACGCCTTCTACAGCATGCTGGATTCGCAGACAAAATCGTTGCTGTCGGTCATCGACCTCGGCTTGGAGCTGGAGCTTGACGGCGCCTCCGATTCCGCCGCCATCAACATTCTCAACGGCTCCGCCGTGTTCGCCGGCATCACCATCAAGGCCACGTCGGGCAGCAACGTCGGCGTCTCCGTTCCGAGCGACAGCAAGGTGATCGACAGCTCCGATACCGCCGCTGTGCAGTCATGGATGGCTTCCTTGGATTTGGACGTCCTCATCGCCAATCTCCGCAAGGGCGGCTTGCCCTCGGAATGGCTGGATATGCTGTCCATGCTGACCTCCGCCGATTCCTCCGGCATTCTCGGTTCGGACAGTCAATTTACTATCTGATACAATTTCACAATCGATTGGGTGCAGGCGCGGATATCCTCAGGACATCGGCGCCTCCCCTTTTATAAGGAGCAGGGTATGCGGATCGAAATTCGGGAAATCACAAAAGCGTATGGAAAAAAGCGTGTGCTGAACGGCGTCAGCTTCTCTGCGGAAAGCGGACAGTGCATCGGCATTTTGGGCGGCAACGGGAGCGGTAAATCCACCCTGCTGTCCATTCTCGCCGGTGTCCAGCCGTGCGACGGCGGTCGTTTTCTGTGCGACGGGCAGGACGTGCTCACGTCCTCGGCGCGGCGCAACGAGCTGATTGGCTATGTGCCTCAGGGCACGCCGCTGATCGAAGAATTGACCGCGCGCGACAACCTGCGGCTGTGGTATTCCCGTGCGGAGCTGCGCAGCGAGCTGGAGCACGGCGTGCTGGCAACACTGGGGGTCTCCGAATTTTTGAAAACGCCGGTGCACAAGCTGTCCGGCGGCATGAAAAAGCGTCTGTCGATCGGATGTGCCATGGCGAAGCATCCGCCGGTGATCCTGCTGGATGAGCCGATGGCGGCACTGGATTTGTCCTGCAAGCAAAGCATTTCCGCCTACCTGCGCCGTCACAAGGCCGACGGCGGTATTCTCCTGTTTGTCACACACGATGCGTACGATCTGTCTCTGTGCGACGAATGGTATATTTTGAAGGACGGCGTCGCGGTGCCGTTCGTATACGACGGCAACATCGACCGCCTGGTAAGGCATTTGTGATATGAGAACCTATCTGCTTTTACAACTGAAGCGCGCGGCAAAGCTATTGCCCTACGTGTTGGTGGTAGCGCTGATCCTGTTCGGCGCCCTGCTGACGGTGTTTCGCGCCGTTTTGCAAAGGATGGCCGACGAGGACGCGCAGAACGCCCTGCGCGTGCGCGTGGCGGTCACCGGCGATACCGACTATCCCTATTTTGACCTGTGGCTGGCCGCCGTTCGGAATTTTGACACCTCACAATACGCCATCGACGTAGTGAAAATGCCGGAGGATCAGGCAAAAAGTGCGCTGGAATCCGGCTCGCTGGCGGCCTACGTTATCCTGCCGGATCGCTTCATCGAGGAAGCACTGTGTGGTCGGATCGAAACCATCACCTATGTAACGACCTCCGGCGCCGTGGATACCATGTCCCTGTTCAAGGAAGAGGTCACCGAGGTCATTTCCGGCATTTTGGCCGAGTCGCAAAAGGGCGTTTACGGCATCGCCAACGCGCTGGACGACACCGGGCACGAGGACGCCTCCTACGATAAGCTCAACGAGCTGAATCTGAAATACATTGACCTTATTTTGGATCGCTCCGCGCTGTACGAAACGAAGTCCGTGACCGCGGACGGGGACGATGTACCGCTCCAAATTGAGCTGTTCAGCGGCATCACGGTGCTGTTTGTGTTTTTAACGTCGTTACCGTACGCCCTGCTGTATATCCGCAAGGACCGCTCCCTGCAGCGCACACTGGCGGCACGCGGCTTTGCCCCGTCCCGTCAGCTTTTGTGCGAGTACGCCGCCTACGCGATCGCCGTGCAATGCCTGTTTCTGGTGGTGCTGGCGGTGCTGGCGGCGGTCGATTCCGGCTCTCTGTACGGAATCCCCGGCGGTTTCCGTCTGCTTCGGCTTGCCGCCGAGCTGTTACCGGTCATTCTGATGGTTACGGCCTGCGGTCTGGCGGTATTCGAGTCGGCGGAGGATCTGGTTTCCGGTCTGCTGTTTTATTTCTTTCTCACCTTGGCCCTGTGTTACATTTCCGGGTGTCTGTATCCCCTGTACGCCTTCCCGGAGTCGGTACAGCGCACCGCCGTCCTGTTGCCGACGGCGCAGGCACGGGAGTACGTGACCGCGTGCTTGACCGGCACCGCCGCCACCGCACCGCTTGTCGGTGTATTGCTGTACACCGCGCTGTTTTTAGCGGTAGCCGTCTTCGTGCGTCATAAGCGTCTGAACCGCAAAGAGGGGGGAGCCGTATGAAGCGTCTGTGCCGATGGCTGGTGCTGTTGAACAAGCGCCTGTATAAAAAGGTGACCTTCGTGATCCTGCTGGCGCTGATTCCCCTGACGGTGGTCGCCCTGAACATCGTCGCACAGCAGGACAGTGGCTTTGTCACCATCGCGTTGGGGCAGGAAGACCCCGGCGATGCACTGTCCTCCGAGATTATGACCGAGTTGACCGAAGGTCAGCGCGTGATCCGCTTTGTGCGTTGCGAAACGGCAGAGCAGGCAGAGGAAATGGTCACTCACCGACAAGCAGATGCCGCCTGGGTGTTTTCGGAAAATCTGAGCGAAAAGCTGGAAGCGTTTTTGAAAACGCGCCACAACAAGCAGGCGGTAATCACCGTGCTTCTGCGCGAGGAAACCGTGCCCCTGCGGCTGGCAAACGAAAAGCTGGCCGGCGTGCTGTACCGACGGTGCGCGCCGATGCTGTATCGGCAATACGCGCGCGACAACGCCGCCGAGCTGGACGCCCTGAACGACGAACAGCTCATGAGCTATTATCTGTCCTTCGAACAGGAAAACGCGCTGTTTCGCTTCGCCTATCCCGACGGCAGTGACGCCGCCGACAGCAACGAGTCCGTCTCCGGCGGTTATCTGGTGGCGCCCCTGCGCGGTCTGCTTTCGATATTTGTCCTGCTGGGCGGCATCGCCGCCGCCATGTTTTACAAGCAGGACGAGCGTCGCGGTGTGTTTGCCTGGGTGCGGCAATCGCGCCTGCCGCTGGTTTCGGCAGGCTGTCAGGGCATCGCCGTGCTGAACCTGACCGCGGTGATGCTGGTGTCACTGGCAATCGCCGGAATCACCGGCTCGCTTCTGCGGGAGCTGACGATAGCGCTCCTCTACGTGCTGTGCTGTACCGCCTTCTGCTTTTTGCTGTCACAGGTCTGCCGCCCCGTCAACGTGCTCGGTATGCTCACGCCGCCGCTCATCGTCTGCACCGTCGTGGTCTGCCCCGTTTTCTTCGATTTCGGTGCGCTTCGACAGCTACAACTGCTGTTGCCGCCCACCTACTACCTGCACGCCGTCCACAGCAATCGCTATCTGCTGTACGGACTGCTCTACACACTGATTTGTACGGCGTTGGGGCTGGCGTTCAGCCGTCTGCGGCGTCCCCGTCGGCGCTGACAAGCACTCGCTGACCACCGTTCCGACGGCGGCAACCGAATATCCGTAAAAAACAAGCTCCTGCCGATCATCTCGACAGGAGCTTGCACTTTATAAAGCTTTTTCTTCCGCGTCCAGCGAGGGTCCCTCCTCTGCCGGGCGGGTAGTGCTATTCTGTATCAATCGGCCTTCGCGGCGCGCTTCCTTTTGGCCGTGGCTCCTGCCACGACCGCCGCCGTCATCATCGCGACCAGTGCGACCGACACCACACCGTCCTCGCCGGTGCTCGGAGAATCGGTCTTTTCATCGGTGGTGTCGCCCTTTCCGTCGCCATCACCGGTGCCACCGCTCGTTTCGTCGCCGGTGCCACCGCTCGTTTCGTCGCCGGCACCGTTACCTGCGCCGTTACCGTTGTCACCGCCGTTATCCGTGTTCAGACCGTCATCCTGACCATCGTCCCGACCGTTATCACCGCTATCGCCGTTGTCATCGTCATCATCATCGTCGTCATCATCGTCGCCATCGTCGCCATCGTCGGGCTCGAACGCCTTGGCGTCCTCGTACAGGCCATCAAGCTCCGGATAGAACGCATACACCAGATCGGCAGAGATTACTTCATCGTCGCCCGGAAAAAGCATCTCGTACACCATGACCAGCGTCTCGGCGTTTTCCCCGTTGCGCTCCTCGGTATAGTCGTCCACCGCCTTTCTGAGCGTGTTCAGAAACTGAATGTCCATCCAGTCCGCCCAGATAACCTGTGAAATGTATTCGCCGTCGGTCAGCTCCGGATCCTCACTCGTCAAATCCAGCAGGGCAGCCAAGGTGGTAAAGCCGGAATCCGGCAGCTCATTGTAAATGCCCACCACCGTCTGGAACTCCTCGGCGGCATCCTCCAGGTCGTCCGGATAGGCGGCTTCCAGCACCTCGATAACGCCCACATAGGCTTTGTATATCGCAATCACATCGTCGGTCAGCATATTATCGGATTTGGCTGTCGCGTAAGCCGTCGCGACGCTGTCGTGCATCTCCGCAATGGGAATCTCAAAATTAACGCACCGGTCGTAGGCCTCTACAAACTTGTACGCCGCTCTAACCGTGGGGGTTTGCCGATACAGCTGCATCAGGCTCACGGTGTTGATCACACAGCTGGCGTCGAACAAAACGCCCAGCGCCTCCTCCTGACCGAAGGTGTCCTTTATGATCTCTCCCCACGCGCCTTCCTGCTCGTCGGTAAAATCGGCAGTCACATCGATATATGCCTCGTAGGCGGTCTCCAGTTGACTGTAGCTTTTGGCTGTCATGGCATCTACAATGCCGAGATACGCCTCATACGCCACCTGCACCGCTGCATCGTCGCTCACCGTGGCAGAGCCGCTCCGCGGAGCCGGAACGCCGGCCGCGCCGGCCACCGTCGAAAGGGTAACCGTCAACGTTAACATCACAACCGCCAGTAACACAAACACCTTCTGCTTCATCATTCCGTCTCCTTTGACTTCTTTTTATATACTCTACCATATCGGTACACCCGGTGTCAACAAAAAAATCACCCTGCCGGGAGCACGTGGCTTCGGTGCTCCCGGCAGGGCTGTTTCCAAAATTTATCAGACCTCGGCGGTCTCTTTTTGCGGTGTCGGCTTCGCCTGCTGATAGGACAGCATCGCCTCCGTGGCCTTGCCCTTCAAATTGCGATCCACGTAGTTGTTCGTAATTTTCATCACCAACGGGAACAGCGCCACCACGCCGATCAGGTTGGGTATCATCATCAGACCGTTGAAGGTGTCCGACACGTCCCAGGCCAGCGAGGAGGTCATCACCGCGCCGAACATGATGGTGCAAATGTGAATGATCTTAAACACCACGGTGCTCTTGGCGCCGAACAGGTACTCCCAGGCTTTGGAGCCGTAGTGCGACCAGCCGAGAACGGTGGTAAAGGCAAACAGGAACATGGCCACGGCGATGAACTTTTCACCGAAATTGATGCCGAAGTCGAACACCGTGTTGAACGCACCGCCGACCAGCGTGGCATCGGTATAGCCTGCCAGCAGGGCGCCGGTCTCCAGATCGTAGGCGCCGGACGTCAGCACCACCAGTGCCGTCATCGTGCACACGACCATGGTGTCGGCAAACACCTCGAAAATGCCCCACATACCCTGCTTAACCGGCTCCTTGACGTTGGAGTTGGAGTGAACCATCACCGACGAACCGAGACCGGCCTCGTTGGAAAACACGCCGCGCTTGAAGCCCTGCACGATGGCCGTGCCGATCAAGCCGCCGAGTCCGGCCTTCAGGTTAAAGGCACCGGCAAAGATCGCGCAGATCGCCGGCCAAATGCTACGGTAGTTGATACCGATAATCACCAGACTGCCGGTCACAAACAGAATCACCATAAACGGTACGATCTTTTCCGCCGCCGCGGCAATGCGCTTCAGTCCGCCCAGCACGATCAGCGCGGTCAACAGCATAATCACCGCGCCGATGATGACGTTGTACAGCGAGATGCCGCTCATCACCTCCACGGAGGACAGCGACGGCACATCAAACGCCTTGGCGACGTTAGCCACGATTTTGTTGACCTGACCCATGCTGCCGATTCCGAACGAAGCGAGCAGGGTGAAAATACAGAACAGCACTGCCAGCACCGAGCCGACGGTTTTCATACCCTTTTTGCCGCCCAGACCGTCCTTCAGATAGTACATCGCGCCGCCCGACCATTCGCCCTTTTCGTTGCGGCGGCGATAATACAGGCCCAACACGTTTTCGGAATAGTTGGTCATCATGCCGAAGAACGCCGCTACCCACATCCAGAACACTGCGCCGGGACCGCCGATCACGATGGCCGCGGCAACACCGGCAATGTTGCCGGTACCGATCGTCGCCGCCAAGGCGGTGCACAACGCCTGGAACGGTGAGATAGCGCCCGTTTCCTTGGTATGCCCGATCACGTCCTTCTTAAACAGACTGCCCAGCGTGTTTTTGAACCAGTGCCCGATGTGTGTCACCTGAAACACCTTGGTGCACAGCGTCATCAGAACGCCGACGGCGATCAACAGCCACACGCCCGTTTTCGTCCAAATGAAGTCGTTGATGACGCCGTTGACGTCCTCGATCACCTTAAAAAATCCGTCCATGCCTTTTCCTCCTCAAACAAAAAGCGGATCGCCCTGTTCCAGCACGATCCGCAAAAAGCACAACGGTACACCCGTGGGTGTGTTGCCTTTGTCCTTTTGCCTGAGAGATTCGCGCTGTCACGCGTTGCCCCTTCGGCCCCCGACAGAACGCCGGACGTCTCCAAAGTCCTATCTGCTTACAGTCCTCATCCGTTGCCGGACACCTGAGAGTGTTGCTCCTTCGGTCGCAGTGCGTTTCCTGCAAGCATCATTTAGGCGTATTCCATTTACCGACTTATTATATACCCCCACCTCGCAAAACGCAAGCCTTTTGTTGCTTTTTTCGTTAAAATACGGTAAAATGGGGAATGAGGTGTTCTTTTTATGAAAAACGCAAGCAAACCGTCCAACAAAACACTCATTCGCCGCTTTCTTCCCTACTATCGGGAATTTATCGGCGTGGTGATACTCGACCTGTTCTGTGCCTCGCTCACCACCGTCTGTGAGCTGGTACTGCCCCTCATCGTCCGCTACATCACCGACGCCGCCATGAACGATGTCGCCGCACTGACCGTCCGCTCCGTTCTTACCGTCGGCGTTCTGTACCTGGCACTGCGGCTCATCGACACCGCCGCCCAGTACTACATGACCTCCATCGGTCACATCATGGGCACGCGCATCGAGACCCGTATGCGGAGCGACCTGTTCCGCCATCTGCAACGGTTGCCGTTCTCCTATTACGACGAAACCAAGGTCGGCACACTCATGTCGCGCATCACCAACGACCTGTTTGAGGTCACCGAGTTTGCCCATCACTGCCCCGAAGAATTTTTCATCGCCGGTATCAAGATCACCGCCGCCTTCATCATTCTCTGCACCGTCAACGTGTGGCTGACCCTCATCGTCTTCGCCATCGTACCGATCATGCTAATCGTCTGTATTCCGTTCCGCCATCACATGAAGGAGGGCTTCCGCGATTCGCGCGTCGTCATCGGAGAAATCAACTCACAGGTGGAGGACAGTCTGCTCGGTATTCGAGTGGTCAAATCGTTTGCCAACGAGCCGCTGGAGCTGGAAAAATTCGAGCAGGGCAACCGCCGCTTTTTGGCGGTCAAAAAGAAAATTTACTACGCCATGGCCGGCTTCAACAGCGTTACACGTCTGTTTGACGGACTGATGTACATCGCCGTCGTCGTGGCGGGCGCACTGTTTATGATCGACGGTCAGATCACCCCGGCCGATCTGGTCGCCTATCTGCTCTACGTCTCCACCCTGCTCACCTCGGTGCGCCGCATCATCGAATTTTCCGAGCAGTTTTACCGCGGCATGACCGGCATCGAACGGTTTTCCGAGATCATGGACACACCCGTAACCATTGACGACCGTCCCCATGCTACCGAGCTGACCGCCGTTCGCGGCGATATTGCGTTTCAAAATGTGACCTTCCGCTACAACGAAACCGGCGAGGACGTGCTCCAGCACCTGAGCCTAGACGTCCCGGCAGGTAAAACCGTCGCGCTGGTCGGGCCCTCCGGCGGCGGGAAAACCACCCTGTGCGGATTGGTGCCGCGCTTTTACGACATTACCGACGGCGCCGTTCGGCTGGACGGGATCGACGTGCGCGATCTGACACTCGGCTCGTTGCGCCGCGCCGTCGGCGTGGTACAGCAGGATGTGTACCTGTTTTCCGGCAGTATTTACGAAAACATTGCCTACGGCAAGCCGGGTGCCACACGCGAGGAGGTGGAGACGGCGGCGCGCCTGGCCGGTGCCGAGGAGTTTATCCGCGAGCTGCCCGACGGCTACGACACCTACGTGGGTGAGCGCGGCGTCAAGCTATCCGGCGGTCAGAAGCAACGCATCTCCATTGCGCGCGTGTTTCTGAAGGATCCCCCCGTCCTCATTCTCGACGAAGCCACCAGCGCACTGGACAACGAATCGGAGCTGGTGGTACAGCGCTCGCTGGAGCGTCTGGCCAAGGGACGCACCACCCTGATCGTCGCACACCGCCTCACCACCGTCCGCAACGCAGATACCATCGTTGTGCTCACGCGCAACGGCATTGCGGAAGCAGGCACCCATCGCGAGCTGCTGGAGCAGAACAGCCTCTACGCCTCGCTGTACCGTCTGTACGAATAATCGCGGCTTGTCGCATCTCACGCGGCACCGCAAAATCACCTTCCCGATACACCGCGCCCGACGCGGTGTATTTTTTTATTGCACATTTCGCCATTTTGTGCTATGGTATTAGTAGTAACCAATCAAAAGAGGAGTGATTTTGTTGGAATTTAATGTCAACCATCCCATCCTGTTTGTGCTGGTCGGTATCGTCATCGCCGTGGTGTTGGCCCAATCGGTCTACTTCCTGGTCAAGGCTTGCCGCCGCGCCAAGCAGCTCGGCATCGCCTCTGCCACCGTGAAAAAGACCATTTCCTCGGCGGCGGTGTTCACCGTCGCCCCCGCCATCGGTATTTTGATCGGTGTCATCTCCCTGTCCAAAGCACTGGGTCTGGCGCTGCCGTGGCTTCGCCTCTCGGTCATCGGCTCCATCACCTATGAAACCGTGGCCGCCGCCAACGTGCTGAACGCCGCCGATGTCTCCGCCAGCACCACCATCACCGATCCATCTCTGTACGTCACCACCGTGTGGGTCATGACGATCGGTATCGCCATCGGTCTGATTTTGGTGCCCTTCATCACCAAAAAGCTGCAGGGTGGTATGTCCAAAATCGGCATGAAGGATAAAAAGTGGGGCGAGATATTCAACAACGCCATGTTCCTCGGCATGATCTCCGCCTTCCTCGGCTATGTGTTCTGCGATGTCACCTACGTTTTCTCCGGCAACACCGCCGGGCTGGTTCCCGTCTGCGTCATGGTGGTGTCCGCCGTTATCATGGCGATCTGCGGTCTGCTTTCCAAAAAGCTCGGCATGCGCTGGCTGGAGGATTACGCACTTCCCGTCAGCATGATCGCCGGTATGGCCTCCGCCATTCCGTTCAAAGCCTGGTTAGGTTAAGGAGGAATCGAACATGAAACAAAAGAAAGCTCTTTCCTACATGGACAGCGTCCACCGCGACGGCCGTCTGTGGGGCATCATCGTGGCTCTCCTCATTTTGTCGTTCCCGGCGATCGTTTCCGTCGTTTTCAACGCCGTTCCGCAGTGGAACGTGCTGGGACAGGGACTTCTCGCCACCGCCCCCATGTACTGGGCGGTCGGCATCGTGGAAATCTTCACCTACGTTCCCATGCTGGGCGCCGGCGGCACCTACCTTTCGTTCGTGACCGGCAACATCTCCAACCTCAAGCTCCCCTGTGCGCTGGACGCCATGGAGCGCGCCAAGGTCAACGCCAGCAGTGAGGAGGGCGAGGTCATCTCCACCATCGCCATTGCCGTTTCCAGCATCGTTACCACGCTCGTTATTATCATCGGCGTCGTATGCATCGTACCGCTCACCCCGGTTCTCGATGCGGAGGTACTGAAGCCCGCCTTCGATATGATCCTGCCGGCGCTGTTCGGCGGTCTGGCGGTCGTGTTCATCTCCAAAAACATCAAGCTCGCCATCGCACCGCTGGTGCTCATGCTGATCCTGTTTATCGCCGTTCCGGCGCTCAACGCCGGCACCGTCGGCATCATGGTTCCCGTCGGCGTGGTGTTCACCGTCGCCGTGGCGCGCTTCATGTATAAGAAAGGCTGGTTATAAACTATGATTTGGCTCATTCCCGTTGCCGTCGTGGTGCTGTTTATTGCCGTTCTGCTCATTCGCACCCTGCGGTTTACTCCGAAAGCGTCTGTTCCGGTGCAGGAAAACGAGGAGGTCTTCGACCGCGACGCGGCCGTCCGTGATCTGCAGGAGCTGGTTCGTTGCAAAACCGTCTCCTACCGCGACCCCGCATTGGAGGACAACGCCGAATTTGAAAAGCTCATCGCCCTGCTGCCGAAGCTCTATCCCCACGTGTTTGAGACCTGCACGTTCGAACAGCTTCCCGATCGCGCCCTCCTGTTCTGCTGGAAGGGTCGCACCGACGGTGATCCCGCCGTGCTGATGGCGCACTACGACGTCGTTCCCGTGGAGGAGAGCGGCTGGGATAAACCGCCGTTTGAAGGCTTGCTGGAGGACGGTATCCTGTGGGGCCGCGGCACGCTGGATACCAAGGTCACGTTCAACGGTATTCTGTTTGCCGCCGAGCATCTGATCGCACAGGGCTTCCAGCCCGAAAGCACCGTCTACTTTGCCTTCTCCGGCGGCGAGGAGATCAACGGCAAGGGCGCCATCAACATTGTGGACTGGTTTGAAGCCCACGGCATCACCCCGGCCATGGTCGTGGACGAGGGCGGCGCCGTGGTCGAGGACGTGTTCCCCGGCGTCACCGCCCCCTGCGGCCTGATCGGTATTGCGGAAAAGGGTATGCTCGACGCCCAGTACCGCGCCACCTCCACCGGCGGTCACGCCTCGGCACCCAAGCCGAAGGCTCCCATCGACCGTCTTGCCGCCACCTGCTGTGCTGTGCTGAAAAACCCCTTCCCCTATCATATCACACCGCCCGTGGCGCAAATGTTCGATACGCTGGGGCGTCATTCCTCGTTCGTGTATCGCATGATCTTCGCCAACCTCTGGCTTTTCAAGCCGGTGCTGAACAGCCTGTGCAAAAAATCCGGCGGTGAGCTGAACGCATTGATGCGTACCACCGTCGCCTTCACGCAGATGAACGGCTCCAAGGCGTCCAACGTCATTCCGCCTCACGCCGAGCTGGTCTCCAACATTCGTCTGAACCCCTGCGACACCATGGATTCCGCGCTGGCCTATCTGCGCCGCGTCGTCGGGGACGACTCCATCGAGATCACCGCGCTCAACGGCATGAACCCCAGCCGCATCTCCACCACCGATTGCCCCGGCTGGGACAAGGTTTGCTGTGCCGTCGCCTCCACCTGGAAGGGCTGCCTGGTTTCGCCCTATCTCATGGTGCAGTGCTCCGACAGCCGTCATTACGGCCGCATCTCGGATAAGGTGTTCCGCTTCTCCGCCATGGATTTGACCGGCGAGGAACGCGCCACCATTCACGGCAACAACGAGCACATTCGCGTGGACGCGCTGTGCCGCTCCGTGGAATTCTTTATCCGCCTGATGCGTCAGTGCTGATCCATCGCATAAAACAAGCAAAAATCTCCGACCTTCCCGGTCGGAGATTTTCTTTTGCCCTTCGCAGTACGTATGTCACCCTCCGCGGCTTGTATCGCACCGACGGCGGTGCCGCGCTTTTCATGCGTCGGCTTGCCACGCCTCGGTTAAAAGCCGCCAATCGTCACTGCCGATGTCGTCGGAATAGTGCTCCGCGCAGAGGCACAGCTCATCGGAGGCCTCGTCATACCGCACGATGCCGCCCTTCAAGCCGTGCTTCTCAAGATACGCCTTCAGCACGCCGAACTTCTTCGGCGTATACAAATCAATATCCTGACTGTTTCCACTGCGATCAAAGCCGCCCTTGGTTTCGATAATCCACAATTCCCCGTTCACGCAAAGAATATAGTCGGGGTAAAACAGCTTTTGCTTGCCGCTGTTGTCCGTGTACACAATCGAAAAATATTCATTACCCTTGTCGCCGTTTTTATACCACCATTCCACCCCGTCGGAACGCTCACAGAATTTTTCAAACTTAACCTCCGGCATAGAGCGCGGCGCGGCAGAGGACAAGTAGCTCTGATACACGTTCTTTTTCATCACCGTCTGCACCTTGGCGTCCCCATTATAGGTAAACAGGCACGATTGCGGAATATGAAACTCAAAATACGATTTGGTCGGAATATCCAGCTGCAGCTGTGCCAACTCATACGCCATCGCCTCCCGCACGAATCGGCGCAGTCGGTCTGCGTTGTTCAGCACAAAAGAGTACACCTCACGCGGCTCCAAAGCGAGCAGCTTGCGATTGTACGTAAAGTTCTTATCAAACAGCTTCCGGATAATGGTGTTCATATAGGAGTATTCCATCCCGATTTCCAATCCGATTTTGCCGATCCTCTGATGATACTCCCGTCCATGCTTGTGGGTGTTCAGCTTTTCGGTAACAGCAATGGCGTTCATGTCTGCCGCCTCAAAATCCAGCGTCGCCGTCTCCCCCGACACGGTGTGCCGAACAACGTCCTCGCTGAACACATATCCCGCCGCCTGCAAACGGACACGGTTTTCCGCCTTGTCCGCTCCGGTCCCGTATTCGTTTGCGGCAAATTCCGTGATAGCCTTCAGCGCCTTTTGCGGATTGCGGGTGGTCGTTACCAGCGTCCGCTGTTCTCCCGTAAGCGACACCGTTTTGTACTCGTTTTTCAGGAAAAGCATGCAGGCGTTCATCGCCCCCTTGTCGAGTGCCATTTTGACGCCGGCGGTGAATTTTTCGTCCAGGGTGTACAGATAGCAGCTGTCGAGCAGATCGTTCCCATAGTGCCTCGCCTCCGGCATACGGCGAATCCGCCCGATCGTCTGAATTTCAAAGGTTTCGTCCATGTTTTCGCGGAGCTTCACCAGAATGTGCGCCCGCGGACAGTCCCAGCCCGTGGCAACCGCCTGCTTGATGATGACGGCAACGCTCGAAGCATCGGGCGCGTCGATGCCGTCCAAATTTTCGTGCCGTTCGGACAGCCAGCACGCCAGCTGTCCGTTTTCGTAGGTCAACCCCTGCGTTTCCAGATAGCGCTCCACGCCGTCCTGCAAGGCTTCCGATTTGTTTGGAATTTGAATAACGATCAGTGGGTTAATATCCGCGCCGTTTTGCAAAAAGGCTGCACGCAGTTCTCTCTGCTTGGCAAGTGCCCTTTCCAGCAAAAACGCCGTTTGATCCTCCGTTTCCACCGTTTGCGGAAAATCCTGATTGATAATCAGCATTTTCTTGATGAGCCCGGCGGCAATCACGTCCTCCTCGGAGATTTCAATCATCTCCGCCTTGGCAACACCCTTCGGGGTGGCCGAGCAACGGATAATCTTGTCGGTGTGAAAATACTGAATAATCTCGTCCGCTTTGATCGTGTTGTTTTGGTGGCTCTCGTCCACAATAATCACGAAACGCAAGCCGTCGCGTAGTGCACGCTCAATGTGCTCCAAAAAATTGGTGCGTTCACTGTCCTTCAGGGCGTTGTTTCCCTTTTTCGTCAGCTTTTCCCAGTTGATAAAGCAACTGTCGTTTTCCTCGAACCCTTCCGTCATCACGTCGGAGAGCAGCTTTGTCCGGGAGGCGTGGATATAGGTGTCCATTTTCGCCTTGCTCTGTTCCTCCAGATTCCCCTTGCCGGGCGTGAGCCATACAAAGACGGTTTTTGAAAAGGACTGTAGGTATTGATGCATAAAATAGGTAAGAATGATGGTTTTTCCGCTTCCCGTAGGGCTTTTGAGAACAACCTCACGGGTCGGCTTGTCCATCGCCTCAAACAGAGCTCTTACCGCGTTTAATTGAAACTCCTTCAGCTGCATATTCAGCCCTCCTGCAAATCCTTGTAGTAGTAATCCGGAATTACGTTGATTTCGATTCCACGGGATTTTAAGATTTTCTCCTGTTCCTCGCTTGGCAACAGGTCGTGTCCCATATAGAGCTTTTTACACCGGGAAAAAGTATCGATATTCGCTGTAAACTCGTTCAGCTCATCTTCAGTCAGCACAATGGCAATTTCCGCATTGCCGACAAAATTGATACCATTCTCAAGCTCCACCAATTCACGGATATG
>CAYQBP010000026.1:0-5905 GCA_964415745.1 uncultured Eubacteriales bacterium
AGCATACCTGCTCCGGCTGCGGTCACACCGAATATCAAACCGTGGCGGCACTCGGCCACAGCTACGCCTCCGGCTACACGGTAGACAAGGCCGCCACCTGCACCGCGGCAGGCTCCAAATCGCGCCACTGTACCTGTTGCTCTGCTACCACCGCGGTCACGGCGATTCCGGCCACCGGCCACGCCTACGGCTCGTGGACGGTGACCAAGGAAGCCACGGTCAGCAGTACCGGCCTGAAGGTGCGTAAATGCACCCACAGCGGCTGTACGGCGCAGGAAAGCGCCGTGATCGCCAAGCTCGCTTCGGACGGCCACACCCATTCGTTTGGCAAGTGGTATACCGAAGCCGCCGCCACCTGCACCGCCACCGGCGTGCAGAAGCGCGTTTGCTCCACCTGTCAGGCATACGAGACGATCACCCTCCAGGCGACCGGTCATACCTACGGAGACTGGAGCGTGGCGAAGGCGGCAACCTGCACCGAGACGGGGACGCAGGTGCACCGTTGCAAGCACTGCAACGCCACGGAAACGGTGACGCTCCCGGCAACGGGTCACACCTACGGGGAGTGGACGGTGACGCAGGAGGCCACCGCCGAGGCAGAAGGACGCATGGAGCGCCACTGCACCGCCTGCAATGCCGTCGAGACACAGAGCATCCCGAAGCTGAATGTGACGGACGGCACGGTGACAACGGAGCCGACAGACGAAGATACCACCGAGGTGACGGGCTCGGACGCGCCCGAAGCGACGGATACCGATGCAGATACGGATGATGATAAGGACGCCTTAAAGGTGAGCACCGACAAAGCGAGCGGTATCGACCTCACCACCGTTTTCATCATCGGTGCCGCGGTGATCGCGGTTCTGCTCATCGCCTTGATCGTGCTCCTGATCGTGAGGAAAAAATCCGACCGGAAATTGTAAGCAACACAAACGAAAGTGACTGTGCAAGGCTTTTCGCTTTACACAGTCGCTTTTTGCGTGCAAACCAAAGCTTCATGGAGGGGAGAAGCATGAATATTTTTTGAATAATTAACGTAACATGGTAATTTGCTTGACAGAAGCTGTTATATTGTGTATAATACATGGCAAAGAACACAGCACATTGCTGTGAGAGCTTCAAAGGAGAGACTATCCGTCCATGGATAATAGCGGCGACCGACCTCCCTTATGTATCGTTGGTCAGACAGAATAAAAGCACGGCCTGTTTTTACACGGTAAAATACGGGCGGTGCTTTGTTGTATTTTTTGAGAAAACAAGGAGAGAAATATTTCAATGGATATGTGGCTTATGCTGTTGGTGCAGGTGATCCTGATCGCGCTGAACGCGATCTTTGCCAGCGCCGAAATTGCGGTAATCAGCTTAAACGAAGCCAAGCTGGATAAGCTGGCCGATGAGGGGAACCGTCGTGCCGGACGCCTTTCAAAAATGAAAAAGCAACCGGCGCGCTTTTTAGCGGTCATTCAGGTGGCCATCACGCTGTCCGGCTTTTTGGGTAGTGCGTTTGCCGCGGATAACTTCGCCGGCCCGTTGGTGGACTGGCTGGTCAAGATCGGTGTGGGGATTCCTGCCGGCACGCTGAATACCATAGCGGTTATTGTCATCACGCTGGTGCTTTCGTATTTTACGCTGGTGCTTGGCGAGCTGGTGCCGAAGCGAGTGGCCATGCGTAATTCGGAAAAGCTGGCGTTGGCGCTCTCCAACCTGCTGTTCGTGATGTCAAAGCTGTTTGCGCCCATCGTGGCGTTGCTGACAGCTTCGACGAATGGCGTGCTGCGTCTTTTGCGGATCGATCCCGATGCCGACGATGAGGAGGTCAGCGAGGAGGATATCCGCCTGATGGTGGACGCCGGCAGTGAGCAGGGGGCGATCGACAGCACCGAAAAGGAATTCATTCAAAATGTGTTTGAATTTGACGACCTGAGTGCGGACGACATTGCCACGCACCGTACCGAGGTGACCCTGCTGTGGGTGGACGAGACGGACGAGGAATGGAAAAACACGATTTGTACCAGCGAGCATACCTATTATCCCGTGTGCAACGAAACGGTGGATGACGTGGTCGGCGTGCTGAATGCCAAAAAGTATTTCCGATTGGAAAGCCATGATCGCCAGACAGTGATGGAGCAGGCGGTCGGAGCCGCTTATTGTGTGCCGAAATCGGTGAAGGCGGACGTTTTGTTCAAAAACATGAAAAGCTCGCACAATCATTTTGCCGTTGTGCTGGATGAATACGGCGGAATGTGCGGTGTTATTTCCATGAACGATCTGGTGGAGGAGCTGGTCGGTGATTTGGGAGAGATTACCCCGAACGATGAGGATGCGCCTGTGATTGAGCGGCTGGATTCTCACACGTGGAAGATCAGCGGCAATGCGCCGTTGCGTGATTTGGAGGACGTGCTGAATATTCCGTTGCCGACCGACGACCACAGCACGTTTAACGGACTGATTTTCGGTGCTCTCGGCTCGGTGCCGGAGGACGGCAGTGAGTTTGATCTGGAAGCCTACGGCATGACGATCCGTGTGCGGAAGGTCGTGGAGCATCAGGTGCGTGTGGCGATGGTCTCCCTGATTGAACCGCCGGCAGAGACGGAAATGACGAACGAAGAATAAGAACACAGTAAAACAGCGACGGCTTTGCCGTCGCTGTTTCCGCTTTTTTAAGCTGTATTAGTGTATTTTCCCGGCGCGAAAGTCATCGGCAAACCACACCGTGGGGAGTGAAAACTCCTTGCCGTTGAGATAGTCAAGCTCTTCGGCGCTGTCCTGAAAGGCAAAGCGGAGGCGATAGGAGCACAATGCCTGCTTGTGAAACCCGGTGCCCTTGTTCAGGGCGTTGGTGCCGTATTTGCCGTCACCCAGCAGGGGGTGACCGATCGAAGCCAGATGAGCGCGGATTTGATGAGTGCGACCGGTCAACAGTTCAATTTCCAGCAAGGACAGGCTGTCGTGTTCCTCCAGCACCCGGTAGCGTGTGGCAATGGTGCGGGCACCGCGCTCCTGCCGGTCGGAAATGTAGACGCGATTTTGTTCTTCGTTCTTTTCCAGAAAGCCGTGAAGGGTATCCTCCGCTTTCGGCATGTGGCCGTGCACCAGACACAGATAGTATTTTTCGATTTCACGGCGGCGCAGCTTTTCGTTCAGTATCCGAAGCGCCGTGGCGTTTTTCGCCGCAATCACAATGCCGCAGGTGTTGCGGTCGATGCGATTGACCAGCGCCGGTGCAAAGCTGGCCTCATTTTCCGGCCGATACTCGCCTTTTTCAAACAGATAGCGTTGCATACGGAACAGCAGGGTATCGCGGTATTCGTTGCTGTCCGGGTGGACGAGCAGACCGACCGGCTTGTTGAGAAGCATGAGGTTGTCATCTTCATAGACAATGTCCAGCTTGGTACCGGCGTACATAAATTCATAGACGGGTGCCGCCTGCTCCAAAAATTCATCCGGGGCATACACCGTGACCACATCGCCCTCTGCCAAGCGTTGTGCGATGGTACACCGCTTGCGATTGACCTTGATATCCTTTTGACGAATGTATTTGTACATCATCGATACCGGTAGATTGGGGAATGCCTTGGTCAGGAACTTATCAACGCGCTGACCGGCATCGTTTTTGGCAATGGTGAGCTGCTTCATGGCTTCGCCTCCTGTGCGCCTCATTATACCGCAGTTTGCGAAAAAATACAAGGCTTCGTTGCATAAAAACAGACGGGTGAATGCTTCACCCGTCTGTCGCGACTGTTGTTATTTGTCTTCCTTTTCTGCGATCTTGCGTCCCATCAGCACGCCCATGACCGAGGCCATCATCAAGCCGCGGGTCCAGCCGCTGGAGTCGCCCAGACAGTGCAGACCCTCCACGCTGGTGTTGAGATCGGTGTCCATGCGGACACGGTTGCTGTAGAATTTCAGCTCCGGTGAATACAGCAGGGTTTCATACGAAGCAAAGCCGGGAACAACATGATCGACCGCCTGAATGAAATTGATAATGTTGATCATGGCGCGATACGGCATGGCGGCGGTGATGTCACCGGCAACGGCGTCCGGCAGGGTCGGCTTGAGGTTGGACTGGGACAGCTCCTTCTGCCAGGTTCGCTTGCCGTCCAGAATGTCACCGAAGCGCTGTACCAGAATATGACCGGCGCCCAGCATATTGGTCAGCTCGCCCACCTTCTGCGCGTAGGCGATCGGCTGGTTGAACGGCTCACTGAAATTGTGAGAGCAGAGAATGGCCAGGTTGGTGTTGTTGGACTTCAGCTCTTTGTAGGAGTGACCGTTGACGACCGCCAGATCGTTGTCGTAATTTTCCTGGCTGACGAAGCCGCCGGGATTTTGACAGAAGGTACGCACCTTGTTTTTGAAGGGGTGCGGATAGCCGATGAGCTTGGATTCGTACAGGGTCTTGTTGACCTTTTCCATTACCTCGTTGCGAACCTCGACGCGCACGCCGATGTCGACCGTGCCGGGCTGATGAGCGATGTTGTGCTCGGCGCAAATCTTTTCCAGCCAGTCGGCACCGCGCCGACCGGTAGCAATGACCGTGTGCTTGGCGTGAATGTCGATTTCCTGCTTGCTGTCCGTAACGGTGACACCGAGACAGCTTTGCCCGCGCAGCAACAGATTGGTACATTCGTATCCGAACAGCATTTCCACACCGTTGTCACGCAGATAGTTTTCGATGGACAGGTAAATGTTTTGCGCCTTTTCCGTACCCATGTGGCGGATCGGGCAGTCCACGAGCTTCAGACCGGCCTGAATGGCGCGCTTGCGGATCTCTTTGACCTCTTCGGTGTTTTCCAGACCCTCCACGTGAGTGTCGGCGCCGAATTCCAAATAGATGTTGTCGGCGTAGTGAATGGTTTCCTGTACCAGATCCTCGCCGACCAGCGACGGCAGATCGCCGCCTACCTCGTAGCTGAGCGAGAGCTTACCGTCGGAAAACGCGCCCGCGCCGGAAAAGCCGGTGGTGATATGGCAGTAGGGCTTGCAGCTGACGCAGTGCCCGACCTGTGCCTTGGGGCAGCGCCGCTTTTCTACCGGCTGGCCTTTTTCCACCAAAACAATGTGCTGTTTACTGCCGCGGCGCAGCATTTCCAGTGCCGTAAAGATACCGGCAGGGCCGGCACCGACGATGACAACGTCCTTTTCCATAAGACGCAACCTCCCATGCTATTTCAGTCAACAACCTAGTATATCGAATATTCTTTCATTTGTCAAATGCGTTTGCAAAAATAACGGTAATTTTACGGTCGCACGGTTTCTTTTTTGCCGCAATGCCTTGCGGAATGTTGCGCGGAGTGGTATACTACTGAGTAGCAATGAGCTTGGGAGGCGATTGACGTGGATATTCGGGTCGGTGATGTTTTGACGATGAAAAAACAGCACCCGTGCGGCGGCACACAGTTTGCCGTGTTGCGTGTCGGCATGGATTTTCGTCTGCGTTGCGAGACCTGCGGCCACGAAATGATGCTTCCGCGTGTGCGTGCCGAAAAAAACATTCGCGCCGTTAAACGCGCCGACGAATAGCTCTTTTCTTCCGACCAAAGTGAAGAAAGGGTGTTCTTGTGTTAAGTCGATTAAGCGAAGTGGAAAAGCGGTACGAGGAAATCATGGCGCGCCTGTGCGATCCGTCGGTCGTATCGCAGACCGAGCTGTACCGTTCGCTGATGAAGGAAAGCAGTGAGCTGGAGCCGCTGGTGACAACATACCGTGCGTATGCTGCGGCGCAGGCGCGCGAGCGTGAGGCGCGCGAGCTGTTGGACGGCGAAGCAGATCATGAGCTGCGTGAGCTGGCCACCGAGGAGCTGGCGGACAGTCGCAAGACGGTCGAGAGACTGGCAGAGGAGCTGAAGCTGCTGTTGTTGCCGAAGGACCCCAACGACGAACGGAACGTGGTGCTGGAAATCCG
>CAYQBP010000026.1:6005-8017 GCA_964415745.1 uncultured Eubacteriales bacterium
CAGCATATTAACAAAACGGAATCCGCGATCCGTATCACGCATTTACCGACCGGAATGGTCGTAGAATGTCAGGACGAGCGGAGTCAGTACAAGAACAAGGAAAAAGCCATGCGCGTGCTCCGCTCGCGGTTGTATGAGCAGTTACAGCAGGCACAGCAGTCGGCCATTGCCGCCGATCGCCGCGCACAGGTCGGTACGGGAGATCGCAGTGAACGGATTCGTACCTATAATTTTCCGCAGGGACGCGTGACGGATCACCGCATCGGATTAACACTGTATAAACTGGACGCGGTGATGAACGGCTCTTTAGACGAGCTGATCGATGCACTGATTACCGCCGATCGCGCCGCAAAACTGCAAAGAGGGCAAAAAGATGCAGACTAAACATTTAACCGATTGTGAAGAAGAACTGATCGTGGCGGCAGAGCTGCTGCGCGCCGGTGAGCTGGTTGCCATTCCGACCGAAACCGTTTACGGCTTGGCGGCGGACGCGCGCAACGGCAAAGCGGTGGCTTCGATTTTTGCCGCCAAGGGTCGCCCGGCGGACAATCCGTTGATCGTTCATATTGCTCACCGGGACGAATTGAACGCCCTGGTGGCGGAAATTCCTCCCGTGGCGGAGGCGCTGGCGGCGACCTATTGGCCCGGCCCGTTGACCATGATTTTCCGCAAGGCGTCCGACGTTCCCTATGAGGTTACCGCCGGATTGGACACCGTCGCCGTGCGAATGCCGTCGCACCCGGTGGCACGTCGGCTGATCGAGCTGTCCGGCTGTCCGCTGGCGGCGCCTTCCGCCAACCGTTCCGGGAGTCCCAGTCCGACCGATGCACATCGCGTCGCGGAGGATATGGACGGTCGCATCGCCGCGATCGTCGATGGCGGCGCCTGCACCGTCGGCGTGGAATCTACCGTGATTTCGGTGTGCGGTGATCGGGTTCATCTGCTGCGTCCCGGTGCGATCACCGTGGAAATGCTGGAGGCGGTGGCCGGTGCCGTTGAGATCGACGAGGCGGTGCTGAAGCCGCTTCGGGAAGGAGCGACGGCGGCGTCACCCGGCATGAAATACAAGCATTATGCGCCGGCGGCACACGTGGTGCTGGTGCGCGGCGATGCCGCGGCCTACCGCGACTATGTCAATTCCAAGGCCGCCGACGGGGTGATGGCACTGTGCTTTGACGGCGAGGAAGTTGGCTTAACGGTGCCGTATCTCACCTACGGACGTCGCGAGGACGCGGCGGCACAGGCACAACAGGTGTTTGAAGCACTGCGTCTGCTGGATGAGAACCACGCCACCGTGGCGTATACGGCGTGCCCCTCGCCGGAGGGGATCGGACTGGCGGTGTACAACCGCCTACTGCGCGCCGCGGGATTTGAGGTGGTCATTCTTGAGTAAGTCCCTGGTAATCGGATTGACCGGCTCGACCGGTGCCGGAAAAAGCACCGTGTCGGGATATTTGGCCGCACGTGGCTTTTACATCATCGATGCCGACCGGTTGTCGCGTCGTGCCGTGGAGCTGGGGTCGGCAGTGCTGGCGGCGTTGGCAGACCGGTTTGGCGACGACGTGCTGAAGCCGGACGGCACCTTGAACCGTACCGTGCTGGCAGCGCGTGCTTTTGCTGATCCGGCGGAAACCGCCGCATTAAATGCGATTGTTCACCCGGAGGTGATCCGCCTGCTTCAGGAGGAGCTGGAAGCGGCAAAACGGCGCGGCGAGCCGACAATCGTGTTGGACGTTCCGCTCCTGTTTCAGACCGGATTGGAAACGCTGTGCGACTGTACGGTGGCGGTGACAGCCGCACCGGAGGTGCGCTGTCGTCGCATTTGTCGGCGTGACGGCTTGACCGAGAAGCAGGCACAGCTGCGAATGGCCGCTCAACCGGAAGATGAATACTATGCGCGGCGCGCTACCGTGACGCTGGTCAACGATACCGATGAGCCGGCCTTGCAAGCGGCAGTGAAAGCGTGGCTTGACCGGATCGGAAGGTGAGCGTATGAAACGACGTGTGGCGGC
>CAYQBP010000026.1:8117-14114 GCA_964415745.1 uncultured Eubacteriales bacterium
CGGTTTTCCGATCAACGAGCGGCGATTGCGGCATACAACGCCGGAGTCGGGCGCGTTTCCGGGTGGCTGGAGGACAGTCGCTATTCTGCCGACGGCGCAGTGCTGACGGTGATCCCGTTGGAGGAAACACGCAATTATGTAGAATCTGTGCTGGAAGCACAGGCAATATATCAAACACTCTATCAACCGGACGGGGAGGAATAATCATGTCGGAAAAAACAGCAAGCGAACAACTGCGTGAGCGGTTATTCTATCAAACCAAGAACGCTTATCGTCAGCTTTCCAACGAGGAATTGGAAAAAATGGAGGAATACATCTCCGGATATAAGCACTTTTTGAACGTTGCCAAAACAGAGCGTGAGGCCGTGACAGAGGCGGTGCGTATGGCAAAGGAGCGCGGCTTCGTTCCGTATGATGCCGACAAGCCGGTGAAGCCGGGCGACCGCGTATATGCGATAAACCGCGGTAAAGCGCTGATATTGGCGGTGATCGGTGAAAAGCCGATCGAGCAGGGCGTTTCCATTGCGGCGGCGCATATCGATTCGCCGCGGCTGGATTTGAAGCCGAATCCGCTGTACGAGGATCATGAGCTGGGGTATTTTGATACGCACTATTACGGCGGTATCAAAAAGTATCAATGGACAGTTACGCCGATGGCATTGCACGGCGTGATCGTGCGGCGAGACGGCACCACGGTGTCGGTATCCATCGGTGAAGCGGAGGACGATCCGGTATTTTGCGTCACGGATCTGCTGCCGCATCTGGGCTCCAATCAAATGAAAAAGCCGGCGGCAGAGGTCATCGACGGCGAAAACCTCAACGTCCTGATCGGCTCGCGTCCGTTCCGCGACGAGGAGGGCAGTGAAGCGGTCAAGCTGAATCTGCTGCATCTGCTTTCCGAAAAATACGGTATCGAGGAGGCAGATTTCCTGTCCGCCGAGCTGGAGGTCATTCCGGCCTTCGGTGCACGTGATCTGGGGCTGGATCGCAGTATGATCGGTGCCTACGGTCACGATGACCGCGTGTGCGCGTATCCGGCATTGACGGCGTTGTTTGATCTGAAAACGCCCTCTTATACGGCGTTGACGGTTTTAGCGGACAAGGAGGAGATCGGCTCCGAGGGGAATACCGGCATGCAGTCGGCGTTTTTGCGGTATTTTGTGGACGATCTGGCGGCGTCGTTCGGCAAGGAAGGTCGGCGCGTGCTAAGCCGCTCGCTGTGTCTGTCCGCCGATGTGAACGTGGCGTTTGACCCGATGTACCCGGAGGTGGTGGAGGCGCGGAACTGTGCGTCGCTCAACCACGGTGTTGTGCTTACCAAATATACAGGCGCGCGCGGAAAGTCCGATACCAACGATGCTTCAGCGGAGCTGATGGGATTTTTCCGCCGTATCATGGAGAAAAACGAGGTGCTGTGGCAGATCGGCGAGCTGGGTCGCGTGGACGTCGGCGGCGGCGGAACGGTCGCCAAATACATTGCCGACCTGAACGTGGATACCGTCGATCTCGGTGTGCCGGTGCTGTCCATGCACGCCCCGTTTGAAGTGGTTGGCAAGCCGGATGTGTACATGGCGCACAAAGCGTTTTTTGCCCTGCTGTCCCGTACCGAAAACCTGTAATCACCGAACAAGCCGAAGCCTCATAGGATGGAACAAACCGTCCTATGAGGTTTTTTCTGTAAGGGGGAATTGGATGCGAGCGATCGAAACCTTTGCGGTGATCGGCGGAGATTTGCGTGCGACCTATCTGGCAGGGGCGCTGGCGGCCGACGGCTGTCGGGTGATCAGTGCCGGGTTTGACAGCGCGGAATTGCCTACCGGCGTTACCGCGTGTACCAATGTGACACAGGCGATCAGTCTGGCGGACTGTGTGATTTTGCCGTTGCCGGTGAGCACCGACGGGATTCACGTGAATGCGCCGTTTTCACGGGTTCCTATTCCGTTGAGAACGGTGGTGCAGGCGTTGCGCGAGGATCAGCTGTTGCTTGGCGGTCAGATCAGCGAGGAGCTGCGACGGGAGCTGGCGCTGTGTGGCTTGAGCGTGGGAGATTATTTTGCACGTGAGGAGCTGGCGGTGTGGAACGCGGTTCCCACCGCGGAGGGAGCGGTGCAGTTGGCCATGGAGGAATTGCCCATTACCATCGCCGGTTCCCACTGTCTGATTACGGGGTATGGGCGAATCGGACGGGTGCTGGCGCGTATGCTGAAGTCGATGGACGCCGAGGTGACGGTGGCGGCACGGCGGTGCTCGGATCGGGCGTTGGCGGAGGTGCAGGGCTGTCGTGCCGTCGATGTGGCACAGCTTCCCGGTGCAGGGCACTACGATGTGATTTTCAACACCGTTCCTCATAAAATATTTCACCGGGAGCTGTTGGAACAGATCGATGCCGGTACCCTGATTATCGATTTGGCGTCGCGACCGGGCGGCGTGGACTTCACTGCGGCGGCACAGCTGCGCCTGAAAACGATCTGGGCGCTGTCGCTTCCGGGCAGAGTAGCTCCGAAGCGCGCCGGCTTTATCATCAAGCAGACGGTTCTCAACATGATCAAGGAGGAGTCGGTATGGAACTCAAGGTAGGCTTTGCGCTGTGCGGCTCATTCTGTACCTTTCATCGCGCGCTGGAACAGATGGAGACGCTGACGGCCGAGGGAATGACGGTAACGCCGATCCTTTCGTTTTGTGCCGCTTCCACGGACACGCGCTTTGGCACGGCGCTGGAATGGCGCGAGCGGTTTACGCTGGCGACCGGTCGTCCACCGCTGTTGACCCTGCCGGAGGTGGAGCCGATCGGCCCGAAAGGGTATTTCGACGTCCTGGTGGTGGCGCCCTGCACCGGAAGCACGTTGGGACGGCTGGCGAACGGGATCAGCGACACACCGGTATCGTTGGCAGTCAAATCTCAGCTTCGTCGTAACCGGCCGGTGGTGATTGCAGTATCCACGAACGACGCCCTGGGATTTTCCATGCAAAACATTGCCCTGCTGAAAAACAGCAAGCATTTGTACTTTGTGCCGATGTCGCAGGACGATGCGGCCAACAAGCCAAATTCTCTGGTAGCGGATTTTACCAAGCTGTCGGCGGCCATTCACGCGGCGTGCGTCGGCGTTCAGCTTCAGCCGCTGTTTGAATGAGTCGGCGCAGGAATCGGCGCGAGACGCGACGGGTGTGGCGTACCTGCCTGTGCATCGGAGCGGTGCTGGCGATGCTGATCGTCGGCATAGGGGCTTTGGATAGCCGATTGCGCCCACTGATCCAAAGCTATGGCTACATGGCCGCTCGCCGGAGTGCGATGCTGGCCGTCCACACCGGCGTGGAGCGTGTGCTTTCGCAGACGGACATCGGCTACGGCGATTACATCACCGTGGTGCGTAGCGAGGAGGGGCGGGTGCTGTCGGCGGAAACCGACGTAACGGCGGTAAATCGCTTGAAGGCCGCCGCGTCCAACGAGGTGATGAAGGAGCTTTCCTCCCTTGAGGAGCAGACGGTGCGCTTGCCGTTGGGCAGTCTGATCGGCGGCAGCTTTTTCACCGGTCGAGGACCGTTTTTATCGGTTCCGATCCATACCAGCGGTGCGGTAATCACGACGCTGACCGGCGAATTTACCGATGCCGGGATCAATCAAACACAGCACAGCCTGTATTTGAGCATGACGGTTATGATAACAGCGGCTTTGCCGCTGGAGCGTACCTACATTGAGCTGGAAACACAGTTTTTGGTGTGCGAAACGGTGCTGGTCGGCGAGGTGCCGGACACGGTGCTTCAACTGGACCTGGGAGACGGCGTGAATAAGTTTTTTGGCGCCGATGATTGAAATGTGCGAGAGTTTTTGGTATACTGATAAGGTAGCTTAACAGAGGAAGTGGCTTTATGGATTTTGAAAGTGCGCGCCTTCGCATTGCCGAGCTTCGCACGGTGATCGATTATCACAGCCATCGATATTATGATGAGGATTCTCCCGAAATCGAGGACGACGAGTTTGATCGGTTGACGCAGGAGCTACGTCGACTGGAGGAGGCGTACCCTCAGCTTATCACGGCGGATTCGTACACACAGCGCGTTCACGGCGAGCTGTCGCGCCTGTTTACGCCGGTGGAGCATGAGGTGCCTTTGGGAAGCCTGCAGGACGTGTTTTCGCTGGATGAACTGCGTGAGTTTGACAAACGGGTGCGTGAGGAGCTGTCCGACCCGATCTATGTGGTGGAGCCGAAGATCGACGGTCTGTCCATCGCACTGGAGTATCGGAACGGCGTGTTTGTGCGCGGTGCCACACGCGGCGACGGGCAAACGGGGGAGGACGTTTCCGCCAACCTGCGAATGATTGCCGCGATCCCGACAACGCTGACCGAGCCGGTGGAGCGTGTCATCGTTCGCGGCGAGGTGTATATGCCGCGCCGGCAGTTTGCCGCTCTGGTAGAGCAGCAGGAGCAAAATGGCGAAAAGCCCTTCAAAAATCCGCGCAATGCCGCGGCCGGTTCCCTGCGTCAGAAAAATCCGACCATCACCAAGGAACGCGGCTTGTCGATTTTTGTGTTTAATTTGCAGCTGGTAGAGGGCGAAACGGTGTTGTCGCACGCCGAATCGCTGGAGCGAATGCGCCGATGGGGATTTTCGATAATTCCGTTTTACCGTCGCACCGGCTCCATCGAGGAGGTGCTGGACGAGGTGCGCCGCATCGGCGAGCAACGCACCTCATTGCCGTTCGATATAGACGGAGCGGTTGTCAAGGTGGATCGCTTTGCCGATCGGGAGCAGCTGGGAAGCACCAGCAAATATCCGCGCTGGGCGGTGGCGTACAAATATCCGCCCGAAGAAAAAACGACCGTGCTGCGCGATGTGGAGATCACCGTCGGTCGTACCGGCGTGTTGACGCCGACCGGCGTGTTTGATCCGGTCACGCTGGCAGGAACAACGGTCAGCCGCGCCACCCTGCACAATGCGGATTTTATCCGTGAAAAGGGCTTGGCGGTCGGGGATACGGTGGTGCTCCGTAAGGCAGGGGATATTATTCCCGAAGTGGTTCGCGTGGTCACGCATACCGGTGAGCCGTTTGCACTGCCGACGGTGTGTCCCTCCTGCGGACAACCGGTGTCACACGAATCGGGCGAGGCCGCGTTGCGTTGCAGCAATCCGGAATGTCCGGCACAGTTCTTACAGCGTCTGATCCATTTTGCTTCACGGGACGCCATGGATATCGAGGGATTGGGCCCGGCAATACTGGAGCAGCTGGTAAACGAGGGCTTGATCGCTCATGTGGATGACCTGTACACCCTGAAGCGTGAGGATATTCAGGATTTGGAGGGAAAGGGCGACAAGTCGGCCGACAATTTGCTCAAAGCGATTGATGTCTCCCGTGAGGCGGATCTTTCGCGGCTTCTGTTTGCACTCGGAATTCGCCATATCGGTCAAAAGGCGGCGAAGCTGTTGGCACAGTGCTTCGGCACCATGGAGGCGGTCATCGCCGCCGATCGCGATGACCTGCTTGCCATTGACGGCTTCGGTGAGATCATGGCCGATAATGTGTTGCAATTTTTCGCACTGGCGCCTTCGCGTCGGTTGGTTGAGCGATTGCGCGACTGCGGTGTGAATATGGAATGTCATATTCAGGCGTCCGATAAGCGGCTGGAGGGTATGACATTTGTGCTGACCGGTACGTTGCCGACCTTAACACGTGACCGGGCGGCCGCCCTGATCGAACAGTACGGCGGCAAGGTGTCCGGCAGTGTTTCCAAAAAGACCTCGGTGGTATTAGCCGGTGAAAGCACCGGAAGCAAGCTGACCAAGGCGCAGGCGTTAGGAGTTCGCATCATCAATCAGGAAGAATTTGAAGCCATGCTTCGATAATTGAAAAGCCGCCGCTCTGTCGGAAAATCCCGACAGAGCGGCGGCTTGTTATGTTGCATCGTCTATGCAATGATTGGTATATACTACCCAACTTTTTATTTTCGTTCGATTATTGATATTATACTCTGAATCGCTTTCTCTCTTGTATCAAAATAA
>CAYQBP010000027.1:0-7939 GCA_964415745.1 uncultured Eubacteriales bacterium
CGCGCAGGACGCCGGGTACACATCGCTGGTGTTTTATGACGATTTTGACGATCCGTCCACCATCGACTGGAAGGGCACCGGTGACGCCGGATACAAATGGTACATCGACCGTCCCTTCGGTTGGGATCCGCTCCAGGACGGTGACGTCGTGGTAGAGGATTCGGTAGCGACGATCGCGCCGCAAAAATCCTGCGCCAACTGGGGCATCGCCACCTACAGCGCCAAGGGCGACACCGGCGCGGCGTTCACGTATGCCTATTTTGAGGCACGTGTGCGGATTAACGTGGAAATGACGGCGGACGATCTGACGGTAGCCGGTCAGCCGGCGGTGTGGAGCTTTTCCAAAAACCACACCACGGGACGCGATGACGGCCGCTGGGGCGAGATCGATTTTTACGAGGTCGCCTTTGAAAACGACGGCTCCTTCAAAAACACGCTGGTAACGTCGATGCACGATTCCCGCGTGGTGGACGGCAAGCAGAAGAACCTGAGCAGTGGCCAGAATATCAGCAAATATCTCATCGACCCCGACGGCGGATGGCAGACGATCGGATGCCTGTGGACGCCCGGCTCGGTGACGTGGTATATCGACGACGGCTATGTGACAAGCACGACCTACAGCGCCGATGGCTTGCCCAGCCCGGAATCCTCCAGCAACCAGGAGGTCGGTTGCTTCAGTATCCTGGATCAGGAGGAAATGCTGGTCATTCTCGGCGCCGGTGTGGACTGGCCGCTGGAGGTGGACTGGGTGCGTGTGTGGCAGGCGGAAAAGTAAGCGAAAAAGCGGCCGATTGTGACAGCGTTTGTCCAAAAATGCATTGTTTTTTCACCGAAGATGGGATACAATGCGGATATATCCTGTAAACGAGAGCAAGGAGGAATCCTCATGAGCGAAAAGCACGTTCCCCAGCCGGCGGAAGCCGCCGGTTACCGCCATTTGGTTTTTAACGATGATTTTGACGATCCGTCCACCATCGATTGGGAAGGAAGCGGCAAGCCCGGCTTCAATTGGTATATCGACCGGCCCTTTAACTGGTCGCCCCTGGTCCCCGGCGATGTTACCGTGCAGGACTCGGTGGCAACGATTGCCCAGCAGGAGTCTTGTGCCAACTGGGCTATCGGCACCTACAGCGCCAAGGGCGATACCGGCGCGGCGTTTCGGTTCGGCTATTTTGAAGCACGTATCCGCTTCGATTTGAACAAGCAGCACGATGAGGTTTCCGGCTTCCCGGCGTGGTGGAGCTTTTCCAAGGCGCACACCACCGATCGCAACGACGATCACTGGGCGGAGCTGGACTTCTTCGAGGCGATGACCAATCCCACCGCCGACGGGAAATATACCGGTACACACGTTTCCACGATCCACGACTGGACTCGTCAGGACGGCAAGGTGTGCAACTGCCAAAACCCCAACAACTGGCACGATAAGTGCGTGACGGAGGGCTGGCACAATTACGGGTGTCTGTGGACGCCCGGCGCGGTGGAGTGGTACTACGACGAGCGGTGCATCGCCTGTGTGACCTATTCCGCGGATAAGCTCCCCAAACCGACGAACGTTTCCGGCAATTTTGTCGGCGCATATCAGTACATGGAGCAGGAGGATATGCTGCTCATTCTCGGTAGCTGTAAGGAATGGCCGATGGAAGTGGACTGGGTGCGCGTGTGGCAGGCGTGACCGTCAAACCAACAGGCATTGGTGGCGTTTTAACGGGTAAAACCGTTAAAACGCCACTTTTTCCCCTCCAAAATAATCGTCAAAGACTAAAGTTGACGAAAAAGTGCTATTTTATTGCGGCATTTTTACTATAATATCTGTGAAAAAACAGTATAATGTTAGTAAGGACTTTGGCGTTTCCGGGCAACGAGAAATCGTTTGGCCGGCTATTTGCGTCATAGTCGGCAGGCTCTGAAATTCGACACAATAAATAAGGGTGTGTGAAGATGAAATTCAGCAAAAACATGAAGCGGGTCTTGTCTGTCATGCTGGCGGCAGTTATGCTGCTGGCGGTACCGGTGTATGCCGATACAGACACTGCCGGTAGCGGCAGTACCGCACCGACCGCCGACGAGGTAACGTTCGACGGCGTGCCGTCGTACCTGGAGTACTACGAGGCGTACAAAAACGATACCAAGCCGTCATCCGGCATCACGGTGGACGGTATCGGTGATTTGGACTACGACTCGACCGACCCGGCCGAAGCTGTCGAAACGGCCACGGTCGAAAAGGACGGCGTAACGGGTGCTGTGCTCAACTCGTCGAACACGTATCTTCAGTGGAGGTTTACGGTGGCGGAGCCCGGCATCTACAACATCACGACGACGTATTATCCGCTCGATGACGGCGAGGATAACACGATCGGCCGTGCCATCACGTTGAACATGACGATCGACGGTGAAACCCCTTACACGGAAGCGAAGGCTTTTTCGCTGTCCAGAATGTGGGAGGACGACGGCGAGCCTACAACAGACGCGCTGGGCAACCACGTTCGTCCGAGCCAGAAGGAGGTTCATCGCTGGATCGAGGCTTCGTTTGTCAACGAGCTGGGTATGTACAGCGATCCGTATTATGTATATCTGGAGGCAGGCGAACACACCCTGCGCCTGACTCGTGTCCGTGAGGCGATGGCGATCAGCAAGATCGTTTTCAGCAACGCGGAGGCTTTGCGTTCCTATGATACCTATTATAAGGATACTGTCGCGGAAAAGGGCGAAAGCAAGGATACCGGCAAGTATGCGGAGCTGCAGGCGGAAAAGACCACCGAAAAAACCGATTCCACCCTGTACGGTCTGACCGACCACCAGAACGCCGGCACCACGCCGAACCACCCGACTCACATGCTGATCAACACCATCGGCGGCTCCAACTGGGGCACCACCGGTCAGTCGATCACCTGGACGGTCAACGTGGAAACGGCCGGCTGGTACAAGCTGGCCATGCGCGCCCGTCAGGACAGTAACCAGGGCATGATCTCCTACCGCACGCTGAAGATCAACGGGGAAATTCCGTTTGCTGAGGCGGTCAATATTCCCTTCAAGTATGATTCCGATTGGGATGTTTTTGTCGTCGGCGGCGAAGAAAATCCGCAGCTGCTGTGGCTGGAGCCGGGTGACAAGATCACCATGACCGTCGCCGCCGGTGAGCTGTGCGACGTGCTTCGCAATGTCCAGCAGTCGGTGCTGGCGCTGAACGAGATTTACCGTAAAATCATCGTAATCACCGGTACCTCGCCCGACGTGTATCAGGACTACTATCTGGAGGATGAAATCCCCGGTCTGCAGAATATGTTCCTCGATCAGAGAGATCAGCTGACCCAGATCGCGGACGAGATCAAGCGCGTGACCGGCAAAACCGGCTCGCAAACGTCGACGCTGTTGGAAGCGGCGGCCAAAATGGAAATCTATTCCGGTAAATCGTATGAGATTACCGCTGACCTGAGCTCCTTCAAGGATAGCATCGAAAGCCTGAGCTCGTTGCTGCTCACCTTCGGCTCACAGCCGTTGGAAATCGACTGCTTCTACTTTGTCCCGGCCAACCAGGAGGAAATCCCCAGCGGCAAGGCCGGCTTCTGGCAGACGGTTTGGTACAGCCTGCAGAAGTTCTTCGGCTCCTTCTTCAGCGACTATCAGGTTGAGGGCGGCAAGGACACCGTGGAGGTGTGGGTCTCTACCGGCCGCGATCAGATGCAGATTGTAAACTCCATGATTACCGACTTCACGGCGCAGAGCGGCATTTCCGTTCGGTTGAGTCTGGTGTCCACCGGCTCCACGCTGCTGCAGGCGACCATGGCGGGCAAGGGCCCCGACGCGGCACTGATGATCGGCTACGATGAGGTTGTCAACCTGGCCATGCGCGGCGCGCTGGTCGATTTGAACGGCGAGGGCTACAACATCCGTCAGAAGACGGCGGGCGTTTTCTCGGAGGCCGCGTGGAAGCGCTTCTTCTATGAGAACGGCTACTACGCCATTCCCGAAACGCAGACCTGGCCGATGCTGTTCTACCGTACCGATATTATGGAAGAGCTGGATCTGGAGGTTCCCGACGATTGGGATGAATTCCGCGAAATGCTCCGTACGTTGCAGGGTCAGAACCTGAACGCCGGTATGGTGGAAACCTCCTCCGGTACTCCGGGCGTTTCCGGCAGTATCGACGTGTTCCAGAGTATCCTGTTCCAGCGCGGCAGTACATATTATAACGAGGACCGTACCGCTACGCTCTTCGATACCGCCGAAGCCTACGATTCCTTCCAGGATTGGGCAGAGTTCTACTCCAAGTACGGCGTGGAACGCAGTATCGATTTCTACAACCGTTTCCGTACCGGTGACGTGCCGATCGGCTTCAGCGCCTATTCGACCTACAACCAGCTGATGGCGGCGGCGCCCGAATTGCGCGGCCTGTGGTCGATGGCTCCCATTCCGGGCATGATCCAGTACAAGAAGGACGCCAACGGCGAATACATCCTGGACGAGGACGGCGAAAAGATCGTTGCCCGCGGTAGCTGGAAGCTGACCGACAGCGGCGAGCTGGCACTGGATGCCGACGGCGATCCGATCCCGGTGTACGACGACAACGGCGAGGTTCTTATCAATCACATGTCCGCTTCCGGCGGTACCGGCTGTATGCTGTTGACGGCGGCGGTCGATCGCGGCGTGGCGGAAAGCGCCTTTGAGTTCCTGAGCTGGTGGACGGCCACCGAGCAGCAGATTCGTTACGGTCAGGAGCTGGAAGCCACCATGGGTGTGGCGGCGCGCTATACGCCGGCCTCCATCAAGGCGTTCCAGAGCATGGGCTGGACGGACGAAGAGCTTCAGCTCCTGGAATCCCAGCGCATTTGGACGGATAACGTGTACTCCGTCCCCGGCGACTACCTGCTGGCCCGTTCGCTGACGAACGCCCTGCGCTCCACGCTGGATAACAATCTGGAGCCGCGTCGTACGCTGTCGAACTACAACCGCGATATCAACGCCGAAATTACCCGCAAGCGTAAAGAGTTCGGCTTGAAGTATTGAAAGGAGGGGATTTACAATGAGTGCTAAAAAGAAATCATCCAGCCTGAGTGCTCAGGCGCGGCAGAGCTACGTGGCGCACTACGCAATGTTGTCCCCGTTCCTGATTGCCTTTATCGTCTTTACGATTCTGCCGATTTTGGCGGCCATCGTATTGAGCTTTACCAACTTCAACATGGTGCAGTTTCCCAGCTTCACCGGCGTTGAAAACTACATTCGTCTGCTTTTTGAAGACGATGTGTACATGATCTCATTGAAAAACACCCTGATTATGGCGTTGATCGTCGGCCCCGTCGGCTACATTCTGAGCTTCGTGGTGGCGTGGCTGATCAACGAGCTCGGCTACCGTCTGCGCGTGCTGTATACCTTCTTCATGTATACACCGGCACTGTGCGGCGGTGCCGCCACGATCTGGACGTACATCTTCTCGACCGACTCGAAGGGCTTCCTGAACGACCTGCTGCTGAAGCTCGGAATCATCTCCGACCCGATTCAGTGGCTGACCGATTCCACCTACACCATGACGGTGGCGATCATCGTTGCCATCTGGGGTAGCTTCGGCACCGGCTTCCTGTCGTTCGTTTCCGGTTTGCAGTCGCTGGATCGCACCTTCTTTGAAGCGGCGGCCATCGACGGTCTGCGTAACCGCTGGCAGGAGCTGTACTACGTCACCTTCCCGCAGATGAAGGAATTCCTGCTGTTCGGTGCCGTGCAGTCCATCTCGTCCGCATTCTCCATCGCTCCGACGATCACCGGTAACCCCAGTACCAACTATTCGACACACACGCTGGTTTTGCACATTCAGGATCACGCCAACATACGCTACGAAATGGGCTACGCTTCGGCGGCCGCCGTCGTGCTGTTCCTGTTGATGTTCCTGAGCTGGAAGCTGATCAACAAGCTGCTGTCGAAGATTTCGGCGTAAGGAGGGATAGAAATGACATTGAAATTTGCCAAAAAAGACAAGCCCGTCAATCTCAAGCGCTTGAAAACGCATCGCGTCATTCTTTCCCGTTCCAAGGGCGGCACGTTCGCCATCGGCCTGTTTGTCACGCTGATGTCGCTGTTCATGCTGCTGCCGGTTATTTACTCGGTGATCCAGGCGTTTAAGCCGATCGAAGAAATTTACGCCTATCCGCCGAAGTTCTTCGTGCAAAACCCCACCATCGAAAACTTCAAGATGGTCTTGAAGCTGGCAGGCAACCTGTGGGTTCCGTTTAGCCGCTACCTGTTCAATAGCCTGCTGATTTCCGTGGTCGGTACATTTATTTCGGTATTTATCTCCACCCTGGCGGCCTATCCGCTGGCCAAGGGCCGTTTCCCCGGCCGCGAATTCATTTCCAGCGCGATCATCATCGCCATGCTGTTTAACGGAAGCGTTACCGAAATGCCGCGTTACCTCATCATTGCCGGTCTCGGCATGGTCGATACCTATTGGGCAGTTCTGTTGCCGGCCATGGCCGGTACGATGGGCGTGTTCCTGATGCGCCAGTTCATGGTAACGGCCATTCCGGATTCCACGCTGGAGGCCGCCCGAATCGACGGTGCCAGCGAATTCACCATCTTCTTCCGCATTGTAACGCCCAGCGTTCGCGCCGGCTGGATGACCCTCATCATCTTCTCGTTCCAGAACTTCTGGAACTCGACGAACGGGACGTACATCTACAGCGAAGAGTTAAAGCAGCTGCCGTCTGTTCTGTCCTCGATTGCGGCGGGCGGTATCGCACGTGCCGGTGCAGGCTCCGCAGTGGCGGTCATCATGATGCTTTTGCCGATCATCGTGTTCCTGATCTCGCAAAGCTCCATCACCGAAACGATGTCCCACTCCGGTTTGAAATAACGCAACAACGTTAGTTTGCAGAAAGGTGCGTGTTTGGCTTATGCCGAAAAAAACATTAGGCGCGATCCTGGTAGCGGTACTGCTGCTGGTATGCTCGCTGTCTTTGTCGGTCGGGGCGTTGCCCGGTAACAACATCTCGTACACGACATACGACTACAACAACTATGAGGAATCCATTTCCGCACCCGCCGCGTACGCCCCTGCCGGGCGTATTACCGGTGCTACCCTGACCGAACAGGCGCACAAGGCGGGCCATACCGATGTTGACCTCGACGACTTCCAGTATCCCACCGATATTTTCTACGATCAGGATCACAAGCTGATCTATATGCTGGACAGTCTGAACTCCCTCAGCGCGGACGACGCCGTTTGCCGTCTCATCGTGCTGAACGAGGACTATACCTATAACAACGTCGTTTACTTTGAAGAGCCGTCCATGACCACCATCTCCTATTCCTATATGGATATGGAGACCTTCGAGCTAATCGAGGTCGTGCTGAGCGACGAAAACGGCGATCCGATCATGGTACAGGAATACGAGGAGCTGAAGGACGAGGAGGGAAATCCCGCCGAGGAGGTTCAACTGGTTCATCCGATTACGGGCGAAGAGGTTTTTGATCCGACCGGCGAGCCGGTTATGGTAACGCCGAGCGATACCACCAAGCCGGTCATCAAGACCTCCACCATCAAAGAGGCCGAGGGCGTCACGGTCGGCAAGGACGGACGCATCTACGTCGCCGATACCCAGGGCGGCCGCATCGCGGTGTTCCGTATGTCCGAAACCGATTCGCATCGCGCTACGCTGGATTATGAAATTATCCCCGATGCGGAGGAAACCCACCAGGACGCGGATTTGCCCTTCGACGTGTGTAAGGTCATCGTGGACAACCGCAACAACCTGTACGCGATCGCACACAGCAACAACATGGGTGCTTTCGTGTTCAATTCCAAGGGCGAGTTCCAGCGCTTCTTCGGCGGCAACGAGGTGGAAAAAACCAGCGAGGTCGTCATGAAGTACATGCTGCGTCCCTTCCTGACGCAGGAGCAGCTGGAAGGTATGCAGACCTCCACGCCGATCAACATTGCCAGCTTCGA
>CAYQBP010000027.1:8039-10609 GCA_964415745.1 uncultured Eubacteriales bacterium
GGTAAGGTCTTCCAGTACACCGAGCGCGGCACGCTGGTTGCGGTGTTCGGTTCCTACGGCGATCAGGTCGGCACCTTCGACAAGCCGGTGGCCATCGAATCGGTCGGTGATTCCGTGCTGGTCGTGGACGCTAACAAATGCCTGATCCAAATCTTCAAGCCCACTGCCTACGGTAAGCAGTACCGCGAGGCGCTCACCCGCCTGGAGGACGAGGATTACGAAGGCTCGCTGAAAATCTGGAACTCCCTGCTGGAGGCTAACTCCAACAACGCCTATGCGTATTACGGCATCGGTCATGTGTATGACATGATGGGCGAATACAGCAAGGCGATGGAGTACTTCAAGCTGGCAGGTGATCGCGATTCCTACTCCGATTCCTATCAGGAGTATCGCAACGACCTGATTAAGCAGTGGTTCCTGCCGGTGGTCGGTATCGTCATCGTATTGCTGATCGCCGTACAGGTTCTCAAGCGCGTGCGGAGCAAGAAGGTGAAGGAGCGGAGCACCAGCGCGTATAGCAAGCTGGAATCCAAGTACACCTTCCCGTTGTACACGCTGTTCCATCCGGCGGATGGCTTCCAGCAGCTAAAGCCGCGTAAGATCGGCTCGTGGAGCGTCGTCAGCGTCCTGCTGGTCGTCCTGTTCTTCACCTTTACGCTGCAGTTCTTCGCTACCGGCTTCATTTTCAATGAAAACCGTGTGTCGGATTACAGCCTGCCGATCATGGTGCTGAAAACCATCGGCATTGCGCTCCTGTTTGTCATTGCCAACTGGGCGGTATGTACCCTGTTCAACGGCAACGGCAACCTCAAGGACATTGCCTGTGTCACGGCCTACAGCCTGTTGCCGCTCATCTTCGCCATGCTGGTGAATGTGATTGCTTCCAACTTCCTCACCACGTCGGAGGGCGCCATCATGGGCATTATCCTGGTGGTCGGCATCCTGTGGTCGGTGCTGCTGTTGCTCAGCGGCTTGGCGGCAATCCACGAATACAGCATGACCCAGTCGGTGTTCTCCACCATCGCCACCGTGCTCGGTATGGCTGTGATCGTGTTCCTGATCGTCATGTTCTTCAGCTTGATGCAACAGACCATCAGCTTCTTCCAGTCCATCATCACCGAGCTTATCAACCGCTAATTCAGAGAGGAGAGATTATCAATGAACAAAAAACAGCTTCAGTTCATTATCTGCATGATCCTCTCGGTGACATTAGTGCTGATGATGACTGTCGGCGTCTTTGCGGCGCCGGAGGACGATTTGACCGACGACACTCCGATCGGCACGACCGACGATGTCGCCACCGATGACACCGGTGATGACACTGACGGTACCGATGAGCTTCCGGATACGGACGGCGAACCGACCGAGACCGACCCCTACGCCGATTATGTGTATATCTGCGGCGAGGAAACCGGCCTGTCAATGTATGCCGACCTCGAAACGGGTCTGTTCTTCCTGCAGGAAGCGGTAGACGGCAAGACTGTGCGTTGGCACAGCACCGTCGATCAGGAGATCGATGCCGACGACCCGACGATCGGTGCCGCGAACCAGAGCGTTCGCTCGCAGATCGTCATCGAAAGCATCAGCCGCGAGGAAATGGCGACCAAGTCCTTTACCGAGGAACGCACCTCCAAGTTTGACTGTATCGATCAGGGTCTTGAAAACATCAAGGTCGAAAAGCTGGATAACGGCTTGAAGGTCACCTACACCTTCAGTGCCGTCAGCATCACCATTCCGGTGAAGTACACGCTGGAGAACGGCAAATTCTACGCCACCATCCTGGCCGATGAGATCAAAGACGACAAGGATCACGTGCTCATTACCGTCAACCTGCTGCCGGCATTCGGCGCGGCTGACTGGAATGAGGACGACGGCTATATGTTCGTCCCCGACGGTTGCGGCGCGCTGATCAACTTCAACAACGGCGCGTACCGCGAGTTGGGCTACCGCCAGTATGAAGCCTGGGTCTACGGCGAGGATATGGCGATCGTGCAAAGCAAGCAGGTCACGACGACCGAGGATATTCGCTTGCCGGTGTTCGGCATCGTGAAGGGCAACAACGCGCTGTACGGCATCATCACCGACGGCGACGGTGCCGCCTCCATCACCGCCATGTCCGGCAACAAAAAGTTCGGCTATAACGGCGCCAGCTCCATTTTCCACTACAGCGTCATGCAAAAGCAGCTCAACCTGTTCAATAAGCGTGACATCAACCTGGTTGCCGAACCCAACTTCAACAAAGGCGATGTTTACCGCGTCTGCTACAGCACGCTGTCCGGCAATGATGCCAACTACATCGGCATCGCCACGGCATACCGTGAGTATCTGAAAACGGAAAAGAGCCTGAAGAAAAAGGACACCACCCCGACCCTCCACGTGGATGCGATCGGTGCGTTCGAACAGTCCGCCACCTTCCTGGGCATCATTCCGTATACCGAAACCGTTTCGCTCACCACGTATGAGCAGTGCCAGACGATTTTGGGCGAGCTGCAAAGCGGCGGCGCCGAAAAGCTGACCCTGCGGTACAGCGGCTGGAGCAACAACGGCATGGAGAATAAAAAGCTCCCCAA
>CAYQBP010000027.1:10709-13756 GCA_964415745.1 uncultured Eubacteriales bacterium
TTCTCACCCCGGAAAAGATTCAGTGGGCGGCAGACCGCTACCTGAACTCGCTGATCGAGGAAAACTTCACCGCAGTCAGCCTGAGCAATCTCGGTGATTGCTGCTACTCCAACTATTATGAGGATAACGAGCAATATCGCTATCACTTCCCGGCAAACGTCGTGTCGGTGCTGGAAAAGTACGCCGGCAAGACCAAGCTGAGCTTCAACGGCGGCAACGCCTACGTGCTGCCGTATGCCGACCTGATTACCGAAGTGCCCACGCACTCCAGCGGTTACGATCTCTTTAACGAGGACGTTCCCTTCTATCAGGCGGTGCTTCACGGCTGGATCTCCTACACCACGGAATCCATTCCGCAGTCCGGCAATCCGGAGGTCACCTTCCTGACCGGCGTCGAAACGGGTAGCGAGCTGCTGTACGTCGGCATTTACGAAGACGCTTCGGCTCTGTTCGATACCGAGTTCGACCACCTCTACGGCTCCAGCTACAAGCTGTGGATGACACAGGCCTTGGGGTATTATAAATCGTATATGCCCCTGCTGGAAAAGGTAAAGGATCAGGTTATCACCCAGCACGGCAAGCTGGAGGACGGCGTTTACCTCACCGGCTATGCCGACGGCACACAGGTCGTCGTCAACTATAACGACGCCGATGTTACGGTCAACGGCGTGACCATTCCGGCCGGCGGCTTCAAATGGGATACCGATAAATGGAGCCTGGAACAGCCGGAGTCCACGCCGGACGTCACACCCGATGACGGCACCGCCGTCGTGCCGGGCGAGACAACGGTAACAGATGATGGGGAAGGAGATGAGCTGTAATGGCATTTAGAAAAGCAACGTCGGATATACCGCAGGCTTCCCGTAAATCGGGTCTGTCGCTTACCCAGCGTCAAGCCATGACCGGCCGTCTGTTCTGCGCCCCGTTCTATATCGGCTTCTGCGTGTTCTTCGCCTATCAGCTGATTTTGTCCCTCTGCTTCTGCTTCAGCGATGTTACGGTTCAAATGGGTAGCCTGGACATGAAGTTCGTCGGCTGGGAAAACTTCTACCACGCCCTTCGTGTGGACGCCACCTACGGCACCAAGCTGGTCTCGTCGCTGACCACGCTGGCGTGGAAGGTTCCCGTCATCATCGTGGCCAGCCTGTTCATCGCCGTCATTTTGAAATCCAAATTCCACGGCAGGACCTTCGTGCGCGGCGTGTGCTTCCTGCCCGTCGTGCTGGCCGGCGGTATCGTCATGGAAATCGTTCAGGGCGACACCGTTTCCAGCAGTGTTATGAGCGGTAACATGGTCTCCAACGGCTCCATGATCGACACCAACGCCATTCAGGACGTGCTGGTCAATCTGGGCTTGGGCAGCTCCATTACCAACCTCATCAACACCGTGTATTCCAACCTGTTCGGCGTGTTGTGGGACTCCGGCGTGCAGATGATAATCTTCCTTGCCGCTCTGCAGAGCATTTCCCCCTCGCTGTATGAGGCCTCCTCCATCGAGGGCGCTACCGGCTGGGAAAACTTCTGGAAGATCACCATTCCCATGATAAGCCCCATGATTATGCTCAACATTTTCTACACCATCATCGAAAGCAGTATGTCCACCAGCAACGAGGTCATGGCAAAGGCTCACGCCGAATACGTGGCCGCGCACTTTGACTGGTCGGCGGCAATGAGCTGGACCTACTTTGCGGTTATCGCCGTGGTGCTCGCCATCGTGGCCTTCTGTTTCCGCAAGGTCAACGTCAAATCGTAAGGAGGTGTCAGCCATGTCAGATACAAATGTCAAAAAGTTCAACCCCATCGTCGCGAAGAAAAAGGCACGTAGCGGCGGCCTCAGCATTCTGCGCTTCTGCTTCCTGCTGGGTCTGTGCTATCTGTTCCTGTTCCCGATCTTCTATCTGCTGCTGCAGGCGTTTTCTGACCCCAGCTCGCTGACGAACCCCAACGTGGTGTGGGTACCTCTGAAGTGGACGCTTTCAAACGTGAAATACGCCATCGAAAAGATCAACTTCTGGAACGCAGGCAAAATCAGCCTCATTCACGCCGTCGGCGGCACGCTGGCGTCGCTCGTTTCCTGCTCGTTGGTCGGCTATGGCTTGGCACGTTACAAATTCGCGGAAAAAGGCCTGGTTTTCGCGCTGGTGGTTCTCACCATCATCGTTCCGCCGCAAACCCTGCTGGTTACGCAGTATTTGCAGTACATCGACTTCCTGGGCACCGGTGTTTCCCTGCTGGATACCCCGTGGGTCATCATCCTGCCGGCGTTCTTCGCCTGCGGCTTGAAAAACGGCCTGTACATCTTCATCTTCCGCCAGTTCTTCCTGGGCTTGCCGAAGGATTTGGAGGAAGCCGCCTGGGTGGACGGATGCAACCCGTTCCGTACCTTCATCAGCATCATCGTTCCCAGCTCCAGCTCGGCGTTCATCACCGTCACGTTGTTCTCCTTCGTGTGGCACTGGAACGACTATTACTATTCCGATATGCTGTACACCTCGCGTGATATGAAGGCGCTGGTTCCCATGCTGAAATCCGTGTCCTCGACCCTGCTCACCGACATTTCGGATGGCGGCATGGCCGGTGAAGCGTTAAGCTCCCGCGGCATTTTGGGCGCGGCCGGTCTGCTCATCATCATCGTTCCCATGGTGCTGTACCTCTTCCTGCAACGTTACTTTGTGGAAAGCATCGAACGCACCGGTATCGTCGGTTAATCACAAACGCAAAACCGTGCAGATCACTGCACGGTTTTTGCTTTATACGTTCTCTGTTTTACCTCTGTTCCGCGCGAGCTTTAACCCCCTCCGTGAGGGAGGTGTCGTGGCGAAGCCACGACGGAGGGAGTTTTATCGAGCGCCGATTGCGTGGTAGTCGGGGCTTGTGCGGACTAAAAGGATAGCCGCCGCAGGCGGTGGTGCCCCGCGCCAGCGGTGCCAGCCCCCTCACGGAGGGGGCTTATGTAATCGGCGGCGGAGTCGAGAATCATACGTTTGCACCTTTTTTGTGCGTAGTACAGGTGACGCGAAACGCCCACCGCAGGTGCCTCCCTCTCC
>CAYQBP010000028.1:0-13242 GCA_964415745.1 uncultured Eubacteriales bacterium
AGGCGGACTGGGTACGGCCGTACACCAGCTGCAGGAAAATCTCGCGCATGGCCACGTTGATGGCGTCACACACCAGGTCGGTGTTGAGGCACTCCAGCAACGTTTTGCCGGGCAGGATTTCCGCCGCCATGGCCGCGGAGTGGGTCATGCCGGAGCAACCGATGGTTTCCACCAGCGCCTCCTCGACAATGCCGTCCTTAATGTTGAGCGTGAGCTTGCAGGTGCCCTGCTGCGGAGCGCACCAGCCGACACCGTGGGACAGACCGGAAATGTCCGCGATCTGCGAAGCCTTTACCCATTTGCCCTCCTCCGGAATGGGGGCGGGGCCGTGGTGCGGGCCTTTCTTCACGATGCACATTTGTTCTACTTCGTGGGAATAGTTCATATTCGTACTCCTTTCAGGTTTTTACCCTCTTATTATATCCCTCTTTTTGCAGAAACGCAAGAGGATTGTCCGCCGAGTTGCTATTTTTTTAGCATAAACAGCGTTCAAAGAAAAGGAGAAAGCCTCCGCTTTCTCCCCTTTTCTTATTCCTCCGCTTTGGCGGCCGGCTTGCGAAGCACCTGACGGGTCTGGTGTATTTCGTTCGCCTGCTTCGCCAGCGCTTCTTCGGCACGCTTGAGCAGGTCTTCGGCAAAGTCCTGGGCACCCTTCCGCATTTCGCGGCACTTCTGCTGAGTCTGCAGCAAAATCTCGTTCGACTTCTGCTGTGCCTGCTTGACCAGCTCCTCCTGCGTCACGAGAGCGCGGGCGCGCTCCTCGGCGGCGCGGACAATGCTTTCGGCTTCCTTTTTGGCATCGGCAATAATGTCGGCGCGATCCGCAACAATGGACTTCGCCTGACGAATCTCACCGGGCATATTGCCGCGAATATCGTCCAGCATATCGCGCAGACGATCCGCTTCGATCAGGCATTTGCCGCCGGACAGCGGCATACCCCACGCTTTGTCGATCATTTCATCGATTTGATCCAGTATGTTTTCAATGGTCATGCTCATTCAGTCCTTCCGTATTTTTGTAAAATATCTTTAACAATACACGCCGGCACAAACTCGCGGATTTCGCCGCCGAGCTGAGCGACCTGCTTGACCAGGCTGGAGGAAAGATACATATATTCGGTGCTCGTGGTCAGAAACACCGTTTCCGCCGCCGGATTCAATTTGCGGTTGGTGAGTGCCATTTGAAATTCGTATTCAAAATCCGACATGGCGCGCAAGCCCTTGACAATGGCGATCGCCTGTTTTTCACGAGCGTATTCGGCAAGCAGGCCGTCGTACGCATCCACCTCGACGTTCGGCAGACTCGCCGTGGCACGGCGAAGCAGCTCGACGCGCTCCGAGGCGCTGAACAGCGGCGATTTGTTTTGATTCGCCATCGTCACCACGATCACACGGTCAAACATGGCCGCCGCACGCGATATGATCTGCAAATGTCCGTTCGTGACCGGGTCGAAGCTACCCGGACAAATCGCCAGCTTCATTGCACACCTTCCTTACTGCGGTACAATCGAACCGCGACACGTCCATAGCGATACGTCCGCTCCAGCTCAAAGCTCCCCACCGTTTCCGGCAGCTCCGTGTAACGGCCGCTTTCACACAGCACGGCGCCGCCGAAGGGCACACGCCCGGACAGTGCCTCCAGACACGGAAGCAGCAGACCGGATTCATACGGCGGGTCCAAAAACACCAAATCGAAGCGATCGGTGCTTTGCCCCAAAAAGCCCAGTGCATCCCGGCACAGCACCGTGACACGATCGGACAGCTTGGTTGCCGCCGCGTTGTGCCGCACGACCTGCGCCGCTTCGCGACTGCTGTCCACAAAAACGCAGGAGGCCGCGCCGCGGCTGACCGCTTCCAGTCCCATTTGACCGGAGCCGGCAAACAGGTCCAGCACCCGGCGCCCTTCAATTTCAAAGCTGATGGCAGAAAAGATGCCTTCCTTGACACGCTCTACCGTGGGACGGGTATCCGTACCGGCGAGCGTTTCCAGCCGACAGCCCTTTGCCGTTCCTGTAATCACTCTCATAGTATAATTATTATCCCATTTTTCGGCGTACTTGTCAATCTTTTTCTGCAAGTGCGCGTACGGCCTGCTTCAGCGACTCAACGCGGTCGGTCTTTTCCCACGCCACGTCAAGATCCTCACGGCCAACGTGTCCGTATGCCGCCAGAGCACGATACTGCGGACGCCGCAGCTGCAATGCCTCGATGATAGCCGCCGGGCGGAAGTCGAAAACGGTCGACACCGCTTGAGACAGAACCTCGTCCGCCACCGCTCCGGTGCCGTGCGTGTTCACGTAAACCGATACCGGGTGTGCCACGCCGATGGCATAGGCTACCTGCACCTCGCAACGCTCGGCCAAGCCGGCGGCTACCACGTTTTTGGCGGCATACCGCGCCATGTAGCTGGCGGAACGATCCACCTTGGTGGGGTCCTTGCCGGAAAAAGCGCCGCCGCCGTGACCGGCATAGCCGCCGTAGGTATCCACGATGATTTTACGGCCGGTCAGACCGCTGTCGCCCTGCGGGCCGCCCACAACGAAGCGGCCGGTGGGATTTACGAAAATTTTGGTGTTATCGTCCAGCAGATTCGCCGGTACAATGGGGCGGATCAGCTTTTCGGTGATATCGCGGCGAATGGTATCCAGCGAGACCTCAGCCGCGTGCTGGGTGGACACGACCACCGTTTCCACGCGAACCGGCGTGTTACCCTCGTACTCCACCGTCACCTGCGTTTTTCCGTCGGGACGCAGGTACGGCAGGGTGCCGCTCTTACGCAGACGCGTCAGCTCCGCCGCCAACCGATGAGCCAGTGCGATGGGCAACGGCATCAGCTCCGGCGTTTCGTTGCAGGCATAACCGAACATCAGGCCCTGATCGCCGGCACCGATACGATCGTAAGCATCGGCATCGTCCTCGCCGCGCGATTCCAGCGCCACATTAACGCCCATGGCAATGTCCGGCGATTGCTTGTCCAGCATGGTCATGACCGCGCAGCTCCGCCCGTCAAAGCCGGCGTCGGCACCGTCGTAGCCGATCTCACAGACGACGTCCCGTACCACCGCCGGAATGTCCACCGAAGCGGTCGTCGTAATCTCGCCCATCACCATCACCACGCCGGTGGTCGTAACCGTTTCACACGCCACGTGTGCTTCGGCGTCCTGTGCTAAAATAGCATCCAACACGGCGTCCGAAATGCGGTCACACATTTTATCCGGATGACCTTCGGTAACGGATTCCGATGTGAAATAATGTCTTGCCATAAAAACTTCCTCCTTTTTTGTAAAAAACGCCCCGGCAGGCAAGCCGGGGCGTTACATCACCTCATCTGCCGGCAAAAACCGCAGGAGTTGGCACCTTGCACTTTGCAGGTTGCCGGGCTTCACAGGGCCTGTTCCCTCCACCGCTCTTGATAAGGACCTATTCACTTGTTGCATAAGCGTTGAATAGTATACCGCATCCTCATTCTTTTGTCAACAGGAAAATTACGGCAGTAACGTGATGCGGTGCATGGCGCGGAAGGTGTCCCCGGCGGCGATGGCACGGATGCCTTCCTTTTCGGGCAGCTCGCCGTGAAAGTCCACCCACGTGGCAAATCCGCACCACGGCTCGATGCACACATACGGTGCGCCCGGCTTGCTCCAAATCAGCAGGGATTCGGCGTCCGGATAGTCCACGCGAACGCCGCGGCCGGTCGCACGGTTCCGCACCTCCACCGATTTGGACTTCAGATTGCGAAACACCAGGGCGTCCGGAACAAAATAGTCGTCCCGAAGCGACAGCACGCCCTGCGGTGCCGAAACGGGGAAGGTTTCGTGATGAATCCCGTTATCCACAATGTGCGAATTCAGCGGTTCCTCTTTCTCAAAAATCACGTCGTATGCGGAAAGACCTTCGGGGCAGGCGTACGCCTCGTGTGAGCCGATCGAAGCATACATCGTTTCGTTCCCGACGTTGCGAACGTCATACGCCACCTCGATGGTCTCGCCCTGCAGGGTGTACCGCACCCGAAGCTCGAACGAAAACGGGTACCGTGCCCGTGTTTCCTCGCTGTCACGCAGGAGAAACACCGCTTCCGTTTCGGTGGCGGACTCCACCTCAAATTCCGAGCCGCGTGCAAAGCCGTGCATCCCCATCTCATAGGACTTTCCGTTTAAGCGATAGGTGCTGTTCGGCAACCGACCGCAGATCGGAAACAGCACCGGAGCCCGTCCCGACCACCATGCCGGATCGCCGTGCCACAAATACTCGGTTCCGTCGGCGGCGGTAACGGCTTGCATTTCCGCCCCCAGCGTCGCGATCGTCACGGTCATGCTTTGATTTTTCAGTGTAACCATCCTGTATCCCTCTCTTTATCCGTTGATCGTACAACGTCTTATCGCTTTCAGTATACCACACCCGCCGCCCCGGCGCAACGGGTTTTTTATAAGAAACCGACCCAAGCGTTGCCGCTTGAGTCGGTCACCTTACGTTTTTTCTTTCGGCTTGCACAGCACACCGCACAGCAATGCCAGCGTGACCGCGAATGCAATGCCGCCGGCTGTCCCCATCAGGCCGCCGGTGAGGATCCCCAGCGCGCCCTGCTCGGCAACGCCCTTTTCGACGCCCTTGGCCAGCGCATAACCGAACCCGGTCAGCGGCAAGCTGGCACCGCCTCCGGCAAACCGCACCAACGGCTCATACAGGCCGACAGCGGTCAACGCCACCCCGGCAGTAACATACAGCACCAGTATGCGCGCCGGGGTCAACCGGGTCAGGTCGATCAGCAATTGCCCCACCACACAGATCGCACCACCGACGGCAAACGCCTTTAGCACCATCCACCAATCCATCCGGACACCCCCTGTTGCAATCTACCGTTAGGGTGTCCTGCCGGCGTCCGCTTATTCGTGCTTTTGTCGGGCTTTTTCCTTCGGCAAGCCGGTCGCGATCTGCGGAAATTCGTTGTCGGAATCCTGTGTGGGCTGAATCTCGTACGTGCCGTATTTGTGCACCAGCTCCTGCGCCGTCTCCGGCTGACCGTAAATGATCTGCTTTTCCGTTTCCGTCGGCCGTTGCCGGCATTTGCGCTTTTCGGACATACTCTCACCTCCGAAAACAGTATGCCCAAAAAGAAAGGCGGAGCCGATGCTCCGCCCGATTTTCTCTTATTCCGTTTTGGAAGCGCTTTCCTGTAACAGAGAACGAATATCCTTCAAAACGTCCATTTCCGTTTCGGCAGGTGCTTCCTCGGCCGCCGCCTCCGCCGTTTCCGTCTCTTTCTTTTGCATCAGATCGCGCGTTTTGGTTTGCAACGCCAACAGCACCTTGAGCGCTACAAAAATGCACAGCGCGATAATCAGAAAATCGACGATCGTCTGGATCAGGTCGCCGTAGAGCAGGGCGTTTTCCGCCTCCAGCACGGTGCCGTCCTCCGCCAGCTTGGCCGGTGTAATCACATATTTCCAGTCCGACATACTCGTGCCGCCGGTCAGCATACCGATGAACGGCATGATGATGTCATTCACCAGCGCGTTGACGATCTCCTTGAACGCACCGCCGACGACCACGGCGACCGCCATGTCGATCACGTTGCCCTGTGCGATAAACGCCTTAAATTCCCGAAAAAACTTTTTCATCGTTTTCGCCCCTTTACCACTTTACACGCCAGCGACTGCGGTGATCGACGTTTTCGCCGCTCGTCGCCGCCGACGTCCGAAGCTGAGAGGTGCTAACACGCTTCTGGAGCTCCTGACAGTACGCTTCCTCGTCCAGCGGCAATTCCACGGGGTGTCCCAACCAATCCGACAAATACGCGGCGTTGGCCAGAGTGATCTCGTTCAGTCCCTCCCGACCGTCCGCATACAGCGGCTCGTCGTACAGGATCGCCCGTGCAAAGGCGTTCAGCACCTTGGCGTGCAGGAAATCCTCCTCCTCGAAGCGGAGCGTCGTCACCGTCGTCCCCACCTCGCCGGAGGCCGCGGCATTATAGGTGAACTCATCCACGGTCGTGTCAAATTCCGTCACCGTCAGCGTTTCCTTTTCCGCGACCAGGCGTGCCCGATCCAGCAGAATTTCCAGACGGTTTGTTCCGTGCGGATCGCCGGTGCCGGTGACAAACACGCCGGTGGCGCCGTTATCGTACTCCACCACGATCGTCGCGTCGTCCTCTACCTCGATCCGATGCCACTTGCCGTATAACAGCTTGGCGCTGACGGTTTTCGGCATACCACACAGCCATTGCCACAGATCAAGCTGGTGCGGGCACTGATTCATCAGCACGCCGCCGCCCTCGCCCTTCCACGAAGCGCGCCAGTCGCCGGAATCATAATATGCCTGCGAGCGATACCAGCAGGTGATGATCCAGTTGACGCGGCGAAGCTGTCCGTATTTTCCACTGTCCAAAATTTCCTTGAGCCGGATAAACAGCGGATGTGCGCGCCAGTTCCACATGATCGCAAACCGTTTGCCACAGCGATCGGCCGCCTCATTCATTTCGCGCACCTGCTTGGCATACACGCCGGCCGGCTTTTCGGTCAGTACGTGCAGACCGTGTTCAAAGGCATAGATGGCGATCGGCGGATGCAGGTAGTGCGGCACGGCGATCAAAATCGCATCTACCGCGCCGCTTTCGATCAGCGCTTCGGCGCTGTCAAACCGCAGGACGCCCTCCGGCAGCTCCCGCTGTGCCCACGCCAACCGCTCCGGCTTAATATCCGCCACCGCCGTCAGCTCCACATCGGGGCAATGTCCCTCCTCGATATTTTTGCAATGAGCACTGCCCATGTTACCGAGACCGATAATTCCCAGCTTGACCTTTTTCATTGTGAACACCCCTTGTCGCCGTTATCCCACCAGCGCCCGGAACGAGACGATGCTGGCATCAAAAGCCGCCTGCGGCGTTGCATAGCCCAGCTCTCCGACCTGGCTCTTTTCGCCCTCGCGTTCCAATCCGCCCAGTCCGATAAACTCATACAAATGCGGCTCCATCGTCACCTCGCGGCCACCGAGCAGGCGATACTCGGCCAGCAGGCGCGAGACGTTGCCGTCGCCCAGGCCGGCAGGAACAACCGTACCGTCCTTACGCGAGTCCTTGATGTGCATATACTTCACGTACGGCTTGAGCATCTCCCAAGCCTCCAGCGTATCCTGTCCGCACTGGACAAAGTTAGCCGGGTCAAACACCGCTCTCAGCAACGGAATCGCTTCCAAAATTTCCAGACAACGGGCGGCGGTATCGCCGTAAATGCCCTTCTCGTTTTCGTGGCACAGCAGAACACCGCTGCCGATCGCCAAATTGGTCAGCGCGCCGAGCCGGTCAATAACCTCGTTTTTGTAAATCGCCGGGTCCTTGTCCTTCGGCATATAGAAGGAGAACATCCGCAGGTTTTCCGCGCCCAAAATGTGCGCGATCTCCAGCTGATGCTTAAACGATTCCTTGTGCGCTTCAAAATCGTCAGCTTCAATATCGATTTTTCCGACAGGCGAGCCGATCGACCAGGTGATCAGTCCGGCATCGTCCATGCGTCGGCGAAGCTCCTTCGCCTTTTCGCAGGAAATGTCGGCCACGTTTTCGCCGTCCACGTTGCGGATTTCCAAACCGGCGAGATCGTTGCGAAGCATCGCGTCAATCTGTCCTTCAAAACTGGGGTCTGCCTCGTCGGCAAACGCAAAAATACGCAAATCGCTCATAGTATCACACTCCCGAATAGGCAGAGAAGCCGCCATCGACCGGCACGGTAATGCCGGTAACAAAGCCGGATTTGCCCTCATCCAGCAACCAATCCACCGTGCCGAGCAGCTCCTCCGACTCGCCGAAACGACCCATCGGCGTGGAGCGCAAAATCTTTTCGGTACGCGCCGTGGGGTTTCCCTCGGCATCGAAAAGCAGTGCCCGGTTTTGGTTGGTCACAAAGAAGCCGGGAGCGATCGCATTGACGCGGATACCCTCCTTGGCAAAGTGCACCGCCAGCCACGAGGTGAAGTTCGTCACCGCCGCCTTGGCCGCCGAATACGCCGGGATCTTGGTCAGCGGACGGTAGGCGTTCATGGAAGAAATGTTCAGCACGCAGCAGCCGGGGCGCCCCAGCATATCCGGCATAAATACCTGGCTGGGCAACAAAACGCCCTTCAGGTTGAGATCGAACACAAAATCGAAGCCCTTTTCGTCGATGTTGAAGAAGGTGAGGAACTCCGTGGCCGATTCGTCCCCGTCCGCGTATTCCTCGTGTGCCGTGGTGCATTTCGGGTTGTTGCCGCCGGCACCGTTGATCAGAATATCGCATTTGCCGAGGTCTGCCAGCACGCGGGCATGAACGTCCTCGATGCACGCCTTGTCCAGCACGTTGCAGGCGTAGGCCTTCGCCGTGCCGCCCGCTTCGGTGATCTGCTGTGCCACCGCCTGTGCCGCCTGCTCGTTCAAATCCAACAGCGCTACGGCGTGACCCTGCTTTGCCAGATGGATAGCGAATCCGGAGCACAGCACGCCGCCGGCGCCGGTGATAACAATTGTTTTTTTCATTGCTTATTCTCCTTTTCCAGTGCTTCAAACAAGCCCACGATGTAGGTTGCGCCGAGTGCACGGTCAAACAGGCCGTAGCCGTAGCGACCGGTCTCGCCCCAGATCATGCGACCGTGGTCGGGACGAACGTAGCCGTCCCAGCCCTTCTTGACCAGTGCCTTTGCCACACCGTACATATCGATGGAGCCGCAGGCGGTGGGGTGGCCGACTTCTTCAAACTGACGCTCGCCGGTGCGCTTGATGTTACGCAGGTGCAGGAAGTGAATTCGATCGGCAAAGCTGTCTGCCATATCGACCAAATCGTTTTCCGGGTTAGCGCCGAACGAACCGGTGCACAGCGTCAGGCCGTTGTTCGTCTCCGGCACAATGTCAAAAAAGCGTTGCAGGTTCTTCTTGTTGGTGATGATACGCGGCAAACCGAACATACCCCATGGCGGATCGTCCGGGTGAATGGCCATGTTGACACCGGCCTCCTTGGCGACCGGAATGACCGCCTTCAGGAACGTTTCCAGGTTGGCCCACAGCTTTTCCTCGCCCAGCTCCGCATACGCCTTGAGCAGGTCCTTCATCTGCGCCTTGGTATAGCTGGCGTCCCAGCCCGGCAAGGACAGATCGCCCTTTAACGGGTCCATCGCCAGCACCGTTTGCTCATCGTAGGCAAGCGCGTTGGCGCCGTCTGCCTGTGCGTGCTCCAGCTCGCTACGCAGCCAGTCGAACACCGGCATGAAATTGTAGCAGATGCACTTGACGCCGGCTTCGCCCAAACGACGCACGTTTTCGCAGTAGTTTTCGATCAGGCGCGGCGCGTTTTCGTTGCCCAGCTTAATATCCTCGTGCACCGGAACGCTTTCCACCACCTCGAACGCCAAGCCGTTGTCATTCGCCTTCTTCTTCATGGCGGCGATGCTTTCACGACTCCACACCTCGCCCACCGGGGTGTCATAGATCGCGGAAACAATTCCCGTCATCTGCGGAATTTGACGAATGTGGGACAGGGTAACGGGATCGTCGTCTCCGTACCAGCGAAAAGTCAATTTCATTGAATTATCCTCCTATCAACGCTTGAATATTCTCACAGCAGACCCGACGCGCCACGGCTTCTGCCATGGCCGGGTCAAATTCACCGTTTTCGCACCACTCCGCCAACCGGTTACACAAAATGCGGCGGAAATAATCGTGACGCGCATACGAAAGGAAGCTGCGGCTGTCCGTCAGCATACCGAGGAATGCTCCCAAATGACCCAGCTCGGCAACTACCTGCAGCTGACGCTCGATGCCGCGCTTATGATCGCAGAACCACCACGCCGTACCGCAACGAACACCGCGGAAGCTACCGGCGATGGTTTGGAGCTGATCGGCCATGCCGGGGTGCAACGTATACAGGATCGTTTGCGGCAAGCCGCCCTCCTGCTCGATGGCGTCCAGCATACGAATAATATCGGAGCCGTTCAGCGGATCGCCGATGCAATCGCCGCCGCAGTCGGGGCCGAGCTGCTCAAAGAGCGCGCTGTTGGCGTTGCGATACACCGCCAGATGCCACTGCATCACCAGACCGCGACGCCGATATTCCTTGCCTAAGAACAGATACAGGTTGCCGAGAAATCCGCGATATTCCGCGTCACTGATCGCCTCGCCCGCCAGTGCCTTGCGATAGGTGGCGTCCGCTTCGTCGTCGGAAGCAATGTGCGACGGAAACTCCGGAATACCGATGTCCGTGAATTTACAGTTGTTAGCGCAGAAGTGATCCAGCCGTTGCCGCAGAGCCTGCTTCAGCGACGCCGCGTCCGTCACGGCAACACCGCTGACCACCGACAGCTTCGCCGCGTATTCGGCGTAACCGGCGCGGCGGATCAACAGCACGTTATCGGTGCGGAACGACGGTGCCACCACGGTTTCAAACGAAGCGTCCTCCCGAATACGGCGATGATGCTCCAGCGAGTCGATCACGTCGTCCGTCGTGGCCAGATAGGTCACACCGGCCTTGCGAATCATGCGGCGCGGCGACAAGCCCTCGGCGCGGATCACCGCGTTGGCGCGCTCCCAAATCTCCCCGGCGTTTTTGCCGGACAGGTATTCGTCAATTCCAAAATACAGCGACAGCTCCATGTGTGCCCAGTGATACAGCGGACTGCCGGACGCCGTCGACAGGGCCTCGGCAAACTTTTGGAACTTTTCCCGATACGGAGCATCGCCGGTAATGTACCGCTCGTCCACCCCGGCGGCGCGCATCAGACGCCACTTGTAGTGGTCGCCACCGAGCCACAGCTCACCGATCGAAGAAAACGGTGCGTCCTCCTCGATCTCCTTCGGTGACAGGTGACAGTGATAGTCCACGATCGGCAAATCCGCCACAGCCGCATACAGCTGTTCGGCCGCCGGTGAGTGTAATAAATAGTTTTTATTCATGCCAAGCCCTCCTTACCTTTTCATTATATTGGGTTTATTTGCGTATTTCTATTGCAATTTTCTCCAATTATATTGCAAATTCGCTCTTTTCAAGGAAAAGGGTCGCCGCTGATCAGTCGGCTGAGCTTCGCTTTGTCCTGCTCCGGCGAATTTCCGAACTTCGCCTTATAGGCGCGGTAAAACGAGGAATACTCCGCAAAACCGCACCGCTCGTACACATCGGTGGGGCGCTCGCCGGAGCGGATCAGGGTTTTTGCCTGAAGCAGTCGTTTGGTGGTGATATATTGCCACACCGAGGTGCCGGTGGCATATTTGAACAGACGGTTGAGCTGTGCCCGGCTTAAAAAACAGGCTTCGCAGATCTGCGCCACCGACAGGTCATCGTACATGTGAGCGTTGATATATTCCAACACGTCGGAGATCTTGGCGGAAAACTGGGTTTCGTTTCGGTCGCGCTCGGCAAAGGGTAACAGCGTTTCCGCCAAAAACGAGCGCACCTTGGACGTCACGAACACGGCGGCGTCCTCGCCCAACCGCTCAACGACCTGTCCAAAGTCGCTGTGAAAGGGCCAGCCCTCCCCCGAAAAATCGGTCGCCTCATACCGGTTACCGCGTCCCAGCTCGCGTCCGTAAAACGGGCGAAGCAATACGCCGGTGGCAGCATCGTCGGTGCCCAGCATTTCGGCGGAAAAGTGAACCACGATCCGCTCATACGGCACCTGGTCATTCAACAGCACCAGCCGATGCACCTCAAACGGCCGCAGCAGCAGGGTGTCATGTGGATTGAGCGTGTATTCCGTTCCCTCGACCAAACACTTGGCATCACCGGAAATGAAGTGAAACAGCTCGAAGCGCTCATGCGCGTGCATATAAAAATCCTCCGGCTTCGGCTGTGTCTCCAACGAATACAAAACCTCAAACTGTTCGGTTGTAAAATCAAAATCACGGTCTTCCATGTCCGCCTCCGTTATTCTCCGCGTTTTTGCCGCAGGAAGCGAAAAAATTCGCGCAAGGCACCGGCGGCTTCCGCCTCCAGAACTCCGCCCTCGCACTGTGGCCGGTGGTTAAACGGGATTTGAAACAGGTCGGTCAGCGAGCCGCAGGCTCCGGCCTTGGGATCGGGCGCGCCGTACACCACACGATCCAGCCGGGCGTTGATGATCGCTCCGGCACACATGGGACAGGGCTCCAGCGTAACGTACAGCGTACACCCGGAAAGTCGCCAACCGCCCAGCGCCTCACAGGCACGGTAAATCGCCTCCAGCTCGGCGTGCGCCAATGCCTGCCGATCGGTCTCACGCCGGTTGCGTCCCTCGGCGATCACCGCGCCGTCACGCACGATCACGGCACCGACCGGCACCTCGCCCTCTGCGGCCGCCTCGCTCGCCAATTCCAGCGCCCGGCGCATAAACCGCTCGTCCTGCTCCCGGTCGGTCACATCATCAGCACCAGCGTAAAGCACCACGCCATCACCCCCACCATCATTGCGGGAGAAAACACGATCGCTTTGACCCGCGCCGACACCGAGAGAGGAGACTCGCCGTTGCCGAGAGGGCGCAGTAAATCCTCCTTGCGGTGTCGGTTTGATAAAAACGCCGCCGACAGCACCACCGTGCCCAGGGCGCAAAAGACAAAAAAGGTCAGTACCGTAGCTGCGGTGCTGTCTCCGATCACGATCTCCGCATAGTCCAAAAGCACCGACATGGCGTTGTTTCCGAAATGCAGCAGCACGGCCGGCCAAATGCTGTCTGTCTGAACCACAAGCCAGCCCAAAACCAGGCCGAGCATGAAGGCGAACGGGAGCTGAAGCACGTTCCCGTGGATCAGCCCGAACAGCGCGGCTGTCAGCACCACCGCCAGCTTGTCACCGTAGCGCCGCAACGCGCCCAGCACGTAGCCGCGCATGACCATTTCCTCCAGCAGCGCGGGCAAAATCGCCGTGGACAGCAGATTCAAAAGCAGACTCACCGAGGTGCCCGACTGGGTTTTCTCAAACTGCGGATACGGTATGCCGATCTCCACCAAAACGTTCATAATCACGTTGGTGATATAGTTGGCGAGAACCGCCATCGCCATGCCGCCGAATAGAGCTACCGCGTAGCTCCCGGCACGGACGTGTTTGGTCGGAAACGGGTTTTGCCGCCGCCGTGAAAGCAGTGCAACCGTCAGCGTCGGCACCGCCAGATAAAAAACATACATCGCCATATTCAAAAAGAGATAGGCGGTATTGCTCATTGCCGCTATGCTCAAAAGCCCGACGGCGATCAGCAATCGCAGGATCAGGCTGGTTATATATTGCGCCGCCAGCAGTGCGATCAGCACCCAGCCGACAAAGC
>CAYQBP010000029.1:0-1710 GCA_964415745.1 uncultured Eubacteriales bacterium
CAATTGCCACCAGCAACGCCGTTCCGAGATCGCGCAAAACCGACCAGCTGAACTCCCGCTCAAACGAGAGTGCGATCGCACACGGCGTCGCCAACAGCAAGGCGATATCCGACAGCACCTTACCACCGCCGTCGTTGATAATGCCACGCTTTCCAAACAAATACCCGATAAAAATAAGAACAAACAGGATCAACACCTGCTGACCCACGGTCATGATATACTCCATAAGCTAACCTTCCCCTGTCCGGTCTGTGGCTATTATATTCCAAAACGCGACAAAATACAAGAGAAAGTTCACCACGCAGTCACAAAGCGACTGAACTCGCCATCGGGACGATCACCCTACAAACGCGCGCCATCAGCGCCGCGCTTTTCTTACGCGCAATAGTGAGCGGCAGAGCCGTTCAGCTCATACAGCAGGCGCTCGGCGGCAACACGATGCTGTACCCGGCGGCGGCGAACGCGATTTCTGGCTTTGGCGGCGTCACGCTTCAGCGCCAACGCGCAACACGCCAGCACCGTCACACGGCACGCCATCAGCACAACCTCCAGTGCCATCGGCACCGCCGTGAACACGATGCCGCACACCGACAGCTCCATCGCCGCCATCACGCCGGGGATCCACGCCATGCGATGCGACAGCGTGGTCGGCCGCCGAGTCGCCAAACAAAACGTCATCAGTCCAAACACCAATGCCGAAACAATACCGAATGTCATACGATTTCCTCCGTTCACCGAAAAACCGAACAAATGTTTATGCTTGAATTATACCATACTTTTCCTGTCTGTCAAGCGAAAAACGAAAATTTGTTCGATTTTTTCAAAAAACGATTCCCGCGGCGCACAGCCACGGGAACGGTAGACTCTCGCGTGTCTCGGTTTTTGTCACGGCCTGTGCGTCGGTCGCAAGGCTCGTCAAGCGTGACCCTGCGCCGTTCACCACTTGCCGACAAAGCTCACGCCATCAGTGCCTTGGCCGCGGTGACCGTGTTTTTCAACAGCATGGCAATCGTCATCGGGCCAACGCCACCGGGCACCGGCGTGAAATAGCTCGCCTGTTCAACGGCCTCCGGCGCCACATCACCGCACAGCTTGCCATCGGCGTTTCGGTTGATACCCACGTCCACTACCACGGCGCCCGGCTTCACCATATCGGCGGTGACAAAGCCGGCACGTCCCACGGCGGCAACCAGCACGTCCGCCGTGCGGCAGATCGCCGCCAGATCGGCGGTGCGCGAATGGCAAATCGTCACGGTTGCGTTTTCGTGCAGCAACAGCATCGCCATCGGCTTGCCGACAATGTTACTGCGCCCGATCACCACGCAGTGCTTGCCCTCCACCGTGATGCCGGTGCGATGCAACAGCTCCATCACGCCGGCCGGTGTGCACGGCAAAAAGGTATACTCTCCGATCAAAATCTGTCCGACGTTGGCGGCGTGAAAAGCGTCCACGTCCTTGCGCGGCGAGATCGCTTCGATCACAGCCTTGTCATCCAGCGGCTTCGGAAGGGGAAGCTGACACAATATTCCGTGAATATCGGGCCGCGCGTTCAGCTCCTCCACCAGCGCCAGCAGCTCCTCCTGCGTGGTATCGGCAGGGAGCGCAAGCTCCTCCGAACGGATACCCACCTCGGCACACGCCTTCTTTTTATTGTTGACATACACCCGCGACGCCGGATCGTCACCGACGACGATCACCGCCAAGCCGGGG
>CAYQBP010000029.1:1810-13005 GCA_964415745.1 uncultured Eubacteriales bacterium
TTCTTCGGCAAACAAATCACCGGGAGAGCGCGATTCGCGGTTTTTCAGAATAAAATACAAGGTCACGCCGCCGATAACCGACACCGCCGCCACCAGGCAGGACACCGGCATGGTGCCGATGTACAGGCTGTCGGTGCGAAGCTGTTCGATGAAAAAGCGGCCGGTGCCGTACCAGATCACATACAACGAGAACAGCTGTCCGCGGAAACGGTAGGCTTTTTTGGAAACGATATGTATCACCAGCAAGCCGAGCAGGCACCACAGCGACTCATACAGAAACGTGGGGTGCACCGGCTCCATCGGATCATAGCCGGAGGCATTCGCGTAGCCACTGCCGATAATGTTTCCCGTCATGCCCCACGGCAGAGTGGTGTTGCCGCCAAAGGCCTCCTGGTTGAAGAAGTTGCCCCAGCGGCCGATCGCCTGACCGATCAAAAAGCCGGGCGCCGCCAAATCAAACATTCGCAGGGTATCCACCTTGCGGAGCGGACACATCCACAGCGCCGTCACAAACGCCATGATTACGCCGCCGTAAATCGCCAGTCCGCCCTCCCAGATACGCAGAATGCTCAACGGATCGCTGAAGTACTGTGCGCGATCCTCCGAAAAAATGACGTAGTACAGACGCGCTCCGACAAAGGCAAACAGCGTGCAGACCAGCACCACGTCCGTCATCGCATCCTTGGAAACCTGAAATTCATCGGCACGCCGATAGGCATAAAGAACTGCCAGCAAAAAGCCGACGGCAATCAGCACGCCGTACCAGCGAATGCTGAATTCGGTGCCACCGATAGAAAACGAAAAAATCTCCTGGCTGATGTCAAAGCTCCAGCCGAGCTTCGGGAAAGAAACGTAATCCAAGATCCATCATCCTTTCTGTTGTAACGGCGTTACCACCGACAGTGTTGAAGCGACTTCCTCAAAATCCGTTTTCAGCCGTTGCTCGACCGCTTCCACGGTGAGCGCGGCTGTTGCTTCCAAAAGATCAAACACACCGGCGCCGTCCAGGTGTGACGACACCAGCAGATCGGCACAGGCTTCGGGATTGTCCAACCCACTGATCATCTGCCCGTACACGGCCTTCCGCGCCGCCTCAAATTCTTCGGGCGCAATTCCGTCCCGTTGCAGACGACGCACCTCTGCACGAAACGCCTCCGCCACCGCGTCGGGGTCGCGCGATTCGCCGCCGACAATCCACACACCGTAGCCGGGACCGCTGAAATATTCCACATCAAACGCGGCGTTGATCAATCCCTGCTTCATCAGCGAGGCATACAGCGGCGAGGCCTTGCCGCCGAGCAGCTCCTCCAGCACCTGCGCCGCCGCCAACGCCGTCGCCGTTTCGGGCAACAGTCCGGCGGAGGTGTCCAGCGGTGCCTTGTACCCCAAATAAAACAGCGGCACGGCAACTGGCATGGCGACCTCCACGCGCGGCGTTACCGCCTCGCGCGGCTCGCACAGCGGTGCGCGGCGCGGCACCTTCGGCTCGCAGGGGCGTAGCAGGCGGTCGGCAACCTTCTCCACCTGCTCACAGGTAACGTTGCCGGTCACCGCCAGCACCATGTTGTGAAGATTATAAAAGGTATCGTAGCAGGAATACAACAGCTCCGGCGTGATCTGTGCGATCGACTCCACCGTTCCGGCAATGTCGGTGTGCACCGGGTGCTCCTTATACAGCCCTGCCAGCATATTGCAAAATACGCGGCGATAGGGTGAATCCTCGCCCATGCGGATTTCCTGCCCGATGATGCCGCGCTCCTTTTCCACCGTTTTTTCGGTGAAGTAGGGCTTTTGCACGAAGTCCAGCAAAATCTCCAGCGATTCCGTCAGCTTCTGTGTGCAGGAAAACAGGTAGGCAGTTTGGTCAAACGAGGTGAAGGCGTTGGCGTTGGCGCCGGTCTCGGCGTAACGCTCAAACGCATCGCAATCCTCATTTTCAAACAGCTTGTGCTCCAAATAGTGCGCCGTGCCGGCAGGAAGCACCACCGGCTCACCGGTGCCGTCCTTCAGGCACCGGGTATCGATCGCCCCGTAGTTGGTAGCGAACACGGCGTATGCCGTGGTAAACTCCCGCTTCGGCCAGACGTAGATCGGCAGGCCGGAACAGTGCTTCAGAAAATAACAGCTCTCGTCCGCTTTGGCACAGCGAAGCTCCTGCCACTCAGCCATCGACACACCCCTCCTCCGGCGCCAACAAATACACGCACTCACAGCGCAATCGCGCGGCGGCACGAATGACGGCGGCACGATCCGCCTGTTCCACGGCGCGGCGTGCCTCCTGCGGCGTCTGCCGATGCGGCAGGAGCGCCTGCGAAATGTACCACGACGCCAGCGCCGTCTGTGAATCGCCCACCGCCTCGAAGCTCTGGAGTACACAACGGCGCGCCGCCTTCAGCTCGTCATCGGTAAACCGGCCGTCCACCAGCGCCTCCACCTGCCGCAGTATCTCCTGCTCGGCGCGGGCGGCATTGGTCTCGTCCACGCCGCTTTGCACAAACAGCAGACCCTTCATGCGGTCGTAGGAGGAAGAACAGTAGTAGCACAAGCTCAGCTTTTCACGCACATTGCGGAACAATAGCGACGACGGCGTACCGCCCAGCAGGGCGTTCATCAGTCGTGTTTCCGCCGCCTCCGCCTGCGGCTCGGCACAATCAGTGCGGAAGCCCATGACCAGCTTGGACTGGTTGAGTGCCATTCTTTCGGTATGTCGCAACAGCGTCGGCGCATGAGCGGCGGTGTCGGTAACGGCAATCGTCGGGGCGCGTCCCGGCACGGCGGAAAAGCCCTGCACAAACGCATCCTCCACCTGCGGCATGGCGGTGGGGCTCTGTATAATCACGCGCACCGTCGCCTGCTGCAGCATTCGCGTCCATGCCGCGGTCGCCTGCGTCGGCGTCAGCCGTTCGATCACCTCGGCGCGGCCAAGCGAGCCGACGCCGTAGGCTTCCTCTGCACACAACAGCTCCTCGGCTCGCCGCAGAGCATACCAACGCTTGTCGTTGATCTGCGAACGGACGTCCTCGGCCAGACACCGGCGTTCGGTCTCCACATCCTCCCGACGAAGCAAGCCGTTTTCCAGCGCCGGGTGAAACAGCATTTCACACAACAGCTGTGCACAGGCGGCCGTCACGGCTTCGCCGTGCAGGGCGTAGCGATCGGCGGTTGCTTCGGCGGAAAAGAGCAATAGCTGTAATTCCCCCACGCGCAGGCTCTGGCCGCCTACAGAGGCGCCGTACAGCTCGTTCAACCGACGGTTCAGTGCGGTAAAATCCGGATACAGCGCACACGCGCGCGTCAGCAGGCGCGGCAAAAGTGCATATTCCTCCACGGTATCCCGCGACAGCGGAAGAAAGAACCCCACGGTGATTTGTGCGGTCTTAAAGCGTGTGTCCGGCAGAGTGATGCACTCCACGCCATCACACAGCCGACGAAAGCTCGGTTGCATGGGCATCCTCCCATTTGAAATATTTTATTCATTGTATCACACTTTTTCGCAAGAGAAAAGCCCTATTTTGCTATTATTCGCTTCGCAGGGCGTCCACCGGCTGTAACCGGGAGGCTTTGTACGCCGGATAAGCCCCGAAAACGCCGCCGATGAGCAGAGAAAGACCGAACAGACCTGCCAGCGAACCGATCGGCACGGCGGCAGGCACCCCGTTGGCAAACAAAATCGCCAGCAGAAGAACCGCCGGCAAAACGCCCAACAGCGCTCCGACCGCTGTCAGGATCACTGCCTCGGCAAGAAACTCCCACAAAATACGCCGTCCCGTGGCACCGACGGCTTTTTTGATACCGATCTCCCGCGTGCGTTCGGTCACGGCGGACAGCATGGCGGTAACGATGCCGAATCCGGCCACGATCAGTGAAATGGCGCTGATCGCCGTCAACGCCAGCATCACCAGATCGACCAGCCGCTCCAGCCGTTCCTTTTGCACTGCCAAATTGTCGGTGCGAAACGGTGCGTTTCCGTCGTACAGCCTATCCAACACCTGCTCCACCCGTGCCGTTGCATCAACGGCCGTGTCGTTCAGGTGAATCGCCACCTGATCGAAGGCGGTCTGTCCGGTCAGATCGCTGTGTGTGGTATACGGCACGTACAGCATCCCCGGTATCAGTGAGGTGATATTCTGCAGCAAGCTGCTTCCGGTTTCGGTCACGCCGATAACGGTGAGCTGCTCCGAGCACGCACCGCACCGTATCGACACCGTTTTTCCCACCGGGTTGGTGCGCCCGTACAGTGTCAGCGCCAGCGCCTCGTCGATTACGCAAACGCGCGCCGCCGTTTTTACATCGCCGGGCGAGATCAACCGTCCGTGAAGCAGTGACAGTGAGATGATTTGATCGGCTCCGCTGTCAATGCCGCACAGCACCGAGCTTTCGGTGTTGTGCACCGTGGACACCGTGCCGCCCTGCACCATCAACGGCATGGCCGATTCCACGCAGGAAAGCTCTCGGATTTTCTCCAGTGCTTCCGCGCCGATCAGCTCGCCACCGCTCTCTGCCATCACAGACAGGCCGTTCACGCCCATGCTGTCCAATTCCCGTTCCACCAGGCACCGTCCCACCGCGCCGATAACGGTCACGGCCGCCACCATCATCACACCGACAGCGATTCCCGCCACCGTCAGTGCCGTGCGGTGCTTTTTGCGGATCAGATGGCGAAGCGCGCCCTTAATCAGCTCTCCCATCGGTCAACCCACACGCACGTTGGCAATTTTGCCGGACAGGGTCTCCGGCTGCTGTACCACTCTGGCCCCCGGCGCCAGCCCGGACACCACCAGCACTCCGTCGCCGCACTCCTCCCCGAACTGCGGCACTTGACGCACCGCTGTTCCGTTATCCTGATAGACGTAAACATATTCTTCCCCTTCCTCGCTTTGGGCAATGCAGGTATACGGTACGAGCAGGGCGTTTTCCACCACGTTTACCACCACCCGCGCCTGCGCGTTTAATCCGGTACGCAGCGAGGCGTCGATTTCGTCCTCCTGCAGGGTCACAATCGCGTCCACCACGGTTTCGGAAACTGTGCCGAGATATTCCTGGTGCGCCGTATCGGCAAGATACGTGACCGTCCCGTGATACACGGACCTTGAAAAGGCGACCCCCGTCACCTCCACCGCCTGTCCCACCGCGACGCGCGAAAGGTATTTTTCACGGATCACTACCGCCACGTGAACCGTGTCGTCGGAGGCAATCACGGCGCACGGCTCGGTGGCGGAGGTCAGCTCTCCGCTTTGCACATTCAGCCTTGTCACCACGCCGCCGACCGGCGCCGTCACCGCCGACGGAGTGGTGACGGCCGTAACCGAATCGCCAAGCTGTGCCAACACCTGCCGCGTCGCCTCCGTATCGATCGTGAACAGCACCTCTCCGGCCTGAACCGTCTGTCCCTCCTGCACCAAAAGCTCCCGTGCAACGCAGGGCGCTCCGGTATATACGCCGCTTTCCCCGGCGGATTCGACCTTGCCGGTACAGCTGACGGTTTGCCGAACCTCCGAGGCGTTCACGGTAAACAGCTCCACCTCCGCCGCCGTCGGCTTCAGCCGTTGCCGCAAAAGCAGTACCGCCGCCAATGACACGACGGTTCCCACCGCCAACCACACATATTTTTTCAAGCCGCTCCGTCCTTTCCGAAATTCGCCCTTTTGCGGTATTATTGTTTGACGTAACCCGGAAAATATAAGGACGTCCGCCGCTTTTTGCAAAAGAAAAAACAGGCATCTCTGCCTGCTTTTCAAAATTACATTTTTTCGTACGCTTCACGAAGTGTGGCGGCGCCGACTATCTCGATCGGATACGTCGCGGACAACGTTTTTACCGTGTGCTCCGGAACAATCACGCGGGAAAATCCCAGCCGCGCCGCTTCGGCGATGCGCTGTTCGGCGCCGGACACCGACCGGAGCTCGCCCGCCAGACCCACCTCACCGAAAGCCACCAGTCCTTCGTCCACCGGCTTGTCCTTCAGGCTGGAAACCAGCGCCAGCGCCACCGGCAGATCGGCCGCCGGCTCGTCCAGGCGCAAGCCGCCGACGATGTTCAAATACGTATCCAGATTGGAAAAGAAAAAGCCGCACCGCTTTTCCAGCACCGCCAAAAGCAATGCCAGTCGGTTGTTGTCAAAGCCGGTCGCCATGCGTCGCGGATTGCCGAAGCCGGTAGGCGATACCAGCCCCTGTACCTCGGCAAGCAACGGACGCGAGCCCTCCATGGTGCAGGCAACACAGGTTCCGCTGACGTTTTTCGGACGCCCGGACAACAGCATCAGCGAGGGATTTTCCACCTCGTGCAGACCGCGATCGCGCATTTCAAACACGCCGATCTCATTGGTGGAGCCGTACCGGTTTTTCGCGCACCGCAGCATACGGTAATTGTTGTGCGGATCGCCCTCAAAATACAACACACAATCGACGATGTGCTCCATCACCTTCGGACCGGCGATTGCGCCGTCCTTGTTGACGTGACCCACCACAAAAATCGGAATATCCTCCCGTTTGGCAACGCGCATCAGCGCCCCGGTGCATTCACGTACCTGCGTCACGCTGCCGGGAGACGAGGACAACTCCGGCAGGCTCACCGTTTGAATGGAGTCCACGATCACAATATCCGGCTTTTCCGATACGATGGTATTCAGAATCACATTCATGTCCGTTTCGCACAGAAGCAACAGCTCGCCGTTATCCACACCGAGCCGCTCGGCGCGTAGCTTGATCTGCCGCGCCGATTCTTCACCCGACGCGTACAGCACGCGATAGCTTTGGCTCAGATGACCGCATATTTGCAATAACAGCGTGGATTTTCCGATACCGGGATCGCCGCCGATCAGCATCATGCCGCCCGGCACAATGCCGCCGCCGAGCACGCGATCCAGCTCCTTCATGCCGGTGGGAAAGCGCGTTTCCGCCTGCGTGTCGATCGCGTCGATGCGGAATACCTCCGCCCTGGCCTCCGCCACGGCACCGGCGCGCGTCGGCACGATCACCTCCTCGTTCAGCGTGTTCCATTCACCGCATTGCGGACAGCGACCGGACCATTTCGGAAACTGTCCCCCACACTCGGTGCAAATATATACATTTTTTTGCTTTCCTGCCATAGTACCGCTCCTTCGTCGGTCAAAAATACGTCATCACACCGGCCGCAATCGCAAACGCCATCTGCCGCTGATATGTCGGCTCCTTCAGCCGGGCAAGCTCCGCCTCGTTGGACAAAAATCCACATTCCACCAAAATCATCGGGCGCGTGGTCTGCGCCAGCAGGTAGATGTCCGACGTGCCGCGCTTCAGCTCCCGTGTGTTTTCCGGCTGGAGCCAGGCAACCACCCGGTCACGCACGCTCTCCGCCAGCACCCGGCTGTCCTCGGTATTTCCCGAATAAAAAATCTGCGTTCCGTCATACTGCGACTGTGTAAATTTGTTCTGATGAATACTCACCGTCAGCTCCGCCTGCTGTGCCATGGCCAATCGGTTTCGCATATCGCTGACCTTGCGCTCGCGCAGGGTCACTCCCTCGGTGCAGATCATCACGTCATCGGTACGGGTCATGTCCACCGCGTAGCCCATCACGACAAGCAGATCGCGCAGTGGTAACGACACCGCCAGATTCAGCTCCTTTTCCGCGGTGCCGTCCGCTGCCACGGCACCGCCATCGGCGCCGCCGTGACCGGGGTCGATCAAAATATACGGTGCCTTCCGTAAAACGGCGGTCACCGCACGGCGATCGGTCACGCCCCACGCCACCGTTAACAGCAAGACACCGCACAGGCACACGATGGCAATATCCGTGACGGTAGAACGAAATTCGCGCTTCACAGTCAACACCCCCTGCTCATTATATACGCAGAGGGCGGAGGGATTATCGCTTTTTGTTTTTATACATCAGCTTTTGGGCAAAGGTGAACTGCCGGTAACCGAGATAATAAAACCCTGCCGCCGCCAGCACGATCACCACGGTGGGGATCACCGACAGCAAAATTCCGGCCCAGGAGCACTCCGACGCCGGCACATTGCCGCGTGCGCCCAGCGTCCACACAATGATCGGATACAGCGCAAAATTGGACAGGCGATAGACCTGCATATAGCTCGGCCAAAAGCCGATGAGCTTTTCCGCAATCAGCAGTACGTATCCGACCAGCGCCGGAACCGCCGACAGCAAGCCTACCTTCAGCCCCAGCGTCGGATCGCCCTCGGCGTTGCCGAACATCACCGGCCCACCGTCGCGGTCGCCCTGCCTCCACATCTCGGCGTAAATGATCGCCAGACTTAAAAACGCCTGCAAAATCAGCGCCGCCAAATTCATCAAAAACGACGCGCCGTCCGACAGGGTCGTGCTGTTCGGCGTGACGGCATGGGTAATGATTCCGACGGAAAAGTACATAAAGGTACCCAGCACCGTCGCCAAAACACAGCGTCCGTACAGGCGCGCGGCGCGTTTCAACAAGCTCTCTTTCATCAACAGTCACCTCATATTTTCGGTCAATGGTTTTCCTCGACAGTCGGATTGGAAACGATCAGCACCGTGCCTTGACCGTCCACGGTATACTCTCCCAATCCTGCCGGCAAAAACACACCCTCGCCGGCATTCAGCGATACCCCTGCCGCTGTCACGTGCCCCTCCACAGCCAGCAAATACCGATAGCTGTCGGCAGAGCACTGCGCGGCAACCGTTCCGCAAACCGACAGCTCCCGCACCTCAAAGCAGGAGCACCGTCCCAGCAATCGCGTACCGTCCGCACACGGCAACACCCGGTGCGGCTCCGGCTTGTCCAAAACGGCCGCACGAACGCCTTTTTCAAGATGCAGCTCGCGTAAATTGCCGTTTTTGTCGCGGCGGCCGTAATCGTATAACCGATAGGTAACGTTGGAGCTTTGCTGGATCTCCGCGATCAGGTTGCCGGCACCGATGGCGTGAACCGTTCCCGCTTTTACAAAAAAGACCTGTCCCCGATGCGACGGCACCCGATCCAACAGCTGCACAACGGTTTCGTCCCGAACCGCCTGCTTCAGTGCCGCTTCCGACACCGGCCCGCGGAAGCCGTACACGATGGAAGCATTCGGCTCCGCCTCCATCACGTACCACATCTCGGTTTTACCGTTTTGCCCTTCCCAGGCGCGTGCCTGCTCGTCGTTGGGGTGGACCTGCACGCTGAGGTCGTCGGCGGCATCGATCAGCTTGACCAGCACCGGCAGCTCTGCCGTCGGGCAGGCCGACCCCAGCGCCGCCGGATTTTCGGCAAGGTATTCCGCCAGCGTCACACCGCCGAGGGCGCCGCCGTCGATCACCGAAAGCCCATCGGGGTGAACGCTCAGCTCCCAGCTTTCCGCGGTGCGGGACAGTCCGGAATGCTTGTGATACCGCTCGTTCAGCTTGGTGCCGCCCCACAAATAGTCCTTAAACGCGGCTCGTAGCTTCAGTGGCTCCACACAGCATTCTCCTCTCTGACAAAGCTATGATAGCACACGCCGAAAGTCTTTGTCAACGAAAAGCCTTTACTTTTCCGTATGAGCTGTGTTATAATTCTTTTAACAAAACCACCGGGAGGTTGTCTCTATGTCGCGCGAGTTTTTGCTTGGCTGTAATTACTGGGCGTCCCATGCCGGGACAAATATGTGGCGATGCTGGGATCCCCACGTCGTTCGCGAGGATCTGCAGGTTCTTACCGCGCACGGCGTTTCCTGTATGCGCGTGTTCCCCAACTGGCGCGATTTTCAGCCGGTCGCACCGTTTGTTGACAGCTATTCCCATGTGCGGGACTACCGCACCGAGCGCGGAGAGCTTCCCGAAGCCCCCGACTTTTTAGACCCGGTCATGCTGGAGCGTTTTTCCGAATTCTGCGATCTGTGCGACGAATTCGGTGTTCGCCTCGTCGTGGGGCTTATCACCGGCTTTATGAGCGGACAGACCCACGTGCCGTCCGCCCTGTACGGAAAAAATCTGCTCACCGATCCCACGGCACTGCTGTTTCAACAGCGATTTGTTCGCGGCTTTGTTTCCCGTTTTCGTCACCGTGAAACGATTTACGCCTGGGACCTCGGCAACGAGTGTAACAACCTCGCGCCGGTAGCCTCCGAGGAGGAGGCCACCGCCTGGAGCCTGACCATCGCCAACGCCATTCGCGCCGCCGACCCCTCGCGCCCGGTCATTTCCGGAATGCACGGGCTTGCCTCCACACGGGACGGAGGGTCGTGGACGATCCGTGGGCAGGCGGAGGCGTGTGACGTGCTCACCACGCATCCGTACCCCTACTTCGTCCCCTTTGCCGGGCACGATCCGATCGCGTCCCTGCGAACCGCCCTGCACGCCACCTGTGAAACCAAATTTTACGGCGACATCGGCGACCGCCCCTGCCTGGTGGAGGAAATAGGAACGCTGGGGCCGATGATCTGCTCCGATGAAAACGCCGCTGCGTTTTTGCGCGTTAACCTGTGGTCCAACTGGATTCACGGCGCCTCCGGCGTCCTGTGGTGGTGCGCCAACGAGCAAAGCCGCCTGACCCACACGCCGTATACGACACAGATGAACGAGCTGGAGCTGGGAATGCGCTACGCCGACGGAGCCCCCAAGCCGGTTTTGAAAGAGCTCGGTCGCTTTGCCGAACAGCTCCGCTCGCTGTCCTTTGAGCTTCCACCCTGTCAGGAGGACGCCGTCTGCATCTCCACATTCGACCAACAGCAGTGGGGCGTTGCCTATATGACCACCTGCCTGGCGAAGCAAAGCGGTATGACCCTGCGCTATATGGCACCCGATCAGCCGTTGCCCTCCTCCGGGGTGTATTTGATGCCATCCGTCGTCGGCACCTCGGTACTGCCGCGCGAAGCCTATTTGGAGCTTCAGCGTCGGGTACAGGATGGCGCGACGCTCTACATTTCCATCGACAACGCCTTCCTGTCGGAATTTCAGTCATTGACCGGGCTGAAGATTACCGATTCCTGCGCCGGCGGCGCCGGCACGGTCACTCTGGGTGAGCATACCATTCGGTTTTCGCGCGAGCGCGAGCTCCGCGTCACCCCCACCACCGCAGAGGTGCTGGCCAACGACAGCTCCGGCAACCCGGCCGTGGCGGTCAACCGCTTCGGCAACGGTCGTGTCATTACGGTCAACCTCCCGTTGGAAGCCATGCTGTTAAATGAACGGGAATTTCCCCGGCAAAATTATTATCAGCTCTATCGCACGGTTTTCGCCGAGCTTCTGGAGCAAAAGGC
>CAYQBP010000030.1:0-8378 GCA_964415745.1 uncultured Eubacteriales bacterium
TACTCCGCGCTCATCAACAGCTCCTTCAGCGTGTTTGCCAAGCCGCGCTTGAGAAGAATCGGCTTTCGGATACGGCCCAGCTCCTTCAACAGCTCAAAATTCTGCATATTCCGCGCGCCCACCTGAATCAGGTCCACGTCCTCAAACAGCGGCAGGGGATTGGCGTTCATGATCTCGGTCACGATCGGCATCCCCGTCACGCGCTTGGCTTCCTTGAGTAGCTCCAGTCCGTCGGCCTGCAGCCCCTGGAAGTCGTAGGGCGACGTGCGCGGCTTAAACGCGCCGCCGCGAAGCAGGGTCGCGCCGGACTCCTTCACCTTGGCGGCGACCTCCAAAATCTGATCGTGCGATTCCACCGAGCACGGTCCGGCGATGACGGCGAAATTTCCGTCACCGATCTTCACGCCGCTTACATCCACCACGGTGTTGTCGGGGTGGAATTTTCGATTGGCGTTTTTGAACGGCTCGGAAATCCGCATCACGCTCTCCACGATCTCCAGGTTGCCCAACAGCTCCATATCCACGTTGGTGGTGTCGCCCACCAGCCCCAGCACGGTGTTATACTCGCCCTTGGAAATATGTACGCGCACCTTTTGCATTTCCAGCCATGCAATCAGGTTTTCGATTTGGTCGTCGGTCACGCCCGGCTTGATTACTGCGATCATGTCTCATTCCTCCAAAATTAAAAGGCCCACAGCTTTCACTGTGGGCCTGAATGACAGGTTCAAGGGGTGTTCCCTTTCATTTACCGACAGCAGAAAGCACTCTTGCTCTTGTTAAAAAAGCAAAAGTAAAAGTAAGCGTAATCTGCTGTAAAGGTATGTACGTTCATGAGAAACACCTAACCGATTGAATTTAAGCTAACTATAGCACAGCTTTTGCCGCTTGTCAACCACAAATTTACCAAACGGGCATCACAATTTGATGCGAGGACTTATCCGTTACCGAATAGTAGTGCCGGAGAAGCTGTACATAGCTCCAGCCCTCTTCGTTGGCGTAGCCCACGGCGCCCATTTGGCTCATTCCCACACCGTGGCCCCAGCCCTGTGTGGTGATGGTCACGGTATCGGTGGCGGCATCGTAGGACACCCGGAACGCGTGCGACCGCAGTCCCAGTGCCAGCCGAATGTTGTAGCCGGTCATCGGCTTTTTGTTGCCGCGCGCATCTACGTAGTAGAAATTGGTGTGGAACACATAGTTCCATGCATCACCCGTGCCCGACGTGCCGTCGCCGTCATAGGACAGCACCTGCAACGGCGCCTCGCCGTCTGCCACGGCAAACTGATCCTCCGGCACGGTATAGCCGCTGTATTTGTCCGTCACGTTTTTCTGCAGCCACGCGCGCACCTTGTCGTACAGCTCCGTACGCGTCATGGTCACCGATTCCTCGAATTTTCCCATGCCGCCGTACTTCGCGTAGCCGGCGGCATTGTCATACTTGCTTTCCACCGACTGGGCGTAAGTCAGTGTACCCTGATACACCTTGTTGCTGGAGGCGGTATAGCCGCCCGACGCGGCGTAATACGTGGTGGAGCAGAGCTGCTTTTCCAGCGACGACTTCGACAGGTCTAACAGCTTCACGCCCAGCACCTCGCCCACCGCGTTGTAGATCTTCTTGTCCGTGGTCGAGTTTTTAATATCGATCGCCTTCAGCTGGCAGGCATACGGCTTGCCGTAGGTCGCGTTATACCAAAGCACGTAGGTGTAGGACGCCACGGCCTGTGCCTTCTGCGCTTCGGTCGAATTCACCATGGTCGCCGCCGAACCCAACTCGCTCTTTACCAGCTGTGCCACCAGCCGTTGCAGCTCCTCCTTGGTGGAGGGGCGTGCAATGCCGTCGCTGTCCTCCAGATCGTCGGTCGTGTTGGTGCTGTTTTTCAGAGCAAAGTAGCTCATCACCTCATACTCCGACACGATTCCCGACACCACGCCCTCGGAGGGTGTCACCGTGGTAGAGCCTTCATCCTTGCTATCGGTGTCGGCAGGTCGCGTCACCGTCGGACGCGAGGCGGTGGTGGTATCCTTCGCGGTAGTCGTTTCCCCGACCAGCGAATCCGGCTCCTCGTTCTCCGTGGCCTCCGTCGTAGGCGTCGTGGTGGTCGTCGTCGGCTTCTTCGAGGTAGTCGTGGTCGGCTTCTTCGTCGAGGTGGTCGTCCCCGATGTGGTGGAATCCGGCTCCTGATTAAACTGCCACGCCGACGGCATAATCACCGTTTTGTTGACGTGCGCTTTATCAAGGTCGTTTTCCCGATCCTCGTTGGCACGCACACGGCGCGCCGCCACCACGATGCGCGCATCGCTGAAGCCGTAATCGACCGCCGTGGTCAACAGCAGCAGGTCGTCGCCCTCCTGAACGTCCACCGGCGTGTCGAACAGCGAATGCTGGCGAAGCTCCGCCACGTAGGTCAGGAACGCCTCCTCACTGTCAAAGTCCGCCACGGTGTAGTCGAAGGCGCTTTCCGACTCGTCGCCGTCCTGCACCAGCACCACGGCAAACACCTTGTAGCTGTTTTCGCGGTACAGCGTGCTGAAATCCACCGTGGCATGCTCCTTCAGGTAGGTCAGCTCGGTGTATTGTGCCAAATCGGAAAACATATTGCCGTCCTGCGTGTTGTTGCCGTCAATCACCAGCGAGCGGTTGGTGCTCTGCGCCGAGATGACCGTGCCGACAGGCAGGTGCAGTGTGCCGAACACCGACGTCTTCTCGTAAAAGCTCCGTCCGGTATAGTAGCCGTCGGACGGCTCCACCACGACCGGATGGTTGATCTCGGTATCCTTGATTTTCAGCCAGCCGCGCACATCGTCGTTGATGCTGTACAAGCCGGTAAACTGCGACAGCGTCCCGTCGGGCGGCGTCGCCACGGTCTGAGAGCCATCGGACAATCCCGGCCAGTCGACACCCAGTCCGTAAATTTCCTGCAGGGTATTCGTTTCCTTGGAATGATAGTACGGTCGGTAAAAGTATTGATACCCGACCACGAACACGGCCGTCAGCCCCACCAACAGCAGAGCCAGCCAGACCCAGCGCCATTTTTTTAGGCTCGGAGCTGCCTTTCGCGGCGTCGCCGTCTCCGGCTCCGACACCTTGCCGAACGGCTGTCCGCCAGCCATCACGCCGGGGTACGCCTCCAAATACCGACGCGCCATATCCAGCGCATACAGCGTGGCGGCGTTACGTACCTGCTCGCGATCCTTGATCTCGCCGCCGGCAAAAACGCGCTTTACCCACACGCGGCGGTCATCCGCCAACGCCACGTACACGGTACCGACCTCTTTGCCCTCGCTGGGATCGGGGCCGGCCACACCGGTGATGCCGATGCCGATATCCGCACCGCCCACCCGACGGGCGCCGCGCGCCATGGCGGCGGCAACGTCCGGCGACACGGTTCCCTGTGTCTCCAGCAATGCCTCCGGCACACCCAGCACCTGGTGCTTAATCTCCGCCGAATACGCGGACACGCCGCACTCAAACACCTGAGATGCCCCCGGAATTTCCGTCAGCTTGCCCGACAGCAGTCCGGCCGTACAGGATTCCGCCGTGGCGATTTTAATATCGTACTTTTTCAACAGCTCGACCACGGTTCGTGCCAAGCCGCCGGTATCCACGCCGTACACCGCCGTGCCCAACCGGTCGCGAATTTCCTTAATGATCGGGCGGCACAGCTCGTCGGCGGCATCCTCACCTTCCGCCTTGGCGGTCACGCGCAACAGCACCTCGCCGTCCTTGGCATAAGGCGCCAGCGTGGGGTTGCTGCTTTCCATCAAATCGTGCAGGTGCTCGTCCACCGCCGATTCCGGAATGCCGAACACTCCCACCGTGTGCGAGCGAATGGTCACGCCGGAAAACCGCTGTAAATACGGCGCCGCATACGTCAAAAACATCGGCATCAGCTCACGCGGCGGGCCGGGCAACAGGATCACACACTGTCCCTGTCGCTCCACCGCGCAGCCGGGCGCCGTGCCGTGGTCGTTCTGAAACACGGTACAGCCCTCCGGCAGCATCGCCTGCTTGCGGTTGTTCTCCGTGTACTCTTTGCCGGTGCGCTGAAAATAGTCCCGAATACGGGCGTCAATGTCCTCGTGGAACACCAACGGAAGTCCCAGCACCTTTGCCGCCGTTTCGCGTGTCAGGTCGTCCTCCGTCGGTCCCAGACCGCCGGTCAGAATTACCAGATCGCACCGCGACAGCGCGACCGACAGCGCGCTTTCCAGCCGCTCGCCGTTGTCGCCCACCGTTGACTGATATAACGTGTTGATACCGTACGCCGCCAGCTCACGGGACAAAAACTGACTGTTGGAATTGAGAATATCCCCCAACAACAGCTCCGTGCCGACGGTCAGTATTTCTGCGTTCATAAAACTGCCACCTTTGTGTGAATCGTTCGGGTTACAGACGCTCCGTGCGGACACCGGCGATCGCTTCCGCGATCAGCTCCTCCACCGGTAACGCCTGCTCCGCCTTCTCCAGCTCCGCCACACGCGGCCGTGTGCGCGGATGGCGCGGCGTAAACACCGTACAGCAATCCTCATACGGCTGGATCGAGGTTTCAAACGTCCCGATCCGCCGTGCGATCGCAATGATTTCTTCCTTATCCATACCGATCACCGGGCGGAACACCGGCAACGTCGCCACCGCATCGGTGCATTGCAGAGCACCGATGGTCTGGCTCGCCACCTGCCCGACGCTTTCGCCGGTAATCAGCGCACCGCACCCCTCCTGCTCGGCAAGACGCGTGGCGATCCGCATCATGAAGCGGCGCATCACCAGCGTGAACAGCTCCTCCGGACAGTGCCGCCCGATCTCCTCCTGAATGTGGGTGAAGGGCACAATGTGCAGTGTGGCACTGCCGGCATACTCACCCACCTGCCGCAACAGCGACTTGACCTTCAGCTCTGCACGCTCGCTGGTATAGGGCGGCGAGGCAAAATGCACCGCGGTCAGCTCAATGCCGCGTTTGGCCATCATATACGCCGCCACCGGCGAATCGATGCCGCCGGACAGCAGGATCGCCGCTTTTCCGCCGGTGCCCACCGGCATGCCGCCGGCACCCGGCAGCTGCGGCCCGTGAATATAGGCGCCGAAGTCGCGCACCTCCACCCATACCTTTACCTCCGGCTCATGCACATCCACCGTCAGGTGCGGATACCGCTCCAGCAGATACCCTCCGACCTCCGCGCACAGCTCCGGCGAGGTCAGCGGAAACCGCTTGTCGGCGCGCTTGGCCTCCACCTTGAACGTTTTGGCGTGGCGCAGTGTATCCACCAGGTACCCGGCCGCCGCCTCCTGAATGGCCGACAGCTCCTTCGGCACCACGCAGGCGCGTGAAAATGCCGAAATCCCGAACACCTTGCTCACGCGCTCGCTCACCTCGTCCCAGTCCACCGTCTCGTCCTGAGGCTCAATGTAAATGGTGGACTGCGCCTTCCGCAGGGTGAACGCCCCCAGCGGCTTCAGCCGCCAGCGCAGGTTTTTGAGGAGCACCTCCTCAAAGGTACTGCGATTCAGCCCCTTCAGCGCCAGCTCGCCGTTTTTAATCAGGATAACTTCCTTTGCCATGCTCAAGCTCCTTTATCGGATCAGCGGTATTTTTCCGGCAGATCCAGCTCCTTATTGACATACCAGACACGCGGCATCAGCACGTCCGTGTTGACCGTCGTTTTCGACGTATCCACCGCGGCATCCTCGCCGTCGCGCAGGCGCCGCGCTACGATCACGGTGCGCCCGTTTTTCAGCGTGGTGTCGCGCTTGTTACTGCACGTGGACAGCGTAAGAAGCTGATCCTCTGCCGTTACGTCCACGTCGGCAAAATCATACAGCGACCGCTCCCGAACTCCTTCGACGAACGCGGCAAGCTGCGTGTCGTTGGCAAATTCGGTGCGAATGTAGTTGAACGCATCGGCACCGGTAGCATCGGCATCGATGACCATCACGGCAAATACCTTGTAGGTCACCTTTTCGCCGTACGCCGTATCCAATGTCAGCGTTTCCAACCGCTGTGCGCGCTCCTGCTGCTGCGACACCAGCAGATTGAACTTGGAAAACATCAGACCGCTTTTTAGGTTGTGTCCGTAAATAATCAGATTGCGTTGCTCGTCAAAGCGGGACAGGTCGTTGCGATAATCAAAAAACAGCGTGCCCGCCTTATCGTGATTGCCCAGAAAATCCAAATCCAGATAGCGGTCGTTGTCCGTCGTTTGTACCACGGGATTGTCCACCGTACCCTCAAACAGGTCGTCCGTCCCCGTCGTCTTAAACGTAAGCCACGCGGCAACATCCGCATTGCGCGCATACAGCGCCTTAAAATTCTCCTTCAGTCCGTCCGGATACGTAATGTTCTCCGGCAGATCGTCCGCGTCCACGCCGTCCGTCTCGCCGCGCACGTACAGGTCACGCAGTGAGCCGATGACCTCCTGCGTGTGCCGCGGCTGCAGGTACAGCTCGTACATCAGGTAGTACCCGGAGCACAGAAACACCGCCAACGCCGTCAAAAACGCAACCTTCCGCGTGATCTCCTGCCGCCCGTCGCCACGCAACGGAATGACGGCACGCAGTCCGCGCAGCAAGCCGCGCCCCATGGCCTTTCCCAGTCGCTTGATCTGTTCCATCAGCGCCTCCTTTGCAGCGTTACCGCCGCTTCCCGCAAAGCCTGTGCCAACGCCCGCACCTCATCCTCGGTGTTTTCGTAACAAAAGCTGATCCGGAGCGAAGAATCGATCTCCGCCACCGGCAAGCCCATCGCTTCCAGCACCGGACTGTGCTTCCCCTTGGAGCACGCCGACCCGGACGATACGTATATTTCACGTGCCGCCAAAAAATGCAACAACGTTTCACTGCGAATCCCCGGCAGGGACAGATGCACGATATACGGCACGCCGTTTGGCGGACAGTGCCACCGCACCTCCGGCAAGGAGCGAAGCTCCGCCGTCAGTGTATCACGCAGGCGCGTGTAGTGCTCCCACTGTGCTTCAAAGGGTGCCACCGCCGCGGCCGCCGCGCCGAACCCTGCCAGCGCCGGCACCGCCTCCGTGCCACTGCGAAGTCCCTGCTCCTGACCGCCGCCCAGCATCCGCGGCATCAGCCGCACGCCCCGGCGCACATACAGCGCTCCGCATCCCTTCGGGCCGTGGAGCTTGTGACCGCTGACCGACAGCAGCTCCACGCCCCAGCGTTCCGCCTTGAGCGGCAGCCTTCCGGCCGCCTGTACGCAGTCGGTATGAAACACCGCCTGCGGTGCAATTGCCTTGACCGCCGCCACCGTCGCCGGAATATCCAGCCGCGCGCCGGTCTCATTGTTCACCGCCATCACACTGACCAGCGTGGTATCCGCGGTACAAGCCTCCGCCACCGCCTCCGGCGTGATACAGCCGTCGGCATTCGGCTTCACCCGTGTCACCGTCCAGCCCTGCCGCTCCAGCTCATCAAAGCAGGCGGCCACCGATGGGTGCTCGATCGCGGTCGTCACCGCCACCGGCGGTCTGCGCCGCAAGGCGGCGGCCGCGCCCAGCACCGCCAGATTGTTGGCTTCGGTGCCACTGCCGGTAAACACCGTCTGCTCCGGCTTGGCGCCGATCAGTGCGGCGACCTCGGCACGTGCCTGCGCCACCTCCTGCTCGGCGCGCACCCCCATGGTGTGCAGAGAGGACGGGTTGCCGTACACGTCGGTCATCACGCGCACCATGCGTGTTACCGCCTCAGCACACACCGCCGTGGTGGCGCTGTTGTCCAAGTATGCCATACCGCCATTCCTTTCCGCCAAACAGCAATACTTTCCTTTATAACTTACATAGTATAGCACAAACTTCCGAAAGATACAACTACAAGATTGTTACCATCGGTTTTACATGAAAAAGCGGCGTGCCTCGCAAGGAGGACACGCCGCCGTTTTTTCTTATAAGAACGGTTTCATCACCTGGGGAAAAGTGCGATAATCGTCAATTTTAACAAAGCAAAAATCCTGTAAGAAGACCGGCTCGTCGTTACCGCCGGGGCCGTAGTCGTCGCCCACGTACGCCACCTCATCGTGCCGAAGCCCGTGCTCATCACAGTATTTGCACAAAGCGTATGCCTTGTTGTACGGTGCCGGCACCATGTCAAACGAGGAAGAACCGCCAATAAACACGGTATAATCGGGGAACGCCGCCTTGACCTCCTCGTAGATGGCGCGTCGCTTGGTGCGGTCGGGGTCGAACGCCAGCTTGTCCTCGATGACGGCGCGCGTGCCGAGAATCGGGAACGTCACACACCCGGAGGCGTGATACTCCACATTGTCACCGGCAAACGCGGTAAAGCCGAACCTCTCTCGCAAAGCGGTCACGCGCCGCTCCACACTGTCCCGATCTGCGGAAAGCTGTGCGTTTTCACAGAGCTTCAGCGCATC
>CAYQBP010000030.1:8478-12864 GCA_964415745.1 uncultured Eubacteriales bacterium
GGTATAAAATCAGCGCTTGCTGAACTGAGGTGCGCGACGGGCGGCCTTCAAGCCGTACTTCTTACGCTCCTTCATTCTCGGGTCACGGGTCAGGAACCCGGCCTTCTTCAGCTGAGGACGCAGCTCCTCGCTGTTGAACTGCAGCAACGCACGTGCGATACCGTGACGGATAGCGCCGGCCTGGCCGGTCACACCGCCGCCGCCGACGCGGCACTCGATGTCGAACTTCTCCGTCAGTCCGGTGAGCACCAGGGGCTGACGAACGATGACCTTCAGGGTCTCCAGACCAAAGTAATCGTCGATATCACGACCGTTGATCGTGACCTTGCCGGTACCGTTGTACAGACGCACACGGGCAACCGACTTTTTGCGACGGCCGGTACCGTAGAAATACGGTCTCTTATTGTAATCCATGTGAACAGCCTCCTTCATTAAAACTCAAACACTTCGGGCTTCTGCGCGGCATGGTCATGCTGCGCGCCGGCGAACACGCGAAGGCGTGCGCTGGCCTGACGGCCCAAGGTGTTGTTCGGGATCATGCCGTTCACAGCCAGCTCCATCGCCTTTTCGGGGCGCTGAGCCATGAGGGTGGAATACTTGGTAGCCTTCAGGTTACCGATCCAGCCGGTGTGACGGTACCATACCTTCTGCTCCGACTTTTTGCCGGTCAAAACGGCTTCGGCGCAGTTGATGATGATGACGTGATCGCCGCAATCGACATGAGGCGTGTAGGTGGGCTTATGCTTTCCGCGGAGAAGCACGGCGGCCTGAGCGGCCACGCGACCCAGCGGCTTACCGGCGGCGTCGATCACATACCATTTGCGCTCGACCTGACCGGCCTTTGCCATATAGGTGGACATGGTGAAAACCTCCTGTTTTTGTATCTTTATTTCACAGCTTGCCTATCATAGCACACCCATTTTCAGCTGTCAAGGGCTATTTTGCAGAATTTTTAATTTATAATCCGTTATCTCTCTTTTTCTCGCGTTTTCTCTCCTGTTTTCTCTGTTTCTCATTTTCCATTTCATATTTTTCGCCATAACTTTTCAGAATAATTTCAAAAAGGACTTCCTTTTGCACGGCGTATTTGCTATAATAGCCATTACCAACAAAAGGGAGGGTCTGTCTCAATGTCGCAGGGTATCCATCACGGGCACCGTGATCGCCTAAAGCAACGCTTCCTCAACGAAGGGCTGGATTCCTTTGACCCGCATCAGGTGTTGGAGCTGTTGCTGTTTTATGCTCTGCCGCGACAGGATACCAATCCGCTGGCGCACAAGCTGCTGGATATGTTCGGCAGTCTGCCGGCCGTGCTGGAGGCACCCGTCGAACAGCTGTGCCGTGTTAACGGCATTTCCGAGCACACCGCCACCCTTCTCAAGCTGTGCAACGACCTGAACCGCCGTTGCGACCAGGAGCGCAACCGTGCCGTCACCACGTTCAAATCGCTGAGCGAGATCGGCCCCTTCATAAAGTCGCGCTTCCAGGGGATCAAGCAGGAGCTGGTGCTGGAGCTGTGCCTCAACAACCGTTGCGATATTCTCAACATCGTGCCCTTGAGCAACGGTACCGTCAACCGCGCCTTTGTTGACCTGCGCGAGGTCGTTCAGATCGCGTTGGCACAGCAGGCCACCGTCGTTGTTTTGGCGCACAATCACCCCTTCGGCGATCCCGACCCCTCCTCCGATGACATCGTCACCACCCGGCAAATCGGCGCCGCGCTGGAGCAGATGGGTATTCGCCTGCTCGACCACGTCATCTGCTCACCCACCCGGTTCGTTTCCATGCGAAGCATGCCGCAGTACGCGTCGCTGTTTTCCGAATAACAGACGCCCGATAAACTCACTGTAAACAGACAGCACCCCGAAGGCGATTGGCCTTCGGGGTGCTTTTTATATCGTTCCTTTTTGTGGCGTTATTTCAACAACGCCTCCACAGCGTCCACCGCCGGGGCGATCTCGTCGCAAACGACCCGTTCGATCTCGCCGGTGTCGCACAAATGTGACACGGCGGCGTCAATGGGCAGCTTGGCCAGCAACGGCACGTTCATGCGGCGCGCCGCCTCGTCCAGTCCATTTTTTTCCCCGAACAGCGAGATTTTTTTGCCGCAATCCGGGCAAACCAGATAGCTCATGTTTTCCACCAGTCCGACGACCGGAATGCTCAGCATATCCGCCATGGTCTTTGCCTTGCCAACCACCATTTGCACCAACGACTGCGGCGTGGAAACGACCACCGTGGCATCCACCGGCAGGGATTGGTACACCGTCAGAGGAATATCGCCGGTTCCGGGAGGCATATCAATAAACAGAACGTCCAGCTCGCCCCACACCACGTCGGTCCAGAACTGGGTAACAGCACCGGCAAGCACCGGCCCACGCCACACGACCGGCTGGTTTTCGTCCTCCAACAGCAGGTTGATCGACATGACCTTGATGCCCATGTGTGTTTCCGCCGGCAAAATGCCGATTTCGGAGCCCTGTGCCTTCTGCGTAATGCCGAACGCACGCGGAATGGAGGGGCCGGTAATATCGGCGTCCAGCACGCCGACCTTGTAGCCGCGGCGCGCCATCATTACCGCCAGCAGGCTGGTAACCGAGGATTTTCCGACGCCGCCCTTGCCGCTACCGACGGCGATTACCTTTTTAATGTGGCTGAATTCGTTGGTCTTTGCGTGCAGGTCCTCCTGCCGTTCGCCGCAGTTCTGCGAGCAGGAGCTGCAATCGTGGGTACATTCGCTCATGTTAATTCCTCCTGTGATCCTTACAGACTAAAACGGGGCCCGCTGCGCGAACCCCGCGATTGTAATTTCTGCTTTTATTGTACCACCCGTTGCGCCAAAAATCAAGGGGGTGCGGCAGAAACGGAAAATTCCTTCAAAAATTATTGTCATAACGCGAGAACGTGTCCGGTATACGGTTATACTAACCGCGGAGGCGAGCGTTTTGTACAAAGGGTTCAAGCGAGCGGCGGACGTCGTGCTTTCGCTGATCGCACTGACCGTCTTGGCGCCGCTGTTGCTGGCGATCGCCTGGCTGATCCGTCTGGACAGTCCCGGCGGCAGTATTTTTTCACAGCAACGCATCGGCAAAGCGGGACGGCCGTTTCAAATCTACAAATTCCGCACCATGTACACACAGGCGCCGCCCGACGCTCCTTCGGCCGAGCGCGCCGCAGTGGAGCGGTATATCACACCGCTGGGGCGTCGGCTTCGGCAAGCCAGCTTGGATGAGCTGCCACAGCTATGGAACGTTCTGAAGGGTGACATGAGCCTTGTCGGGCCGCGCCCGGTGGTATCGACCGAAACGGAGCTGTTGCACCTTCGTCGTCAAAGCGGTGCCTTGCAGGTGCGTCCGGGGCTGACCGGTCTGGCGCAGGTAAGCGGGCGAGAAAAGCTTTCGCCGTCGGAAAAGGCACGGTACGACGCGCAGTATGTGCGCCACCTGTCTCTGCGACAGGACCTCGGCATTTTACTGGCGACCGGTCGTTGTTTGCTTCACGGTGTTTGACAGGCACCACAGCGCGAGGGCGGCATAGTATACAAGGAACGCAGCTTGCGGAATAGGTGAGGAGGATCGATATGACAACGTTTCAGGCACCGATACGCTTTTTTCTGGGGGCAAACACGCCACAGGGCTTTGTGGGGTTTGCCGACGAGCTGTACGACCCTGCCGACGGCTGGCAGGCGTACCTGATCAAAAGCGGGCCGGGCACGGGAAAATCGACACTGATGCGTCGGGTGTATGAATGTGTCACAGCGCTGTCGCTGGAGGCGGAGGTGCTGTGCTGTTCCTCCGACCCGGCATCGCTGGACGGCGTGGTTGTTCCGGCACTGCGTATGTGTCTGCTGGACGCCACGTCACCCCACGTGGTGGAGCCGAAATACTGGGGCGCCGTGGAACAGCTTGTGCCGCTGTCGGTCTGCTCCGACGAAGCGATGCTTCGCGAACGGGCGGCGGAAATCCGACAGGCCACGGACGAAAACCGGGCACTGCACGCCCAAAGCCGCAAATACATAGCCGCCGCCGGCGTCCTGCTCCGTGAGAACCGCCGTCTGGGCGAGGCGGCGCTGGACGCGGAAAAGGTGCGGCGAACGGCGCGGCGGATCGCACGGCAGGAGCTGGGGACCGCCACCGGGCAAGGGCGCCTGCAGCGACGCTTTCTCAGCGCGATCACGCCGGAGGGACACGTTCTGTTTCGGGAAACGTTGCAGGCACTCTGCCCGCGCATTTATGTCATCGAGGACGATTGCGGTGCGGCGGCAACGCTGTTGTTATCGGAGATCGCCGCTTACGCGCGCGAGCAACAGCTTCCCGGTATTCTCTGTCCCTGTCCGCTGGCACCGGAGCAGGGGCCGGAGCATCTGCTGTTTCCCTCGGTCGGGGT
>CAYQBP010000031.1:0-5609 GCA_964415745.1 uncultured Eubacteriales bacterium
ATGTAGAACGAAGCGTTCTTTCCGGGCAGATAGTCGTACGACAGCACATACGTGGTATCCGGCTTCAGCGCGATCGCACCCTTATAGTAATAGCCGGTATCATTCTTCGTCAGCTGAAGACCATAGCCGCCGTCCTTGCCCACGCCGGAAACGACAGGAGAATCCGCCGCCCAGTTGGTGGCTCCCTGTTCAAAATCGCCGTTGGCAAGCAGCTCATCGCCCAGCGTATGCGGTACATCGGCATAGACATATTGAGACCCGTCCACCACGTGCAGGGTGCAGGTGGCAGTCAGGGAAAGCTCTGCTATTGTAGCCGTGATGGTGGTTTCACCCACCTTGAGCGGCGTTACCAGACCGGCGGCATCAATTGTAGCCACCGACGTATCGGCAATCGTCCACGCGACGCCACTTGCGGATACGGTTGACGTGGTTTTGTCGCTGTACGTCACCGTGGAGGTACCCATGGAACGGGTACGCCCCGTCATGATCCACAGGGTGTCGTATGTCAGAGACAGTTGGGTGGGTGTTGCATCCTCGGCCGCGACCGGCAGTACCAGGCCGGAAACGGTACAGGAAATCAGCAGCACCAGCGTGGTGATGCCGGCCAGCAGGGATCTCAATTTGCCGTGTTTCATAGTTCTTCCTCTTTCATGATCGGTGCTAACCACCGATACCCACCTTATTGTAGCATAAACCCGGCTTGGTTTCAACTACATTATTGTAATATTTGTACAAGCATTTTCGACAGGCTGTGAACGAAACACCTGCTTTCACACAAAAGCGACACGCAGTCGCTGTCGACTGCGTGTCGCCCGATTTTCATCGTTATACGGTTTTGCTTGGGTTACCCTTTGGCCTCGGTAAGCACGACCTTGACCTCAAAGCTCTCCACACGTCGGTTGGACGACCTCAGCAGCGTCAGGGTAACGGTATCCCCCACCTGATGCTTGGAGAGTGCCGAACGCAACGAGGCATAATCCTCCACCTCGGTGTCGTCGATCGCCGTGATCAAATCGCCCTGCTTGACGCCGGAGCTTTTCAGGGGCGAATCGCTTTCCAGCGAGTAAATCAGGAAGCCGGAGTAGTAGCCGTCATCATAGCTCTGACCATTCACGCCCAGCGCTACACGACCGGTAACGTAACCGTTTTCGATCAGCTCGTTGAAGATGGTCAGCGCCTCGTTGATCGGAATGGAGAAGCCCAGCCCTTCGTAGCCGTCGGCCACGATTTTGGCGGAGTTGATCGCCACGACCTGTCCTGCCGCATTAAACAATGGGCCGCCGGAGTTTCCGGGGTTGATGGCGGCATCGACCTGTAGGCACTTGATCGCGTAGCCGGTATCCTCGTACACATCGCGTGCCAGGCCGGACACGATGCCCTGCGTGGCCGAAAAGCCGAGGCCGCCGGCGTTACCGAGCGCCACCACGCGGTCACCCAGCTGAAGCGCCTCCGAGTTGCCGAGTGACACCGCCTTCAGACCGGTCGCATTCACCCGAATTACCGCCAGATCGGTTGAGGAATCGGCACCGATCAGCTCGGCGTTTTCATACACGGTACCGTCGTACATCGTGACATCGACGCGGGCAAACGGCTGGTTGGTATCCTCGTTCACCACGCAGTGCCAGTTGGTGGCAATGTAGCCGTCCTCCGACAGCACAAATCCGCTGGCAAAGCCGGAGGTGACCTGTCGGCTGTCGCTTTGGCCGAAGGAGCTGCCCGACGTTTCGGAGTAAATGGTCAACAGCACGGTGCTGTCCAGGTTGTCACTGACGATCTGACGGGAGGACAAGCCCTCCAGCACCTCGTCCACCTCCGGGATCGTCAGCGTCAGACGATCGTTCGGGTCGCGGTAGGAGGTCGTTTGGGAGGCCTTGGTGGATTGTCCGGCATCGTTGTCGGCAGAGCCGCTGTTCGTCCCCATATTTTGTGCGATGACCCACAGCGCTACCAATGCGCCCACAATAATCACGCAGACCGCACCGACAATGACCCCCACAGCGGTACCCTTACCGCTCTTTTTCGGGGGCGGCGCGTACGGCGTGGGATTCCAGCCATAGGAATAGCTCGGCGGCGTCACCGGCGGTTGATTGCTCTGCGGATTCGGTGCTTCTCCCCGATCCGGCTGTGAGGTCGGCGTCTCACCGCCGGTCTGCTGCGACTGTTCTTCATTCGGTGACCGATTCCATTCGTCCATATATGTCACACCTTTCATGATCTTATCAATATTCTACCGCTGCTTTGTGTCAATTTGTTGAAAATTTCTCACTTTTTTTGTAAATGCACGGATTTCGTCGGCAGCCAAAACGAAACCTCGCAGTATTCGCCCTCCACAGAGCGCACCGTAATCTCGCCGCCGTGCAGATCGATCACCGTTTTGACAATGTACAACCCCAAGCCGATGCCGTTTTTGTCCAGTCCGCGTGAACGGTCGCTCTTATAAAAGCGCTCAAAAATGTGCGGCATCTCCTCCGAGGGAATCCCGTCGCCGGTATTGCGAATGGTAAATGCCACCCGTTCCGCCGAGCCGGACACCGACAGGGTGATGGTGCCACCGTCGTTGGTAAACTTTACGGCGTTATCCATCAGATTATACACGACCTGCTGCAACAGATCGTAATCGGCGCACACCTGCTGCGGCGCGCAATCCTCCATACCGTCGATCGACAGGTGCTTGCCCTCGATTCGTTGCTCAAACGACAGCAGCACCTCGCATACGGTGGAGGTCAGATCAAAGGTGACCGGGTTGATACGAAGCGATCCGCTGTCGATGCGCGACAGATTCAGCATCGCCCCCACCAGCCGCGACAGGCGCTTGGTTTCCTCCGAAACAATACGCAGATAGTCTCCTCGCTTTTCCGGCGGCACCGTACCGTCCAAAATGCCGTCGATAAATCCGGCAATCGTGGTCATCGGCGTTTTCAGCTCGTGCGAAACATTGGCGACAAAGCTACGCCTCATATCCTCCAGCGAGGACAGCGATACCGCCATGCCGTTCAGTGCCGTTGCCAGCTCCGCGATCTCGTCGTTGCCGCGCACCTTCACGCGGCCGGAAAAATCGCCCTGACTGAATCGACGTGTGATGGCCGCCATCTGCCGCAACGGGCGCACCAGCTGATAGGTGATGATATACAGCACGATAAACGCCACGACCAGCGCCGCCACACCGGCGAGCACGTAGGTTTTCAGGTTGTCCATGACAAACTCACCGAGCGCGGACGCCGACGAGGAGACCAGCACGTATCCCAGCGTTTCGCCGTTGTCAATTCGCAGCTCGACCCCGGCGGTATACTGTCGGTCACTGTACAAGCCGCCCAACCGATCCACCTCGAAATACTCGCCGCGTTGCAGTCCGGCGCTTACCGCGTCGGACAACACCCTGCCACGGTGCGAGCAATCCGTGTGCGAGCAATACACCACGCGGAACTCGTTGTCGGCAACCAGCACATTGCTGTCGGACACGCTGGCCAAATGGGTCAGCGCCGGGGAAATCGAGCTGGGGATCTGATATTTGCCCGGTTGCGCTTCCACTACGTTTTCTATGACGAACGCCGACACGTTCTGCGCCCGTTCCTCCAGCGCTACGCGCTTATCGTCGATCCAATAGCTACGCGCCAGCAACAGCTGTATCGCCGCCGTTAACAGGAACGCCAGCGAGATCAGCACGGCGGTTGCCGTAAAATATTTTGAAAAAATGCTCTTAAATAACGTCTTGTTTGACTTCAAATTTATACCCCACACCCCATACGGTCTTCAGTGTCCACTGGTCGGAAACGCCCTCCAGCTTCTCTCTTAAACGCTTAACGTGCACGTCCACCGTGCGGCTGTCACCGTAATATTCAAAGCCCCAAACCTCGTCCAACAGCTGGTCGCGTGTGTAAACGCGGTTGGGGTTGCTGGCCAGATGATAGATCAGCTCCATCTCCTTCGGCGGCGTGTCGATCTGCTTACCGCGCACGCGCAGCTCGTAGTTTTCCATGTTGATATACAAGCCGTCGTAGGAAACCTCCTTTTGCTTTTCGCCCTTGGAAACGCCGCAACGGCGCAGCACCGCCTTCACACGGGCGATAACCTCCTTGGTTTCAAACGGCTTTACTATGTAATCGTCGGCACCCAGCTCCAGTCCAAGCACCTTGTCGAACAGCTCGCCCTTGGCGGTCAGCATGATGATGGGGCATTGCGACTTTTTGCGGATTTTACGGCACACCTGCCAGCCGTCCAGCTTCGGCATCATCACGTCCAGCAGAATCAAATCCGGCTTTTCGGTGTCAAACTGCTCTACCGCCTGCTCGCCATCGGTAAATACCACCGGCTCGTAGCCTTCCTTGCCCAAATACAGGCGCAACAGCTCTCCGATATTGCTGTCATCGTCAACCACCATAATTTTTACAGCATCCATACAGCAACCTCCTATTCTCTCTTATAGTCTAGCAGATTTTTCAAACGGTGTTTGAACAGTCTTTGAATTTTGAAAAATCTTTCGGAAAATCTTTTCAAAAAAGCCGTCATATAGTATACTGTCATTAGTAAGCCGAAGGAGTGTTGTATTATGAATCATTTTACCGCCATCGACCCCAAGGAGCTGAACGAAAACCCCTTTTCGTTGATCGGGGACACCTGGATGCTGCTGACCGCCGACAACGGCAGCCGCTGTAACACGATGACCGCCAGCTGGGGCGGCGTGGGTATCCTGTGGAACCTGCCGGTCGCTTTCGCCTTTGTGCGCCCCCAACGGTACACGTACTCGCTGATGGAGCAGGCCGACACCTATTCGCTGTCGTTCCTGCCGGAGGAATTCCGCCCGGCACTGCGCCACTGCGGCTCCCATTCGGGACGGGACGAGGATAAGCTCGCCGCCACCGGCTTGTCGGTATTTGAGGAAGCCGGCACCCCATGCATCGAGCAGGCACGGCTGGTTCTGGTCTGCCGCAAGCTGCACGTGAGCGATTTTGCGCCCGAACAATTCACCGACCCTGCGCTTCTATCTCATTATAAAGCAAATGATTTTCACCGTCAATACATCGGAGAGATCATCCGCGTGCTGAAAAAATGACAAACGCTCCCGAAGCACACCGCTTCGGGAGCGTTTTCCTATTTTTTGAACAAAACGTTATAATAGTTCTGCTTCAATATCAGATTGGAAAAATCAAATTTGCGGCGCACCACGGTGTTGATCGATTTGACGTACTCCGACTTGTTTTCTTCTGTCCAGTCCTGATCCGACGTCATGGTGAAGGTTTTGGTTTTGGCGTCGTACCGCCCGTATTCCGTAATCCAGCTTCTGTCGGAGAAGCACACCAGCGCCGGTGAATCGGACAGAAAATCACGTCCCATCAACAATCGGGAATCGTACTCGATGCCGAACAGGTTGCTGATGGTCGGCAACAGGTCGATGCTGTACACCGGCTCGTCGATCACGATGCTGTCCATGCCCTTGCTCCACATAATCAGCGTGTTGCGGTATTTTTCAAAGGTGGACGTCGTATCCTTGCCGGCAAGCTCGCTGTAAAAATCCGTTTCACCCGATTGCTGTAAGCCGTAAGGATAGTGATCGGCGGTCAGCACGATCATGGTATCCTCCGCGATACCGTAATACTCCAGCTTGGCAACCA
>CAYQBP010000031.1:5709-6952 GCA_964415745.1 uncultured Eubacteriales bacterium
GAAAAATACATATTCCGGTCGGCGGAATATTCCATGCTGCGGACACCCGTTGCCGGCATCAGGCTCAACAGGCTGGTATATTCCCCGTCCGAGGTGGACACGCCCCAGCCGGGGGTGTAGTAATTGGTGCACTGAATACCCTCGTGAGACAGCTTATACAGCGTGGGAGTCAATTCCTGACTGACTGCGTAGGGCGAAAAGCCCTCCGCCACGATGAAGATGAGATTTTTGCCCTCAAACATACCGGTGTACTTGTTTTTCATGGTCGGCTCCACGGAGCCGAAATACTGATGCATGGTTTTGAGGGTGTCGTTGGAGGTGCTGTTCGCCAGTGCATCAAAGTCCAGAGAGTCGATCACATTGGGGGTGTACACCGTCGGCGTGGAGGTGCTCCCCTGCGAATCGTCGTCGCCCTGGATAAAATCGAAATCGCCGATGGACGAGGCGCCCTGCGAAAAGTTTTCCTCGATCTTGCCGTCGATAAAATCGTAACGGATATCCAGGCGGAACATGGTCATCAATCCGAACTGCTCCACGGCGGCGTCCTTATCGAAACGGCTGATGTACAGATACCGCGGACTCATATCACCGGAGGAGCACAGCGCCACGATGACTACGATGGCGTGGATTACCACCGCCAGCACGCCGGAAGCGATCTTGAGCAACGCGGGCGCGCGGCGCGCCGGGCAAAACCGTCTGCCGAAAATGATGTACAAAACCACGGGGAACCACAGCGCCACGATGTAGACGATGTTGTTCCACGCCGATGTCAGGGCGTTGATTCCGAAATCGCCCATCGCTTCACCGGCCATGGTCAGCTTATCCAGATCGTAAAAGGTGCCGGGGAAAATGCCGGCATAGATCACCTCGGAGGTCAGCACGGCGGCGGCAAACGACAAAAAGCCGATGGTGATACCGTAGTTCACCTTTTGGCGAAACAGCGTGCACAACAAATAGACGACGGCCGAAGCGGCCAGCGTAAACCCGAAAACGTAAAAAAGACCGCTACCGAAGAAGCGTTCGATCGTTGCCGCGCGGAATACCAGCTCCATCCACAAAAACGCTATCGGCAAAAACGCGATGAATCGCCAGTTGGGAGCTTTTTTGCCCTCCGACACGTGCCGAACCGCTTCGCTCGGTTTGGCTGCTTTACCATGCCGCATATCCTTCATACTGTTTCGCCCTTTCTTGTAGAAATCTGTCGAATATCTGCGTATTAAAAATCGCGATGCTCCAAAAAGCG
>CAYQBP010000031.1:7052-10811 GCA_964415745.1 uncultured Eubacteriales bacterium
AGCATCGCTTTTGCCTCTGCGGTATTCTGCGGCTTTCCGAAGATGCGATCGTCCACGACCACGGCGGTATCGGCGCCCAGCACCGTTTCGTTGGGATGAGCCGCCGCCACCTCCTCTGCTTTGCCGCGAGCCACGCGCAACACGCTTTCGAGCGGCGGCACGGCCGGGTCTACCGGCAATTCGGTCTGTGCCGGGCAAACCGTATAGGTCAGTCCCAGCAGGTCGCAAATTTCCCGGCGGCGCGGCGATGCCGATGCCAAAATCAGCGATTGGCTCATGTCCCATCTTCTCCTTTACTATGCTCCAGCAAATCCAGGTATTCCCGCTCGGTCAGCAGAGCGTTGATCACCTCGATCATCCGGTTGGCGGACAATCGGTGCGGCAAGCCCATCGCCTTCAGCATCGCCTGCCGTAGCCGTGCGCTGTTATCGCCGCCGGATAATCCGTCGGCATACAGGCGCGCCTTGGTCAAAAACGGCGGCGAAGCCGTCGGCTTTTCTTCATCCTCGACGGTGGCACCGGCACGAAGCAACGCCTGCAATACCGTTTCGCCGTCGATGCCCTCGACGCCGAGAAGGCCCTCCTTGGAGCCGGTCACCTTTCGTCGTTCCTTACCGACGACCTCCGGCACATAGGCGTGTAATACCTGCGACGGTGGCAACGCGCCGCTGATACGGTCACGAATCACAAACCCGGCGGCATCGCTGTCGGTCAACACAATCAACCCCTGCTTTTCGGCAAGGCGGCGCAACAGCTCCAGCTTTTCCGGTTGCTTAAAAATACCGAACCCGTCGGTCGTAACGATGGTCGTGTCCACGACCGAGCGCAGACGAATGGCGTCGTATTTTCCCTCCACCGCGACGGCCTCTTTGATCCTGACCGTCATTGAATTTTACCCAGCTTGGCGGTAACGATCAGCTTGGCGGCGGTTTCCTCCAGCACCATTCGCTTGTCGCTGGCCGACGATTTCAGCCGACGGTCGGCCTGTGCCAAAATATCCAGACTTTCACGCAACGATTCCAGCGACAGGCGACTGCAATCCCGTGCCGCATATTTCAGGCGGAAGGCGCGGCTTTTATAATCAAATTCTTCAACCAGTGTTTCCGCACGCTGTCCGGCGTTAGCCGCCAGCTTGGCGCGGTACAGGTCTGTGTAGGAGCCGGACAGTGCCGCCAAAATCACGATCGGGTCCAGCTTACAGGCAAACAGCTTGTGAAGAATCGCATAGGCGTTTTCATAGTTGTTTTTCAAAATGGCGTTGGACAGCTCAAACGCTTGCGCGTTCAGGTTCTTTGTAGCAACCTCACCGACAATGGCCGCGGTGATTTCCCCCTGTCCTGCCACGGCACATAGCTTATCCAGCTCGTTGAGCAGCAAATTCAGGTCGTTTCCGCACTGCTCCACCAACGAACGGGCAACCTCCGGCTGTAGAGTGCAGTGCCGCCGATGTGCGCCGGCACACAGCAGGCGAACGATCTCCTCCGTCGTCTTGCGGGGAAAGCACACACACACTCCCGTTCGGTCAACGGCTTCGACAAACTGTCGCCATTTGGCATTCAGCTTTCCGTCCGTTAACAGCGTTGTCATCCAGAAAATCAGCACCGTTTCCTCCGGCGGGTCCGAAACCAGTGCCATGGCACGGTCAAATACCGCCGCCGGTGTAACATCGCAGTTGCAAACCGCTACGCATTTTTTGTCTGCCATCAGCGGCAGTGCCTCGGCCGCTTCCTCGATGGCGTCAAACGAGCACTCCTGACCGTCGAAGCGGTGCATATTAAATTCCGCCAGGCTGTCATTGGGGCGCACCCCTGCCAAACGGATCACCTGCTCGGCGTAATGCGCCGTTAAGTAAGCCTCCTCGCCGTACAACAAATAGACACGCGCCGGGACTCCTTTTTTCAGATGCAGTTTTAATTCCTGTTCCGAGATTGGCATGTGACCCTCTCCTCATATACTTACTGAATATATACGTCGCCTTCGCCGTCGATCCACACCCACAGCTTCTCACTCTGCGGTGCGGAAATGCCGTGTTCGGGCAACGCGCACAGCGGATATAGCTGTTGTACCACCGTCACCGTTGTGCGATCGGCAGCCAACGGCTTTCCCACGCAAAAAGCAATGTCAACCGTATCCGGCAACCGCGCGGCGGTCTCCTGCGGTACAAACGCCGCTTCTACCGTTCCGAACTGTATCCACAGCCACTCCGTCTGTGAACGAAACCGCACCTCGTCCATAACGTTTTCTCCGTCGCTATCGACGCGGAAAACGGTATTCGGCTTCAGATAATCACCGAGCACGTACGAAAGATACGGTGCTCCGCTCCAATCGCCCTCCGGCAACAGAACGGCATCCAGAGAAGTGACCCCGGCAGACCGCAATGCCGTGCGCGCCGCATACAGTGTGTCGATTTGCGTGGGCGAAATCACCAAAACCGACCGACGCCGATACAGCACACAAACTGCCAGGTCGGACTGCTCCGGAATCACCAAAAAACGCACCGTATCGTACAGTCGGTAGCGGTACAGGGCGCCGCTGACCGTCAGAATCACCGCACACAGCACCACTGCCAGCCGCACTCCGCGGCCACGCAACAGCCACCAGCCGACGGCAATCAGTCCCAAGCCGCCGATCACGCCGAAAATCCTGTACGAATCGGTCACGGCCACGGTAGAAAACGGCCACGACGCCAGGTGCGCGGCGAGGTACAGCAGCAGTCTGGACAATCCGCCAAGCAACATCAACAACGGATAATATACAAAGGACAAGCCCAACAGCATGGCCGGAACGGCGATCCAGCCGAGCACCAACAGCACGGTTGCCGGCAAGGTCATCACGACGTTGGCAATCACACCCATCAGCGACACTTCGCCGAAATACAAAACCGATACCGGTAGCGTAGCGGCGGTGGCAGACAAGCTGACCGCGACAACACCAGAGATCGGCTCCCACACACGGCGCAGAGCGGTGGGGAGCGGGAGCTTTTGCATCCACTGTCGTAGCTTCGGTGACAAAAACAGCAATCCGAAGGTCGCCGTAAACGAAAGTAACAATCCAACGTCGTATGCCGCAAACGGGTCAAGCGCCAGCAACAGCAGTAAGGCCGCGCCCAACGAATTGCGCGCATCGGCCTGACGACGCCAGCAATCGCCCAAAACCACCAGCAGACACATCACGGCGGCACGAACCACCGATGGTGTCCAGCCGACCAAAAAGGAAAAGCCGATCACGGCGACGGCGCAGAGCACGCCGCGCATTCGCCGTGCGATCCGCATACGCTTGAGTGCCCACAGCAGCGCCTGTGTCAGCACCGACAAATGCAGACCGGAAACGGCAAACAAATGAGACACGCCGCAAGTGCGAAAATCCGCCACGGCATCGTAGGACAACCGCTCGTCGGCACCGAGACAGATTCCGGAAGCAACCGCGCCGGTATCGCCGGACAAGGTCTGCTGTATTTTCAGCGCCAGCTCGCGCCGCACCGACGCCGGTGTTATCCGGCGCGACTCACACTTGATGATCCGCCAGCCTCCTCCGGAGGAGTCGGCGGGAGCCGCCGACAGCCAAACGCCGTCGGATCGCTCCCACAGTGTCTCCCAGCCGTCGGCTTCATTCACGGAAACTGTAAACGGAGCGGTAAGAACATCGCCCGGCTCCAACGAGATGCCCGACGGCTCGTACCACAGCCGCAGGCGCGTTCCGCGAGGCAGATCACCGGACAGCACCTTCAGCTCGATCTGCCCGTCATTCTCCTGCACCTCA
>CAYQBP010000031.1:10911-12658 GCA_964415745.1 uncultured Eubacteriales bacterium
TCGCGCGACAAAATGCGCTTACGCAGCCGGATGCTGTGCGGCGTTACCTCCACCAGCTCGTCGTCGTTGATAAACTCCAGCGACTGCTCCAACGACAGCACCGTAGGCGGTGTCAGGCGCAACGCCTCGTCCGAGCCTGCGGCACGCATATTGGTAACATGCTTCTTCTTGCACACGTTCACTACAATGTCTTCGTTTTTCGGAGACTGACCGACGATCATGCCCTCGTACACCGGAACCGCCGGGCCGACAAACAGCGCCCCACGATCCTGCGCGTTGAACAAGCCGTAGCTACTGGTTTCGCCGGTTTCAAACACCACCAGGGAGCCCTGTACGCGCTGCGGAATATCGCCCTTATACGGCTCATATCCGTCGAACACGCTGTTCATAATCCCGTTGCCGTTGGTATCGGTCAGGAACTGCTGACGATACCCCATCAGGCCACGGGAGGGAATACGGAACTCCAGGTGGCTGGCGCCCGTCTCACGGGTACCCATGTTCACGATCTCCGCCTTGCGCGAGCCGAGCTTTTCCATTACCGCGCCCACATAGCTTTCCGGCACTTCGATCATCAACAGCTCCATCGGCTCCAGCAGGTTGCCGTTTTCGTCGGTTTTATAAATCACCTGCGGACGGCTGACGGCAAATTCATACCCCTGACGCCGCATGGTTTCAATCAAAATGGATAAATGCAGCTCACCGCGTCCGGCCACCTCAAACGCATCGGTCGAATCGGTTTCGCACACGCGCATACTGACGTTTGTCTCCACCTCCTTGAACAGGCGATCACGCAGATTGCGCGAGGTGACGTACTTGCCGTCCTTCCCGGCAAAGGGGCTGTTATTCACCATGAACAGCATGGAAACAGTCGGCTCGTCGATATGCACAAACGGCAACGGCTCGACGCACAGCGGATCGCAGGCGGTTTCTCCGATGTTAAGGTCGGTGAGGCCGGTGACGGCGATCAAATCGCCCACCGAGGCGGTATCGTGCTCGACGCGATGCAGGCCCTCATACTGAAACAGCTTGGCGATGCGCGCGTTTTGGGTGCTACCGTCGGCGTGGCACAGAGTCACTGCCTGACCGTTGTGCACCGTACCCCGTTCCACACGGCCAACACCGACACGGCCGACGTATTCGTCGTAATCGATGTTGGAAAACAAAATCTGCAGCGGTGCTTCCGCATCGCCCTCCGGCGCCGGAACGTGTTGCAAAATCGCCTCAAACAGAGGCTTCATCGTCCCCTCGCGCGCCGCCGGATCGGTGGAAGCGTATCCGTCACGCCCGGAAGCGTAAATGACCGGAAAATCCAGTTGATCCTCATCGGCACCCAGCTCGATGAACAAATCCAGCAATTCATCGATCACCTCGGCCGGGCGGGCACCGTCGCGGTCAATCTTATTGATGACCACCACCGGGCGCTTGCCGAGCCCCAGTGCCTTTTTCAGCACGAAACGGGTCTGCGGCATACAGCCCTCGAAGGCGTCTACCAGCAGGAGAACGCCATCCACCATCATCAGGATACGTTCCACCTCGCCGCCAAAATCGGCGTGGCCGGGCGTGTCCACGATGTTGATCTTGGTGTCGCCGTACATTACCGCCGTATTTTTGGACAGGATGGTGATGCCGCGCTCACGCTCCAGATCGTTTGAGTCCATCACGCGCTCCGACACCTGCTCATTGGCACGAAAAATGCCGCTTTGCCGCAACAGCTGATCCACCAGTGTCGTCTTTCCGTGATCGACGT
>CAYQBP010000032.1:0-12413 GCA_964415745.1 uncultured Eubacteriales bacterium
TGCCGCCGTTGACGGTATGCTGAATACCCTTGTAGCAGAACTCACCGATGGGCGAAACAACCGCCGCCGTACCACAGCCCCAGGCCTCCTCCAGGGTGCCGTTTTGCATGGCTTCCTCCAGCTCGTCCACGCTGAACAGGCGCTCCGAAACGGTGTAGCCGGCCTTTTTCAGCACTTCGATGCAGGATTTACGCGTGATGCCGGGCAGAATGGAGCCGGACAGCTTCGGCGTAACCATCTCGCCGTTGATCTTAAACATGACGTTCATGGCGCCGACTTCCTCGATGTATTTGCGCTCTACGCCGTCCAGCCACAGCACCTGCGAATAGCCCTTCTGCTCCGCGCGTTCACCGGCGCGGTTGGAGGCCGCGTAGTTGCCGCCGCACTTGGCTTCGCCGGTACCGCCGCGCACCGCACGGACATCCTGATCCTCGATCATGATTTTGACCGGGTTGATGCCCTCCTTGTAGTAGCTGCCGACCGGAGAAGCGATAATCACGTAGGTGGCGTTGTGCACCGCGTGCACACCCAGTGTTTCATCGTTGCCGAACATGAACGGACGGAGATACAGCGACGTACCCGGCGCCGACGGAGTCCAGTCCTGCTCGCATTTGACAAACTCCTTCAGAATATGCAGAGCATCCTCCTCCGGGATCGTCGGCAGGCACATACGCTCTGCCGAGCGGTTCATACGGCGAATGTTCTCCAGGGGGCGGAACAGCTGTACCTTGCCGTCCGCGCGGCGATATGCCTTCAGGCCCTCGAAAATCTCCGAGCCGTAGTGCAACACCGTGGAAGCCGGATGCAACGACAGGTTGCCGAACGGAACGATGCGGGCGTCATGCCAGCCCTCATCGCGAGAATAATCCATCATAAACATGTGATCGGAAAAATACCGACCAAAGCCCAGCGTGGAAGCCTCCGGCTTCTCCTTGGGAGCCTCTGTTTTTACAACCCTGATTTGCATAATTTGTCACTCCTTACTCAAAATCGGCACCGATCTGCATCGCTTTGAGGTTGGTTTCCAGCATATCGGCACGCTTTGCGGAAATTACCTTGCCCAACGCCGCGCGCAAGCCTTCCTCGCCCGATTCGCCGAGCACCTTCAGAATTTTGCCCATGAGAATCATGTTGGCCAGCGTCGGCATACCGTTTTCGTTGGCCAGCTGTGTAGCGGGCACGTAATACACGGAGATGTCGTCGCGCGTTACCTTGCGCTCGATCAGCGTGGAATCGGCAAAAATCATGCCGCCGGGGACCACTGCCGATTCGTACTTATCCAAAGACGGCAGGTTCATCGCCACCAACACGTCCGGGCTCGCCACGATGGGAGAACCGACCGGCTCGTCGCTGATAATCACACTGCAGCTGGCGGTGCCGCCGCGCATTTCCGGGCCGTAGGACGGAAGCCAGCTCACCTGCTTTTCCTCCATCAGACCCTTGTATGCCAAAAACTTACCGGCAAACAGGATACCCTGACCGCCGAAACCGGAAAACAAAAACTGTGTCGTGCTCATTTTGCTTCCTCCTTTGCCGCGGAACGGTCTTTATACACACCCAACGGATAGTAGGGCAACATATTATCGTCGATCCATTGCAAAGCGGCCTGCGGCGTCATGCCCCAGTTCGTCGGGCAGGAGGACACCACCTCGACCAGCGAGAAGCCCTTGCCGTCCAGCTGGTTCTGGAACGCCTTTTTGATGGCCTTCTTCGCGTTGCGGATATTTTTCACGCTGTTCACGGTAACGCGCTCCAAATATTCCGGGCCCTCCAGCTGAGCCAGCATCTCGCACACGCGAATCGGATAACCGCAGTGGTTCACGTCACGGCCGTACGGCGACGTTTGCGTGACCTGACCCGGCAACGACGTGGGCGCCAGCTGACCGCCGGGCATACCGTAGATCGCATTGTTGACGCAAACGACGGTAATATTCTCATTACGCGCGGCCGCGTGAACCGTTTCCGCCATGCCGATCGACGCCAAATCGCCGTCGCCCTGATAGGTAAATACCACGTGATTTTCCGGATCGGAGCGCTTCACGCCTGTGGCGATTGCCGGGGCACGGCCGTGCGCCGCTTCGATCATATCGCAGTTGAAATAGTTGTATGCCATAACCGAACAGCCGACCGGAGCAATACCGATGGCTCGGCCTTCAATGCCCAGCTCGTCGATCACCTCGGCAACCAAACGGTGAATAATGCCGTGAGTACAGCCGGGGCAATAGTGCATCGGCATATCGTTCAGGGCATGGGGTTTATCAAAAACGACCATTACTTGACACCTCCGTTGACCGCATTCTTAATCGCTTCCAACACCTGCTCCGGCGACGGGATCATGCCGCCGGCACGGTTACACAACGTAACCGGTACACGGCATTCCATAGCCAGGCGCACATCCTCGATCATCTGACCCATGGACAGCTCGACGGAAATAAAGGCTTTGGCGTGCTCGGCCGCCTTGGCAAACGGCGCCTTCGGGAACGGCCACAGCGTGATGGGACGGATCATACCGACCTTGATGCCCTGCTTGCGCGCTTCGTTCACGGCACTGCGCGAGACACGCGCCGCAATACCGAACGCCGCAACCACGATTTCGGCATCGTCCACCATATACTCCTCGTACATGGTCTCGTTTTCTTCAATGTAGCGATACCGCTCGTAGCGATCGAAGTTGAATTTTTCCAGCTCTTCGGGAACCAGCGACAGCGAGTTGACAATGTTGTGCACGCGCTCCAGCTTGGTGCCGGTGGTCGCCCACGGCTTTTCGGGCATCGGCTGAATGTCAAAATCCAGGCTGACCGGCTCCATCATCTGTCCCATGGTACCGTCGGCCAGCACCATGGCCGTCATGCGATACTTATCGGCCAGGTCAAAGCCCTTGACCGTCAGATCGGCCATTTCCTGTACCGAAGCCGGTGCCAGCACGATCATGCGGAAATCGCCGTGACCGCCGGCGCGCGTCGCCTGAAAATAATCCGACTGGCTGGGCTGGATACCGCCGAGACCGGGGCCGCCGCGCTGAACGTTGACGACAAAGGCCGGCAGATCGGCACCTGCCAAATAGGACAGGCCCTCGCTCTTCAGCGCAATACCGGGGCTGGAGGAGGAGGTCATAACACGCTTACCGGTGGAGGAAACACCGTACACCATGTTGATGGCCGCGATCTCGCTTTCGGCTTGCAGGAAGCAACCGCCGATTTTCGGCATTTTCTTTGCCATGTAGGCGGCAATTTCCGTTTGAGGCGTGATCGGATAACCGAAATAGTGACGGCAGCCTGCCAAAATCGCCGCTTCGGCGATCGCCTCATTGCCCTTCATCAATACTTTATCTGCCATATCGCTCACCTTACCTTTCCACTTTGATGATGCAGTCCGGGCACATCGTCGCACAGAATGCACAGCCGATGCAGGCGTCCTGATCGGTGATCTCTACCGGGTGATGCCCCTTCTTGTTGATCTTGTCCTTGGCCAGCTGCAACAGTTGTTTGGGGCAGGCGTTTACGCACAGCCCACAGCCCTTGCAGTTGTCGGTTTTGAATGTCAGCTTTGCCATATTCATTACTCCTTTATTGATCTATCAGCATGAAAAGCCGATCTTTGCCTGTAGCTCCAGTCCGAACGGATGCGGAATTTGCTTTTCCAGCTCCAAAAGCAGCTCCTGCCGCACCGTCGTCATGACCAACGGCACACCGGTCAGTGCCGCCACCTCCTCGGCGTACGGCAACGAGTCCAGCACGGTCTGTGCCGTCGTTTCCGCGCCCAGGTTGGAGTTGTTTACCAGACCGGTAAACCGGATACCGCACGCCTGTTCAATTTCGCGCATGACCTCGTAGGTGGAGGGCGCGTCCGGTGTCAACGGGCGGTAGCGGTTGATCACCATCAGCATATCGTAGTTGTTTTCCTCGACAATCTGCGGAGCCAGCCGTCCCAGCGCCAGGGCGCCGCGGTCATCGCCGCCGATGTCCAGCACCACATGAAGCGATCGGTCATCGGTAATGGCATAGATTTCCGGCGGCATGGCCGGCAGGTCGACGTTGCTGTTGGCATATTCCGAGCAGATCAGCCCGATGCCGCGTGCGGCAAAATCGTCGCTGCTGTCCTTGGTGCGGAAATACGGGTTGACGATGTCCAAATCGGCAATGGTCACGCGCTCCTGCGTTTTTTTCAGCGCGTACGCCACGTTGATCGCCACATTGGTCTTGCCGCTGCCATAGTGTCCGCATAAAATCGTTAAACGCTTTTGCTCCTTCATACATTCACCTTACAGCTTGTTGCGTTGAATTTTGCCGCTGACCGTCTTGGGCAGGCTGTCGCAGAACACAACGATACGGGGGTACTTATACGGTGCGGTATGCTGCTTGACGTAATCCTGAATTTCCTTTTTCAGCGCCTCAGTCGGTTCGGTGCCGTCCACCAGCACGATGCTGGCCTTAACGACCTGTCCGCGCACCTCATCGGGTGCGGCCGAAACACCACATTCCAGCACATACGGAAGCTCCATAATCACGCTTTCGATCTCAAATGGTCCGATGCGGTAGCCGGAGGACTTGATCACGTCGTCCACGCGGCCGACGTACCAGTAGAAGCCGTCCTCGTCCTGCCACGCCGTATCGCCGGTGTGATAATAGCCGTCATGCCACACCTCGGCCGTCTTTTCCGGCGAGTTATAGTATCCCGTAAACAAGCCGCACGGCGCGCCGTTTTTCACATTGACCACGATCTCGCCCGTTTCACCGACCGGCACGGGATTGCCGTCCGGGTCCACGATGGACACATCGTAAATCGGTGCCGGCTTGCCCATGGAGCCGATTTTATGAGAGGCTCCCACCAGGTTGCCGATAATCATGGTGCTTTCCGTTTGACCGAAGCCCTCGATGATCTGCAGACCCGTCGCCTTTTCAAACTGACGGTACACCTCGGGGTTCAGCGCTTCACCGGCCGTGGTCATGTGCTTGACCGATGAAAAATCGTACTTGGAAATATCCTGCTTAATCATCATCCGCAGCATCGTCGGCGGTGCACAGAAGGTGGTGATATGATACTTGGCAAACATCGGCAGAATATCCGCCGCGTCGAAGCGGTCAAAATCGTACACGAAGGTGGCCGCCTCGCAGAGCCACTGTCCGTACAGCTTGCCCCACATGGCCTTGGCCCAGCCGGTATCCGAAATGGTGAAGTGCAATCCGTCGGGATCGACGTTGTGCCAATACCGCGCCGTGTGGAAATGTCCCAGCGCATATTTGTAGTTGTGTGCCGCGATTTTGGGATAGCCGGTCGTGCCGGAGGTGAAAAACATGAGCATCAGGTCGTCGCCGCCGGGAGCATCCTCGGTACGCTTGTAATGCGTGCTGTACAGGGGATATTCCTCGTCGAAGCAACGCCAGCCCTCCCGTTGGCCGTTCACGATCAGCTTGTGCTTCAGATCGGGACACGTGGCGGCGGCCATTTCCACCTGATGAGCGGTATCGCCGTCCGCCGTGCACAGAACGGCACTGACGCCGGCCGCCTTAAAGCGATATTCCAGATCGTGCTCCAACAGCTGGTTCGGCGCCGGAATGGCGACAGCACCCAGCTTGTTCAGACCGATCATGGCGAACCAGAACTGATAATGACGCTTCAAAATCAGCATCACGCGGTCGCCCTTTTTGATACCCAGCGACTTGAAGTAGTTGGCGCACTGTGCCGACGCCTTCTTAATATCCTTGAACGTAAACCGGCGCTCCGTGTGATCCTGACTGATGTGGAGCATCGCCAGCTTTTCCGGCTCGCGGTCGGCCAGCTCGTCCACCAAATCAAAGGCAAAGTTGAAATGCTCGGTGTTCTTGAAGGTGATCGACGTCGGCGTGCCCTTTTCGTTTTCCGTCACATCGATAAATTTCTTATAAATGCGATCCTTGGTATCCCGACGAACGCCGGTGCGCTCCGTGATGGCCTTATCGGCCGACAATTCCGGAATCGGCTCGCCCGTCGGATTCAGAACGATCGCATAAAACACGCAATCCTCGCCGCCCACGGCGATCATGCCGTGCGGCGTATCCGAATCAAAATAAATGCTGTCGCCGGGGCCGAGAACCTCGGTGTGCTCGCCCACCTGCACCTTCAGCTTGCCGCTGATGATGAGATCGCATTCCTGCCCGGCGTGGGTGGTCAATTCAATGTCCCGCTGCTGTGCCGCCTCGTCGTAAATGCTACGCACATACAGCGGCTCGGCAATACGGTCACGGAAGGCGTACGCCAGGTTGTAATACGTCATGCCGTGCGCCTGCGACACCTTTTGCCCGGCACCGAACCGTGTCACCGTGTAAGATTTCAGCGTCGGGCTGTAGCCCTCGATGATGTCGGTCACGTTGACATTCAGCGCCATCGCACAGCGGTAAATGAAGGCAAAGTTCAGGTCACTGGTGCCCGCCTCACATTCGGTATATTCCTCTACCGTGACCGCCGTTTTGGCCGCCATGTCCTCCACCGACAAGCCCTCCAGCTCACGCAGAGCGCGGATACGACCGGCCATTTCCTTGATCTTAAAATCCAATGCCGCTATCTGTTCCATGTCCTTACCTCATTTCATGGGACGATAAAAGCACTCGTCCCAAAGCTGTATCTTTGAGACGAGTGCTGACAATCACCCGCGGTACCACTCAAATTGCCGTCCGCCTCACGGAGAACGACCGCTTTTCGGGATCAAGCAATCCCTATGCCTTGACGCAGCAATCACGGAGAGGTTCTACTGACCTGCCACGCAGGTGTTCTTCCTCTCGGCTCGGAAGCTACAAACACAGAAACCATACCGATGACTCGCACCAACCGTCATCTCTCTGGAGGATGGTGGTCCATGCCCTCTTCGTCGACGCCTTTATATTAAATATATGAGTAATTATAGCACCGCCTTCGGGCGATTGTCAACTCTTTTTTGTCAAAAAGCGTGAAAATACACGTTACAGCTTATTGCGTTGGATTTTACCGCTGATGGTTTTCGGCAGCTCGTCACGGAACACGACCACACGGGGATATTTATACGGCGCGGTATGCTGCTTCACATACGTCTGAATTTCCTTTTTCAGCTCCTCGGTCGGTTCGGTGCCCTTCGTCAGCACAATGCTGGCCTTCACGATCTGGCCGCGCACCTCATCCGGCACAGCCGACACGCCACATTCCACCACATACGGGAGCTCCATGATAACGCTTTCGATTTCAAACGGCCCGATGCGATAGCCGGAGGACTTGATCACGTCGTCCACGCGGCTGACATACCAGAAGTATCCGTCCTCATCGCGCCACGCTGTGTCGCCGGTATGATACATGCCGTCATGCCAGGCGTCACGCGTTTTTTCGTCGTCCAGATAATATTCCTTAAACAAGCCGCACGGAACCGATTTATCGGTATGGATCACGATCTCACCGGTTTCGCCCACCGCCACGCTGTTGCCGTCCGGGTCAACAATATCCAAATCAAATTGCGGCGAGGCCTTACCCATCGAACCGATTTTCGGGACGGTGCCAACCAGATTGGCAATCGCCAGGGTCGTTTCCGTCTGACCGAAGCCCTCCATGATCTCCAGACCGGTCGCCGCCTTGAACTGCTTATAGACCTCCGGATTCAGCGCCTCACCGGCGGTGGTCATGTGGTGGATCGAGGAAAGGTCGTATTTGCTCAAATCGCCGCGGATCAGCATACGCAGCATCGTCGGCGGCGCGCAGAAGGTGGTGATGTTGTATTTGGCAAACATGGGCAAAATGTCGTTTTCGTCGAAGCGGTCAAAATCGTACACGAACACGGCACCCTCGCACAGCCATTGGCCATACAGCTTGCCCCACAGCGACTTGCCCCAGCCGGTATCCGAGATGGTCAGGTGCAGACCGTCGCGCTCACAGCAGTGCCAATAGCGCGCCGTCACGTAGTGCCCCAGAGCATAGGTGTGCTTGTGAGCCGCCATCTTCGGGTTGCCGGTCGTGCCGGAGGTGAAGAACATCAGCGCCGTATCGTCGCCTGCCGAGGCGTTTTCCGGCCGCACCAGCTTGCGCGAAAACAGCTTGAATTCGCTGTCAAAATCACGCCAGCCCTCACGCTGACCGCCTACCAGCACCTTGGTAATCGTCTGCGGACACTTTTTCGCCGCCGCTTCCGCCAGCTCGGCCGTGTCGCCGTCCGCGGTACACAGGATCGCCGTCACGCCGGCCGCCTTGAACCGATACTCAAAATCGTGCTCCTTGAGCTGGTTTGTCGCCGGAATGGCTACGGCACCGAGCTTGTGCAACGCCACCATGGCAAACCAGAACTGGTAATGGCGCTTCAGCACCAGCATCACCTTGTCGCCGCGCTTGATGCCCAGCGAGGTGAAGTAGTTTGCCGCCTGGTTGGAATACTGCTTGATGTCCTTGAAGGTAAAGCGACGCTCGTTTTTATGCTTATCCAGATGAAGCATGGCCAGCTTGTCGGGATATTTGGCGGCGATGCCGTCCACGATGTCAAAGCCGAAGTTGAAGGTATCGGTATTCTGAAATTCGATATGCTGCAATGCGCCGTGCTCGTCCTCCTCGGTTTTCACGAACCGCTCGCACACCAACGGCTGAGACGCGTTCGACGACACCAGACTGCGGCGAACGACCTCCTCCTTGGTATCCTCGCCCGGCAAGACGACCGCGCAGAACACGCAATCCTGACCCTCGACAGCACGCATTCCGTGCGGTGTGGAGGAATCGTAATAAATGCTGTCGCCCTCGCTCAGCACCTCGGTGTGATCTCCCACCTGCACCATCAGCTTGCCGCTGATGACCAGATCGAATTCCTGACCGCTGTGCGTTGCCAACGCGATCGGTTTGTTTTGCAGGGAGGCATCGTAGTCATACCGCACCCAATACGGCTCGGCAATCTTATTGCGGAATTTCGGTGCCAGGTTGGCGATGCTGATGCCGTTTTCCTTGGCGGTCTGCTGACCCTGTCCCTTGCGCGTTACGGTATACGAGGACAGGCGTGCGCTGGTCGTACCCTCCAGCAGATCGGACATACCGATGCCAAATTCCTGAGCACATTTATGAATAAATGAAAAGGGGAAATCCTGCTCGCCGGATTCCAGCTTGACATACTCTTCCACCGGCAGCTCTACCTTTTCCGCCATCTGTGCGGCCGTATAGCCGGCGATCTCCCGCATCTCCTTAATTCGCAGAGCCACCTCATACAGCTTTTCCGACGCCACAGTTGACATAACCTCATTCCTCCTTTGAAAAAATAAAAAAACACTCGTCTCAGCTTTGAGACGAGTGTGTAAAAACACATCCGCGGTACCACTCAAATTGCCGCCGAAGCGACCGCTTATCAGAGCCAAACAGCCCCTATGCCTTGACGCAGCAATCACGGGAGCCTCTACTCAACGAACGAATTTCAAAGCTCCGGCTCGGAAGTGATGGGCTGTTTTGAACACTTGTTATCGGTTTACACCAACCACCGACTCTCTGTGAACGCCTGCTCAAAGCCGTCTTCGTCATAGCCTTTGTATTCAATTGAGATATGTCATATTATATCACCTGGAACGCAAATGTCAATACCTTTTTCAAAAAAACGCAAATTTTTCGGTGTATCAGAAATAGTGATACCGGCTGCGTTTGGCGATCAGGAACACCGCGCTGAACACGACCGCCATCAGCTCGGCCACCACGATGGAGTACCACACGCCGTCGATACCGAACAGCAACGGCAGGACGATGACGGCGGCGACCTGAAACACCAGCGTACGCAAAAACGAGATCAGCGCCGAGGTGAGACCGTCGTTCAGCGCCGTGAAAAAGCCGGAGGAAAAGATGGCAAAGCCCATGAAGCAGAAGGACAGCGAGAAAATACGGAAGCCTCTGACGGTCAGCTTCATCAGCTCCGCATCGTACCCGACAAAGATTTGCGAAAGCGGCGCCGCCGACAGCTCGGCAAGCAGGATCATCGCCACGCCGAACGAGCCGATCATAATCAGGCTCTTTTTCAGCAGACCCTTCAGCTCGGCGTGATTCTGCGCCCCGTAATGATACCCGACGATCGGCGCAGTGCCGATGGAATAGCCCATGAACGCCGCCGCGAAAATCATGCTGACATACATCATGACACCGTAGGCAGCAACGCCGTCGTTTCCGGCATACTTCATCAGCTGGAGGTTATACAGCATACCCACCACGCTCATGGAAATGTTGCTCATAAACTCGGACGAGCCATTGGTGCACGCGTGCAGGATCGCCTTGCCGTCAAAGCGTGTTTTGCCCAAACGCAGAATACTGCTGTTTTCGCGGAAAAAGTAGAACAGCGGAATCACGCCGCCGACGACCTGACTGATTGCCGTCGCCACCGCCGCACCTGCCAGCTTCCACGGACCCGGCAGCAGCGTGACCAGCACCGCGTCCAGCACGATATTCGACACGCCGGCCGAAACCGTGACAACCAAGCCGAGCTTCGGCTTTTCCGCCGTCACGAAGAAGGATTGAAACATCAGCTGTAAAATGTTGAACGGCAACACCGCCAGCAAAATGCGGGCATACTGCACCGCGTTTTTCAGCACCTCGCCCTTGGCGCCGAGCAGCACGGCGATCGGGCGGATAAATACCATGCCGAGCACGGCAAACACGATGCCCAGCAGAAACGCAACATAAACGAACAGTGAAAAATAGCGGTTAGCTTCTTCCTTTTTGTTTTCGCCGAACGTTTTGGCGACGATGGCAGAGCCGCCCGTTCCGAACATCAACCCGACCGTGGACAAAATCATAATGAACGGATAGATCAGGTTGATCGCGGTGAACGGTATCTTCCCGGCCAGGTTGGACACAAAAAAGCCGTCCACCACGCTGTAAATCGACGCGAAGATCATCATGCTGATCGACGGCAGTGTAAAACGGATCAGCCGCCTGTAAGTAAAATGATCGGATAATTGAATGTGTTGTTTCATACTGTTCTCCCAAACCAGCTTTGTGCAAAGTCGGCAACCACCGGCACCAAATCCTTAATGACCCACCCGGTCGTGTTCACGGTCAGCTGATACGTATCCCGTTGACCCCACGGCGACCCGGACAAAATCTCACGTGTTTCGGCACGCACCTTGTCAATACGCTTCATTCTCCGCAAAAGCTGTCTGTCGGTAAACCGTTCGTCCGCGGAGGCGCGTTCGCGGCAACGCCGCAGCTTGGTCACCGTGTCCGCGCAGACAAACAGATTGAACGGCTGGTATGCCTGCAAAATCACATCGGCATTTCTGCCGACAATGATGCAATCCTTTCCCAGCGCCGCGATCTCCTCGATCACCTTTTTCTGCTGAAGCAGGAGCTTCACCTGCGAAGCCTGAAGGTAGGCGGACGAATTGAGCGTTCCGCGGAACGTGATCGGTTGATCCTTCCAGCCGTGATCGCTCAACGTCCTTTCCACATAGTTCTCATCCAGGCCGCTTTTTTGCGCCACCATAGCAATGATTTCGCTGTCGTAGTAATCGTATTGCAGATGATCCGCCAGGCGCTTTCCCAGTTCCCGACCGCCGCTGCCGAATTCTCGGCTGATGGTAATAATATTCATTCCGATTTTCCCTCCATAATCTGAACCCTGTGACGCAATGCGGCAATGTGCTTTTCCATCAGCTGTACATACTGCCGCTGTTCTTCGCCTGTCCAATCGTCGAGCGCACCGCTTTCTGCCTCATACAGGCGCGCCGCCGCTTCAAGAATACAGTCGCGGCCGCTTTTGGTCAAACAAACCCGGTTTGATTGCTTCGCAGGATTTGAAGCGGTTAGCCTCTCGCCAAACAGTATTATACCATATTTGAATTTTTTTGCAATTTTTATTGTCGACGATTACACCGCCAACAACCGGCTTTGAAAATTGGCGATGGCACGGTATAATCATGAAAGCAGTGCTTGAAAAATGTTCTTGAGAGGATAGTAGGAGCGGAGAACGCATATGTAAAGAAAAAGAAACGACGATTTTCACAAGAAGGTCGTCGTCCTTTTTTGGTCGAGTGGAGCTCTGAATATTCAAGCTAACCAAAAAACCAAAAACGAGTCCGAACCTGAAAGATTCGGACTCGCCGGCTGTGGTCGGAGTGACGGGACTTGAACCCACGGCCTCTTGGTCCCGAACCAAGCGCTCTACCAAACTGAGCTACACCCCGATGTACAAAGCGTAAATTATTATACCGTGTCCTTTTCGGTTTGTCAAGGCTTTTTTACAGGCTTTTTGCGTAATATCAAAATTTAGAATCGGCGCAAAGAAAAAGACGAGAGGAGGCGGTGTCGGAATTTACCGGGATCACCGGTACACCTTTTTTGTAAATGTTTTCAAAAAGGCTTGACATCTGACAGATTTATGGTAAAATAAAACTCGCGTTGAAAATATGCGCGTTATTTGGGCCTTTAGCTCAGTTGGTTAGAGCAACCGGCTCATAACCGGTCGGTCC
>CAYQBP010000033.1:0-11932 GCA_964415745.1 uncultured Eubacteriales bacterium
TGTTTTCGCGCTGCGCCTCGTAATACCCGCGCACGGCCTCCGGGCCGATATAGCCCAGTCCCAGCACCGCCGTACCGACGGTAATGTCGGCGCCGATATTCCATCGGCGGGTCAATTCAAAGGATTTTTCATAGTCGTCATGAATAGCCAGGCACGGCTCGGCCACACCGGGAGTATAGGCGAGCGAAAGCTGTTCGCGCGTGCGAATCGGTGTACGCGAAACCACCTCGATTTTCCCCTGCCACTCATAATGCTTTTGCAGTGCTTCCTCTTTGATACCCACGAAAATCATCCTTTCCATAATCAAATCAGCGTCAAAGCCGAATCAAAGCCCATCAGTGCCAACGCGCACAGTCCCAAATACACCAGCATACCGGGCAAGCCGCGAAAAGCCGCCGGTATGTCCGGATTGTCCATGCGCTCCAACGCCTCGGCGCTCAGTGCGGAGATCAGCATGAAACCGAGCGCCGCCCCGACAGCGATGCCGATAGCAGGGAAAAAGGAAACCGCCAGCTGATGATTGGTTACCAATGCCGCTCCGACCACAATGTTGTTGAACGCAGTCAGAGGTAACAGTCGCCGCACATGGCGATACCACCGCGGATACCACCGAACGGCGACCAAAACCGTGGCAATGTAGAGCAGAGCCGTTAACGCCACGACGATCAGTGGGCGCAGCATACGGAACCTCCAGTCAAACGGCAGCAGACGATCCAACGGATAAAACAAGGCGGTCGTCGCTACGGTGAAGGCCAGCAGAAGCCGCGAGTATATGCGGCGATACCGCGGACGCCGTACAACATGTGCCAAGGTGGACGAGCCGAAGCCGGCGGTCAAAACCAGGTTTTGCATGGTCGCGGTAATCAAAAGATAGACGATCATCGTTCGCAGTTCACTCATGAGCTACCGCCCCCTTTCCGGTGGAAAACCGACGAAGCCGTTTTTGAAGCCATTGCAACGCCGCCGCCATAAAGCCGAGCAACACATACCCGATAAACGGATACTTTGCCTCCGGGAAATGGGCAGTCAGTCCCAGCGGAATATCCCACAACGTGCCGTAAATGGCGATTTCACGCAGAGCGGAAACCGCGCACAGCGTCAACGCGAATCCCAGCGAGGCCCCCAGCGCATCGGCCAGGGACGCCAGTGGGTGTACCCGTTCGGCAGGAGCGGCGGAAGCGCGCATGGTAAACAGCGAGTTGACCGCCATCAACGGTAAAAACAGATACAACGCCGCGTAAATGTCCAGCGAAACGTATTCATGCAATGCAAAAGCCGCCAACAACAGCAAAAACGAGGTGAACACGGCATACACCGGCGGACGCAACCACAACGGGAGCTTTTCACCGAACAGGGACAACAGCACGTTGGCCGGTAACAAGACCAGCGCCGTACACACCGACAGCGCCACGCCGTATTTCAAATCATAGCCGATGGCCAGAATGGGACACAGGCCCATTGCCTGCACCAGCACCACGTTGCGGGCTAAAAATGTTTCCCAAAACACGTCGATCAGGGAGCGAAAAGACGGACACCGGGTTTTCATGTGCGTACCGCCTCCTTTCGATGGAGAAAGCGCCGCCACAAAGACCAGCAGGTGCGATCCAGAATGGCCGCAAAGGGATTGATCATCAGCACGGCAAAAAACTCACAGCACTCATACCGGCCGTAATAACGAAGCACCATCACCAGCACACCGGCGGCTATGCCGTAAAGAATACGCGCCAGCCAAAAGCGCGGTGCCGTGACCGGATCGCTGATCAAAAACACACCGCAGAACAGCAACAGGCCGGTGCAAAGCTCCAGCTGAACACTGGCTCCGGCGCTCATATCGGCACGCGGAAGCACGGCGGCAATCACCGCACAGGTGAGCAAATACGGAAGCAGAATGTACGGCGACGAGGCGTGTCGGACAAACAGAAACACCGCCGAAGCCGCTAAAATCAAAATTCCGACCGAGCCGATCGGCCCGGCAAAATCGCCGCTGATCAGCGTCATGGCGTCCAGCTTCGGCACACCGCCGCCGGTCAACTGCCGCATCGGTGAGGCCGCGGTAATCACACTGCCGGTATCCCAAAGCGGCAATGCCGCACCTTGCGATGGGTCTGGATATTCAAACAGGCGTGTGGCAAAGCAAATCGCACAAAACGCCATACCGGCGGCCGCCGGATTGAAAATATTGCGACCGATACCGCCAAACGGCATTTTAGCAACGCCGATCGCAAACATCGCGCCGATCACCGGCACCCAAAACGGAGTAAGCGGCGACATCATCGCGCCGATCAGCGAACCGGTCACGGCCGCCGTTCCGTCTGACAACGTGGGACGACGACGGGAGGCCGCGCAGCACAGCAGCTCCGTAAGCACGGCGCCCAGCATACCGCACAGCACCAGCAACAGCGGCCGCAGTCCGTAATACAGGCAGGAAAAGCCGGCCAGCGCCCAAACGCACAGCAGCACGCCCCCCGTTTGGTAAAACGGATGGCGCGGTTCCTTTAAGTGGGGAGCCACAGAAGCTTTAAGCATCGGCATTCTCCTCCAATTCCAGCAAAATAGCGCTGTCCATGCTCCGTGCCTCGGCAATCATCGCCGTCAGGTCGATTCCACACGGACAAATATACGAGCAGGCGCCGCATCCGTCGCACTGCGATGCTTCCAGCGTATTCAACCGCTCATAGTGCATATTGCGATAGCGGCGCACGATTTCAAACGGAAGCAGACCGGCATGACAAACCGAAGCACACTGACCGCATCCGATGCAGGTGCGCGGCTGTACGGTGCGGATCGCATCGGCTTTTAACGCCAGCAGGCAGGTCATTCCCGGCAGGATCGGAATATCCTGGGTCATGGTGGTGGTTCCGGTCATGATCTCGCCCAAAATCACATACGTCGGGTCCTCGACCAGACCACATCGTGCCAGCACCTCCTGCACCGTCGTTCCGAACGGAACGGTGACGTTCTGCGGCTCGCGCACAGCGTTACCGGCCACCGTCAAGGTGCCGCGATCGTGGGATTGATGAAAATATACGGCGCGATAAAGCGCCAAGCACGCCTGCACACCGATCCGCATCACACGGGCATCCAAGGACGCGGTGCGCGCGTGCGGCCGAATGGAACGGTGTATCGGTTCGGCAGGCGGATAATACGAATCCGTTTGATACAGGCGGCGACGGCCGATCCGCAAGGTCAGCGAGCGACGGCGTTGTCCAGAAAGACACACCGCAATGTGATACCGCACGGTACCGACGGCACGCGCCGCCAGCGCCAAGCCCTCTGCCACCTGCTCACCATGATCGCGCAGCACCGCCCAGGCGCTGGATTCGTACGGTTGAATTTGCACGCCGTCCGCCACCAGATAATCGCATCCGGACTCATACCATTCGCGCAGCTTGAACGCCAGCGGCACGCCATCCAACTCATCGATGATATGCGCCGCTTCCGCCGCCGCACAAATCTCGTCACGATCGATCTCACCGGTGGTCGGAACCGGCACCTCCGGTTCCGGTTCGGTGGACATACGGTCGATAACCGCACATTGCAGGGTACCATACAGCGGATGGGCTACCTCGCGGTTGCCGCTGACCACACCGGTCACGCTGGAAAGCACGGGCGCCTGCGGATCGCTGTCCGATACCGACAACGGCGTGCCGTGACGCACGGTATCATACAAAAAGACCGCCGGGCGCACCTCGGCTTCGGAAAAATAGGTATAGGGAAGCACGATCTGTGCGATATCCGACCATTCCGCCGTGGGGCGGTCGATTGCCGGTTCCTTATGAAATAACAGCTTTACGCCTTTTCCGAAGCGCATCCGAAGCACCGTCCTTTCGTTGCGGGATTTACCAGAATTTACTCCTTGCCAACAGCCTGTACCCATAATATGATAATAGTAAATGCACCCACAGGAGGGATGACAATGAAAATGGAACCGCTCCCCGGCGGACATCTGAAAATATGGATGACACACGCCGATATGCGGCACTGGGGATTGACCTTTGAGACGATCGACGCTCACGATCCGGCTACGCGCCGTGCCATATTCAAGCTACTGAAAATCGCTGAACAGCGATACGGCTTTCACAGCAGCAGCCGACTGACAGCGGAGGTGCTGTCGTTTGGAAACGGTTGTCTGCTTTTGCTGACATTCGGCGAGCACGTCTTTCCACTCCCTGCTGCGTCGCCATCGGTATACACGGTACGCAACGCCGACGACCTGCTCCGTTTGGGAGAAAACCTGTCCGACGCACCACGCACCCCGTTGCCGACCGCCTCACTCTTTGCCTGGAGGCGGGAATACCGTTTGATACTGTATGCCGACATACCGCTTTCCGATTCGTGCCGCCGCATACTGGCGGAATTTGCCGAACCGGTAGCTGACGGTGCCGCGATCGCCGCCTACACCGAAGAACACGGCCGTGCGCTGGCAATCGGCAACGCTCTGCAGCAGCTGATTACAGCGCGTGAATTTCCCGAACCAACGCCGCCGGAGCCGGTGCGTTAAAGAGCGCACTGCCCACCACGGCAATGTCGGCACCGGCCGCCGCCGCCACCGGAGCCGTGGCAGAAGCTACACCGCCGTCAACCTCAATCTTCACCGACAGACCCCGACGGTCGATCTCCTCGCGCAGAGCGCGCACCTTCGGCATCATATCCTCCATAAAGCGCTGACCGCCAAAGCCCGGCTCCACCGTCATGACCAGCACCATATCCAACTGATCCAGATACGGAAACACGGCTTCTGCCGGCGTTTTCGGCTTGAGCGTCAAGGCGGCCTGCTTGCCGAGCGCATGGATCTTTTCCAGCGTTTCCGCAACCGGAGCCGCGCTTTCAAAATGGAAATTGATGAGATCGGCACCGGCCGCCGCAAACGCCTCGATCAGGCGATCCGGGTGCTCCATCATCAGGTGAACGTCAAAAAACATCGATGTCAATGGGCGAAGCCGCGCGATGACCGGCGGCCCGAAGCTCAGGTTCGGAACGAATACGCCGTCCATGACATCCAGATGCACCATATCGGCCCCGGTGGATTCCACGAACGAAATCTCCTCGGCCAGATGCGAAAAATCACAAGTTAAGATCGACGGTGAAACCTGCATGGCTATCCCTCTTTTTCTAAAACTGAAGTCGGTGCTATTGTACCGCATTTTTAAGAAAATGTCAAATTCCGCCCCACCCACCGGACGCCGGTGGACTTTTGTGTGCAAAAAGCCGCTCCTCCGATCAACGGAAAAGCGGCTTTCCTTTATTTTGTACCGAAAATACGGTCACCGGCATCACCGAGACCGGGGACAATGTAGCACTTGTCATTCAAATGATCGTCCAGCGCCGCACAGTAAATCTGTACGTCGGGGTGTGCTTCGCTCAACGCCTTCAGTCCCTCCGGCGCGGCAATGATGCACATGAACTTAATGTTTTTCGGGCCACGCAGCTTGATCTGACCGATGGCATCCACGGCGGAGCCGCCGGTCGCCAGCATCGGGTCCAGCACGATGACCTCGCGCTCCTGAATATCGCCGGGGAGCTTGCAATAGTATTCCACCGGCTTAAAGGTGGTTTCATCACGATACAGACCGATGTGACCGACACGTGCCGAGGGAACCAGCTCCACAGCACCGTCCACCATGCCCAAGCCGGCACGCAGGATCGGAACAAAGGCCAGCTTGCGGCCAGCGATTTTTTTGCCCGTCATGACCGCCATCGGCGTTTCCACTTCGGCATCGCACAGTGGCAAATCTCGCGTTGCTTCGTACACCATCAGCTGAGTGATTTCCCGAATCAGCTCACGAAACTGCTTAGAGCTGGTGTGCTTGTCACGCAAAATAGAGACCTTGTGCTGAATCAACGGATGATCGGCAATAAACGGCTTTGACATAAAATCAACCTCCAAAATTTTCATACCGCGACGTACGCGGATAACGACCTTATTTTTGTTCCGCCTGACGGCGACGCAATTCCCGTTCCGCCTGCGGCAGGCGCAAATACACCGGCAACAGCACGTCCCCGGATACGGCTTCGCCGCGGGCAAGCTGTGCAACGGCGGCACGCGCTACGCCGACCGCCGCCTGATCGCGCAGATCAACCGGCGCCAACCGAAGCCACGGCATTTCGGCACAGCACAGCGCCGCACCGTCACCGACCACCATGGTGGGGCGCCGTTCGGACGACAACCGCTGTGACAATTCCTCCAGAGTAATCGCTTCGTCCGGCGTTTTCCGTGTCAGAACGCCATCCTCCAGTGAAAACAGCGCGGTATATACCTGACGGCAACGGGCGTCCATCGCCGTTAAAATATCCACCGTCATCGGCAAGCCTTCAAAGCGACGCGCCATACCCTCCAGGGTGGAAACCGGTGCACAGGGAAGATCGTTCGGAAACGCCAGTCCCTTCACCGCGGCAACGCCGATACGCACACCGGTAAACGAGCCGGGGCCCACCGACACCGCCAAAGCATCCACCGTGTTCAAAGCAATTCCGGCATTGCGCAGGCTGTCCTCGATCATCGGCATCAGGGTTTGGCTGTGTGTCAGGCGTGTATTCACCGTGGCGGAGCACAGCAACGTCTCTTTTCCGTCCTCGACCCGGAGCAATGCACAGGAGGCGGGACCGGCAGAGGATTCCACCGCGAGCAGGGTATAAGACGGCGGTAACAATTTCACAGGGAACACCCCTCAATCGTGATAGCACGCTCGGTGTCAGACAACCGCTCGAAGGTAACGCGAACCGCATTTTCCGGCAAGGCCGACTCAATGTTCTCGCTCCATTCGACGGCAAGCACAGCGCCGGCGTCCAGATAGTCAAAATAGCCGGTCGTGTCCAAATCCTCCCAACCGGTCACGCGATACATATCAAAATGAACGAACGACGGCGAGCCGCCGTAATCATTGACCAACGCAAACGTGGGGCTGGAAGCCTCGGCTCCCGGCGACAACACCTGCGCCATACCGCGAACAAACGCGGTTTTCCCCATGCCAAGTCCGCCGAAAAACGCCACCGTTGTACCGGCGTGGCATTGCGCCGCCAGACGACGACCGAGTGCTTCGGTTTCGCTGACGCTATGAGTGATGATACGCAACATCGGCAGACTCCTTTCGTGTGCTTCTTACAGTGTACCACAAAATTCGCACGGTGCAAAGGGGTTTCGGCAAAAAAGTCTTATTGTTTTGCATCGTACCAGGTTTTTCCGGATTGAACGTCGGCACGCAGGCGTACCGACAGCGAGGCGGCGGCCTCCATTTCCTCCTTCAAAACGCGCGCCGCGGCGGCGGCATCCTGCTCGGAGACCTCCACGATCAGCTCGTCGTGTACCTGAAGTATCAGCCGTGCGTCCAGCTGTTCGCGCTTGAGGCGGTCGTGAACACGGATCATCGCCAGCTTGATGATATCCGCCGCCGTGCCCTGAATCGGCATATTGCGTGCCACACGCTCGCCAAACGAACGCGTGACGTGATTGGACACCTTCAGCTCCGGCAGAGGGCGCCGCCGTCCGAACAGCGTTTCCGCATAGCCGGTCGCCCTGGCGGATTCGATCAGTCCCTCCATATAGCCTGCCACGGCACCGTAATGTGCCAAATACTGTTCGATGTATCGCTTCGCTTCCCCGTAGCTGACATGAATATCCTCGGACAGCGAATGGGCGCCGATCCCGTACACAATGCCGAAGTTGACCGCCTTGGCCTGCGAACGCATCAAGGGCGTCACCATTTCTTCGGGCACGTTAAACACCTGCGCGGCGGTGATGCGGTGAATGTCCTCCTCGTTGTTAAAGGCATTGACCATCGTCTCGTCCCCCGACAACGCCGCCAGCACGCGCAATTCGATTTGAGAATAATCCGCATCGCACAGCACGGCGCCGTCACGGGCGTGGAAGAACCGGCGCAATTCCCGTCCCAGCTCCTGCCGAACCGGAATGTTTTGCAAATTCGGCTCCGCCGACGAAATGCGGCCGGTACGGGTTTCCGTTTGGTTAAAGCTGGTGTGGATACGGCCGTCCTCGGCAATCTCCTTTTCCAATCCGTCGCAATACGTGGATTTCAGCTTGGACAAGGTGCGGTAGCTCAAAATCATCTCCACCACGGGGTGAACGTGCCGCAAACCCTCCAGCACCTCGGCATTGGTGGAATAGCCGGACTTGGTCTTTTTCTTGGCCGGCAGACCCAAATCCTCAAACAGGGCCTTGGCGAGCTGCTTGGGCGAATTGAGGTTGAACGCATACCCCACCGTTTCCGCGATCTCGGTCGTCAGGGCGTCGATGCGTTCTCCCAAAGCGGCGCCGAACTGTCGCAGTCCGTCGCGATCCACCGCAAAGCCGATATGCTCCATGTCCGCCAGCACCAGTGCCAGCGGAATTTCCATGTCACGCAGTAACGTCAGCTGTCCGGACGCCGCCAGCTCCGCCTCCAGCACATCAGCCAGAGACGATAAGACGCGCAGCTCCTCCGGCTGATCACCGGCGGAAGCCACCACGCCGTATTGCTGTGCCAGCCGCACCGTCTCATAGCCGGAGGCCAACGGATCCAGCAGATACGCCGCCAGCTGTGTATCCATGGTAATGTTGGTCGGTGTCACATCGTGTTGCAATGCCAGCGCCGTCAACGCTTTTGCATCGGTCACGCGCTTGGCCACACTCGGATCGGCCAGCACGCTCAGAAAGCGCGGATCCCCCGCCGAAAGCGACGCACTGCCGCCGTTCGCCGTCAGCCACGCCGTTTTCTCCGAGAGCCAAATATCCACCGTGGGCGCCGACAGCACCGTGTCGGGATCAGCCTCGACCAGCGCCGCTGCCGGAGCTTCCGTCGTCGCCGCCGTTTCCGGGGCAATCCCCAACCGGTCCATCAAATTAAACATTTCCAGGCGCGTCATCAGTCGCGCCAATTCGTGTGACCGAGGCTCCTGCAACCGATAGGCGGTCGGCTCGGTGTTCTCCAGCGGCATGGTACGGCAGATTTCACCCAGCCTGCGGCTCAAATAAGCGCTGTCGCGCCCGGCCGTCAGCTTGGCGCGCACGCTGTCACGAATGTCCGGCGAGTCGATCTGCTCATACACACCGTCCAACGTATGAAAACGGTGCAGCAAATCCAACGCCGTTTTTTCGCCCACGCCGGGAACGCCGGGAATGTTATCGCTGGGATCGCCCATCAGCGCCTTCAGATCGATCAGCTGCTCCGGCGTCAAGCCGTATTTTTCAAAAATGGCGGCACGGTCAAATACCAGCGTTTCCGGCTTTCCCATGCGCGTCGCCGTCAACAATACGATAACCATGTCACCGACCAGCTGTAAAGAATCACGGTCACCGGTGGCCAGAAAGCACGGGACCCCCGCCTGCGCCGAAGCCGCCGACAGCGTACCCAAAATGTCGTCCGCCTCATAGCCGTCCTGCTCCAAAACTGCGCACCCCAGATAGGTCAACAGCTCCTTGATCAGCGGCAGCTGCACCGCCAACTCCTCCGGCATGCTCTTGCGTCCGGCTTTATATTCTGTGTACATGGCATGGCGAAACGTAGGCGCTTTACGGTCAAAGGCAACCGCCACGGCATCGGCGTGTGTCTGCTCCAACAGGCGAAGATAGATATTCAAAAAGCCCACCAACGCATTGGTTGGTGTTCCGTCGTGCGTCGTCAGGGTCTTAATGCCGTAAAACGCACGGTTCAAAATACTGTTTCCGTCGATGACCAACAGGGGCATGGTGCTTTCTTCCTTTCCGATGCTAAAGCAAGACCCTGCCAACCGAGATCAGCAGGGTCTTAAAAAAGCGAGAATTACGCGTGACCGGCACTGCCGAGCACGTTTTCGATCTTGTGCTTCACCACGGCGGTGATGCACTCGCGACCTTCACCGAGATACTGGCGAGGATCGAAGTGAGACGGATTTTCCGCCAAGTGGCGACGAATACCGGCCGTCAGTGCCACACGCAGGTCGGTGTCCACATTGATCTTGCAAACAGCGAGAGAGGCCGCTTCACGCAGCATATCCTCCGGAATGCCGATGGCGTCCGCCATCTGGCCGCCGTACTGATTGACGATGGCAACATATTCCGGCATGACCGAGGAAGCACCGTGCAGTACGATCGGGAAGCCGGGCAGACGATCCATGACATCCTTCAGAATGTCGAAGCGAAGCTGGGGCTTTTGACCAGGCTTGAATTTGAAAGCGCCGTGGCTGGTACCGATGGCAATCGCCAGCGAATCCACGCCGGTGCGGGTCACAAAATCCTGCACCTGGTCGGGATCGGTATAGTTTGCCTTATCCGCTTCCACGCTGACCTCGTCCTCGACACCGGCGAGCTGACCCAGCTCACCCTCGACCGTCACGCCGCGAGCATGAGCATACTCCACGACCTTGCGGGTCACCTCCACATTTTCCTCATAGGGCAAATGCGAGCCGTCGATCATAACGGAGGTAAAGCCGCCGTCGATGCAATCCTTGCACAGCTCAAAGCTGGAGCCATGATCCAGGTGCAGAGCAATCGGCAAGCCGGTTTCTTCCACAGCCGCCTTCACCATGTTGTACAGATAAGCATGGCGAGCATACTTGCGAGCCGAGCCGGAAACCTGCAGAATAACCGGAGAATTCAGTTCCTTACAAGCGTCCACGATTCCCTGCACGATCTCCATGTCGTTGACGTTGAAAGCACCGATGGCGTAGCCGCCCTCGTAGGCTTTCTTAAACATTTCTTTCGTATTTACCAAAGGCATAGTTTTGACCTCCTAACTCAATGTGAGTTTATTATACACCATCTCCGCAGAAATTCAAAGCCTTTCTGCAAAAAAATCTGTTTTTTTCAAAAAAACTTGTTCCGAGCCCGAAAAGTTGGTATACTGAACGGGAAAGGAAGTGCGATTATGCGCGAAGATATTACCAGCATTCCCGTCAGCGAGGTGTTTGAGCCAAAGGACGGGTGCCCCATCTGCCGTATGCGAGACCTGCTGGAAAGCCGTGTGGCGGAGTACATCACCGGCGCCGCCATGATGGAGCCGGATGTTCGCATGGAAACCAACCGTCTCGGCTTTTGCATCGATCACTACCGCCTGATCCTCAAGCAACGAAACCGTCTCGGCGTTGCGCTGATGCTGGAAAGCCACCTGGCCGAACTGGAACAGAGCATTTTTCACGGTGCGCCGATCGTGGGAAAAAGCGCGCGCAAAAAGGCCAAAAGTGCCGATGAGCATCGCTCCACCTGCTTTCTCTGTCAGCAGGTAGATTGGGCGATGACGCGAATGCTTGCCACCGTCTGCCGGCTGTGGGAAAACGAGGAGGATTTTCGCAAGCTGTTTGCGGAACAGCCACAGCTTTGTCTCCCCCACTTTACCGAATTGGTACAGGCGGCGGAAAACGGCGGCATGAACAAAAAGCGGGTCCCGGATTTTGCCAAGGTCGCCGCCGCGCTCTCCGAGCGCACCCTGCAGGAGCTACACGGCGATGTGGCGCATTTTTGCAAAATGTTCGATTATCGCAGCAGCAGCGAAGGGGCCGACTGGGGAAATTCCCGTGACGCCGTGGAGCGTTCGGTGAAGTACCTGACCGGGCGTATGCCGTGACCCTGCGACGCTGTGAAAAATTCAACAGTTTGTATCCAAAAAAATTGTGAAAAATGATTTTTCACGTTTTTTTCGACGGCAAACGCTGGGAAAAGCCCTTTGAAACCGCGATTTGTTCACATTTTCCACATAGTTTTCCACCAAAACCGTGAAAAACAAATTATTACAAAGAGTTATACCGCCTTGTCCGACACAGGATTTCGACGAGCTTTTTCTTGTGAAGCCTGCATAAAATTTTGTTGTGAGCCCATACTTTCCTTCGAGTTGACACCGGCAAGGAGGGCACACATGATAAAAGGGATCAGTCGGCAGATCGTGGAGATCACCGGCACGGATAGCCCCTATTTTGAGCGGGCATTTTTGGTCGTTCGTCCGGCGTGTGCGGACGAGGCGGAGGA
>CAYQBP010000034.1:0-6191 GCA_964415745.1 uncultured Eubacteriales bacterium
AACATACCGGCAATGCGGCAGGCCTGCCGCGGCGTGGCGCGTCCCAGCACGATGCCGTTGCTGATCGACACAGCAAACGCATCCATAGACAGGCCGATCGCCGTTAAAAGCAGTGTTAATACATCCATGATAGAGCGAAACCTCTTTTATCTTTTTATCTTGTTATCAATCTTCATATTCCCATACGCGCACCCAGTCCACTTCGATGGGCCAGGTTTCGTGAGCGCCGAGGAACAGCACCATGCTGTCCACGTTCATGATGCTCTGCGCGCCCACCCAGGTGCGGCCGGACAACGTAGTGTTGGTCGCTTCGTTCCACATCAGCGGTTCGTCATCGTCGCGATAATAGTAGGCCGGATAGGCGTCCTCGGAGAAGCGCACCGAATGCATCAGCTCGCCGTCCAGATACCACGCAATGTAGTTTTCTGTCCACAGCGCCGCGTAGGTGTGCCAATCGTCGTCCAGATAATCCTTAATGCCGAAGGCACCGGTGGCGTTGGTCAGGTTGGTGGCGATCTGTTGCTTGCCGCTTTCCAGCTTCACGTGGTCGTGCAGTGTGCCGGTGTAGATGACGTCCGAGTTGGGGTCGTCGGCGTCCACCATGTACGCCTCCAAAATATCCAGCTCGCCCACGCGATCCCACTTTTCACCGACCACGTCCACGACGCTGACGCCCCAAAACGCCGGGATACCGTTGCGTCCCTCGGAGGTCAGGGTCAGATCCTCCACCGAAAAGCGCATCCGCGCCTCGGCATAGCCGTAGTGCATGGTGTAGCCGTTCTTGCCCTTGGCGCTGAAGGTGGACATACCGATCGCCGCGGCGCAGGTTTCCGGCGCAAAGGTGAGGATACCGTCCTCGATGATGATCTCGTCCTCGGTCAGGGTCGTTCCGCCGTAGGGGCGATCGGCGTACCAGTTGTACCCCGGCTTGCCCTCGCCGCTGAAGTCCACCGTGTCGGCGGAATCAAAATCGTCCGAAAACGCCAGCTTGGTCATGCCGAAATCCTTGGCTGCCTGCGGAATTTCCGGCGTGTCGGTCGGGGTCGGATTGGTATTTTCCTTGGTCAGCATGGCGCTTTCCGTCACCGACGGCAGACCGCTGCCGGGAGTCGGTGCCTCCGTAAAGCTGATGGTGACCTCCTCGGCCGCCTCCGGCGTGATGGTCGGCGTCGCCACCGTCGGAACGGTCGGCTTGGCCGTGGTGGCGGCGGTGGTCGCCGTATTGCCGGACGACGAGGTGCCGCAGCCGCCCAGCGAAACGCACAGAATCGCCGCGGTCAATACCCAGGCGGCCATACGCCGCACAGTACGGTAGGTGCTTTTCATACGATCTCCTCCGTTTCTTATAGCGAAGTATTTAGTAACAGTATAACAAATATCCGTCATAATTGCAATCCCGTTTTATCCCTGCGTCCGATTCATCCGCCGCCTTTTCAAAAAACAATAATTCTTTTACCGACTTGCAAGCCGCCACTGTCCGTGCTATAATAAAAAGGATAATTTTTTCGGATGTTTTCAAAAAAACATTTTCTATTTTGACGGAGGTTGTTGTATGAGTGAGGCTGCCGTTCACGAGATGTTTTCGCTTTCGGAGCGATCACTGCCGATCACTGCCGCCACCTACACCGCCGCACCGAACACCTGCGTGTTTGCTGCGCACTGGCACCGCCAGCTGGAAATTCTGGCGGTCACCGACGGCAGTCTGCGCGCCGTCTGCGCCGACACGGTGCAAACCGTATCGGCCGGCGAGCTACTGTTTGTCAACCCCTACGAATCGCATATCGGTACCGCCGGTGAGGGCGGCGTGACCTATCATTGCCTGATCGTGGAGCCATGCGTGTGGTACGACAACCTGCCGAACGGCTCGCTGTCCTCCCTGCCGCGGCTGAACAACCGCTGGCACGACGACGTGCTGTTCCGGCTGACCGAACAGCTGTTGACGGAATTTCACGGACAGGAGACCGGACGCGAGCTGGCGGTGCGTGCGTATCTGCTGTTGCTGTTCAGCCGCGCCCAGCGGTATCACCCGGCAACGGCGAGCGCAAACGAACCGGCAACGCGGATCGGTGAGGTCATGCGTTACCTTCACCGACACAGCGCGGAACCGCTTTCGACCCGACAGCTGGCGGCGCAATTCGGCTTTTCGCTGTCGTATTTTTGCCGCTATTTCAAAACGACGACCGGCACAACGGTGCTGGAGTATCTCACGGCGGTGCGGCTGAGCCATGCCTGCCGCCTGCTACAGCAAACCGACCTGCCGATCCACGAGGTGTCACAGCGTGTCGGCTTTACCGGTGTGAACTATTTTGTGCGTCGGTTTCACGAGCAGATGGGCTGCTCGCCGTTGCAGTTCCGCAAGCAAAACCGTCCGTAGCCTCCGGCAGACGCGATGCGTCTGCCGTTTTTGTTTACAGTTCGCCGTCGGCAATCAGGCTGACGGAGGGCACCGCTATTTTGTCCGGCTCGGCCAGCTCCGGCACGGTGCCGCTTTGTAAAAAGGCGGTGCGGTACTCACGCGGAGTCATGCCGGTTTTGAGCTTGAACACGCGGGAAAAATAGTTGTAATCGGAGATGCCGCAGTTGCCGGCGATCTCCGAAATATTATACTTCGGGTCCTTCAGGTACTTACACGCCAGCACGATGCGCTTTTGCAGGATAAACTTGCCGAGCGCCATGCCGACGTTCTTTTCGGAACAGCGGTTCAGCGTGGAGACACTGACCGACAGCTCCCGTGCGATTTCCGAAACCAACAGCTTTTCGCGCAGGTTTTCGTCGATGTAGGTCTGCGCCCGTTGCCACAGATCGTCGCGGTTGCGCTGGATCAGCTTTTGCAGCAGCAGGTGCTCGATACAAATCTGCAAAATATCGCACATGGCGGAAATGCAGGAGCGCGAGGTGGGGATCAGCTGGAAAAACTGGTGGTTCAGCACCGACATATCCCGAATAAAATGCCGACAGTTGGCGTACACGGTGTTCCACTGGGCGCCGAGCGAGGTCTGATCGTCCAGCAGGTGACCCAGCACCACGTAGCCGAGCACCTCGTCGTTGCGCTGACCCGATTTGATCGGGACGCACACCTCGATCAGTCCGGCGTGGCACTGGTACATACACAGCTTGCCTGTCGCCTTGGCCTGACGGAAGCCGTACTGATCGCAGGCTTCGCATTTGGATTTGCCGACCGCGGTGGACTGAATGTGCTGGCAAAACGAGTTCGCCTGCGTGGGATACCGTAGCAGCACGCGGTAATCGGGATCGAACAGCGCACACTGGTGGCCGGTGATCAAATAAATATCGCGGAATATTTTCTGTATCTCGTTTAGTTCAAAAAAGAGATTCATTGCCACGGTTTTTCCTCCAAACCATGTTAAAACTTTTCAAATTGACCGAAAAATGCTATTTTTCAAGTACATTGTACTATCTACTTTTGTAAAAGTCAAGTAAAATAGAAGTAGAAAAGGCGACGAAAGGAGTCAAGATGATGGACGGAAAAACCAATTGGTATTTTGCCGACGGCGAAATACCCCCGATGGGGAGCGATCCGGAGGTATACGGTCACGAATCGCTCATTCTCTTTAACCCGAACGACGCGGAGGCACACGTCAAGCTGTGCCTGTACTGGACAGACCGCGAGCCCACCTGCGGCGAAACGGTCACCGTCGGTGCCAAGCGTGTCAAGGGTCTGCGCGCCACCGAAAAGAAGGACTTTCTCGGTCAGGTGCCGAATGCCGGTGAGCAGTACGCCATCTCGCTGGAAAGCGATGTCCCGATCATCGTGCAATACGGTCGATTGGACGTGCGCCAGACCAACATGGCGTTCTACACCACCAGCGGTTATGCCCGGTAAATAATTTTTTACATACAGAAAGGAAGGAATCATTATGTCTCGCATTTGCATCCCAGATCACGAATATAAGGAGCGTGTACAGCGCTGTGCCGCGCTGGTAGCCAAAAAGGGCTACGACATTTTCCTGGTAAACTCCAACGAGGCGGACTATGCCAACGTCCGCTATTTCAGCAACTTCTGGCCGCTGTTTGAGCGCGCCGGCGTGGCGATCACCCCCACCGGCAAGGCGGCTCTGCTGGTCGGCCCGGAAAGCACCATCTTCTCCGCCGACCGCAGCAAGATCGAAAAGATCTACACCATGCTCGCCTACCGCGAGTCGGCCGACCCCTCCTATCCGGAGTTGTCCCCCGTGGAATACGATGAGGTGTTCCGCGACATGGGCGTTACCGGCAAGCACATCAAGATCGCCATCGGCAGCTTCCTGGATACCAGCTGCGAGATGATGCGTCATCTGAAGAACGCCTATCCCGAAGCCGAAATCATCGAGGATAAGGAGATCATGGTCTCCCTGCGCCAGATCAAATCGGAAAACGAGCTGGCCTGCATTCGCGAGGGCTTCCGCATCGTCGATCTGGCGACGCAGGAGGTCATCAAGAACCTGCGTCCCGGCGTGACTGAGCTGGCCATGGTCGGTATTGCTCAGCGCGTGATCTATGAAAACGGCGCCGAATACGAAGGCCTGCCGATGTACGTGTTCAGCGAGGCTTCGACCCGCCATGCCATTTCCCGTCCCAGCTACCGCACCCTCGGCAAGGGCGACATCATTCAGCTGAACCTGTCTGCCAAAATCGACGGCTACTCCCCCTCCATCGGTCTGCCCGTTTGCCTCGGCAAGCTGACCGACGAGAAACGCCGCTATGTGGAGTTCTGCCTGCAGGCTCACAACTGGACGGTGGATCAGATCAAGGCCGGCGTGATGGCGTCCGACGTCGCCAAGGGCTTCTACAAGCTGTACTGCGACAACGGCTTTAAGGATGCCTACGTCTACGGTCCCTGCCACGGCACCGGCATGATCGAGGTGGAGGCTCCCTGGATGGAGACCACCTCCGACTACGTGCTGCAGCCCAACATGACCTTCCAGGTCGACACCTTCATCTCCGGTCCGACCTTCGGTCTGCGCTGGGAAAAGGGCATCGTCGTCACCGAAAACGGTTGCGAGTCCACCGGCGGCAAGATTGGCACGATCTACGAACTGGACGTCTGATCCGCAACGTACCCGAACATAATCACAGCCCTCAGGCAACCCCGGCGGATGTCTGGGGGCTGGTCACTCTATGATGGAGGCTCATATTATGGATGCTTGTTTTCTTCCCAAAGGGAAGCCCTCTGCAAAATACCCGCACTTTCCGGCTCCGGCCTTCGCCGTGATCTGGCGCAACTGGGGCCTGGTGGCACCGGCGCGCATTGCGCTGGCACTGGACACCGACGAAGCCTCGGTCTGCCGGGCGGCGGAGCGCATGGGACTGGATCCGCACCCCACCGTCTCGCCGCTGTGGCGCAAGCGCGGCTTCCTCACCATCATCCGCAACAACTGGAACCTGTGCGACTACGACCAGATTTTGGCGTTGCTGGATATGACCGACGAGCAGCTGGAATTCACCCTGCGCGAGGACGACTTCATGTGGGACAAAATGGGCTCGCTGAAGCCGGTGGTCGAACGGCCGTTCCTGGCGCCCTCCTATCCTGCCGAGGTCGAAGCCCGTCTGGACGAGATCGCCGCCTTGGTGCGTAAGATCGATGCCCCGGCGGAAAACGCCTTTGACTTTTTGGCCCCGTACACGCAGGCGCCGCAGGATGCACCGGTGAAATTTCCGCAGCAGGATTCCCTGCGCCTGATTTACTCCTACTTCGCCCTGTACGGCGACACGCTGGCCGGCGACGCACAGGATTCTTATCCCGAAGCACTGCTCGCTCAGTACGCCGCCGACGGCGTAAACGCCATTTGGCTACAGGCATTACTCCGCCAGCTCGCCCCCAATCCGTGGGACGATCACCCGGAGGACGCCGCCGCGCGTCCCGGCAGACTGGAATCGCTTCGCCGTCTGGTCAAGCGTGCCGCCAAATACGGCATCGGCGTGTACCTGTACATCAACGAGCCGCGCCCCGAACCGGACAGCTTTTTTGAAAAGTTCCCCCACCTCAAGGGCGCCGAATATCAGGTGTTCCGTTGCCTGTGCACCTCCCTGCCGGAGGTACAGCACTATCTGGAGGACTCCATGGAATACATTTTCCGCGAGGTCCCCGGACTGGCCGGTTATTTTGACATCAGCTATTCGGAAAACTTCACCAACTGCTGTTGCCGTGGGCCGGAGCCGCAATCCACCTGCCCCCGGTGCAAGGACGTGCC